>CAZZFT010000006.1:5303-79790 GCA_964653555.1 uncultured Spirochaetales bacterium | reverse complement strand
CGGCTGCGCCACGGCCACGGCCACACCCAGGAGGAGATGTGGGCGATCAAGTACGGCCGGCTCGGGCGCGTGCCCGATCTGGTCGTCTGGCCCGAGAGCGAGGAGCAGGTGGCCGCGCTGGTGGCCAGTGCGGCCCGCCACGGGGTCTGCCTGATTCCCTACGGCGGCGGTACCAACGTCTCCCTCGCCCTGCACTGCCCGGACGCCGAGCGCCGCTGCATCACGTCGCTCGACCTGCGGCGCATGAACCGCGTGCGCTGGATCGATCCGGAGAACCGCAGCGCGTGCATCGAGGCGGGCGCCAACGGGCGCGAGATCGCCGAGGTGCTGGGACGCCACGGCTTCACCCTGGGTCACGAGCCCGACAGCTACGAGCTCTCCACGCTGGGCGGCTGGGTGGCCACCCACGCCAGCGGCATGAAGAAGAACCGCTACGGGAACATCGAGGATCTGGTGCTCCGCATCACGGCGGTGACCGCCTCGGGAACGCTCCGGCGCGACACCGCCTTCCCTCGCGAGTCGATCGGCGGGGACCCGGCCCGCTGGCTGCTCGGCTCCGAGGGGCGCCTGGGCGTGGTGACGAGCGCGGTGGTGAGGATCGTCCCGCGGCCCGCGGTCCAGAAGCACGGCTCCGTCGTGTTCCGCGACTTCGAGTCCGGCTTCGCCTTCCTGCGCGACGTCCAGCGTTCGGGGGTGGTGCCCGCCAGCATCCGGCTGATGGACAACCTCCAGTTCCAGTTCGGCCAGGCGCTGAAGCCGCGCAAGCGCGGCCTCGCCGTCGCGAAGAGCCGGATCGAGAAGTGGGTGGTGACGCGCCTGGCCGGCTTCCAGGTCGATCGGATGGTGGCGTGCACGCTGCTCTTCGAGGGCAGCGCCGAGGAGGTCGCCCGCCAGGAGCGCTCGGTCTACGGGCTGGCGAAGCGCCGCCGCGGCATGAAGGGCGGCGCGGAGAACGGCCGCCGCGGCTACGCGCTCACCTTCGCGATCGCCTACATCCGCGACTTCATGATGCGCCACTACATCCTGGCCGAGTCCTTCGAGACGACCGTCTCCTGGACGGAGTGCGTCTCCATGGTGCAGAACGTCCGCCAGCGGCTGTGGCAGGAGCACGCCAAGCGCGGGCTGCCCGGGCGCCCCTTCGTGAGCGCGCGGGTGACGCAGCTCTACGACACGGGCGTGTGCGTCTACTTCTACTTCGCCATCTACCACCGCGGGGTCGAGGACGCGAGCCAGGTCTACGCCGAGATGGAGCGCGCGGCCCGGGAGGAGATCCTGCGCTCGGGCGGGTCGCTCTCCCACCACCACGGCATCGGAAAGCTGCGCCAGCGCTTCCTGCCCGCGGTCCTCTCCGAGACCGCGCTCGCCTGGCGCGAGTCGCTCAAGCGCGCCGTCGACCCGGAGAACGTGTTCGGCTGTGCGAACGGAACCCCAACCCGATCGAGAGGAGACTGAGATGAGTCACGCGACCAACGCTCTGGAGCTGTGGAAGAAGCACGTCGGATCCGAGGAGGGCGTGGGGGACTGGTTCGTCGTGGATCAGGACCGAATCAACCTCTTCGCCAACGCGACCCTCGACCATCAGTTCATCCACGTCGACCCGGAGAAGTCGGCGAAGCTCTCGCCCTACAAGGTCACGATCGCCCACGGCTTCCTGACGCTGTCCCTGCTCCCCTATCTCGGCGGCAAGATTCCGCCGGTGGCGCCGAAGGCCTACGAGGGCATGGTGATGGGCGTGAACTACGGCCTCGACAAGGTGCGCTTCCCCAGCCCGGTGAAGGTGGGCTCCCGCGTCCGGGCACGCCGCAGACTGGAATCCGTCGAGCAGAAGGCGCCCAACACGCTCCAGCTGAAGCAGGTCGTGACGATCGAGATCGAGGGCGAGGACAAGCCGGGCTGCGTGGCCGAATCGCTGACGCGCCTGATCTACAAGGACTAGCACTCGCCGGGGCCCGCAGGGAGCCCCGGATCGACGAGGAGCATCAGCTGGCCGCGGGAGCGACCAGGGCGGTCACGTCGTCCACCAGCCGGCGGATCTCGGCGTCGAAGAGCTCGTAGGCCACCGCGAATCCGGACTCCGTGTGGCGCGTGACGACGCCCTCGATCTCGAAGGGCGAGACGGGCTGGACGAACACGTACAGACGCACCTCCGTTCCCACCGGCGGCTTGAGCGACGTCTCGTCGAGGCGGGCTCCGGAGTAGGAGATCTCGGCGAGGGTCCCCGCGCCCTCCTGGGCGCCGGCGGCGATCAGCGCGTCGAAGCGCGAGCGGAAGCGCGGGCTGCGCCGCCTCTCGCCGGTGTTGCGTTCCCTCATCGCGGCTGACCTCCCTGGGAGAGGCAGTCGCCGCGCCGCATGAAGCGCGTCGAGCCGCCGACCCGGCAGCTGACCGGGGTGCTCGGATCGGCCGCGTCGGCCTCGGCGGCCTCCGAGGGACCCTGGTTCAGGCTGTGCGCCGAAGCCCACCAGGCCTGGGGCGAGGGCTTGCCCTCCTCGCCGGGAGCCGGCTTGCCGGCCTGCGCGGCGGCGGGCTTCTCCTTCGGACCCTTGTCGAGAGTTGCCATGCCCTTGTCGATCTCGTCGAAGGCGAAGCAGCCGGTCGCCAACAGGCAAGCCGCGAGCAGGCTGAGCATACGGACCATGCCGGTCCCATCGGCCGGCCGCGGCGCGGATCTTAGGGCTCCTGGAGGCTGAGGACCTGGGCGACCTCGGGCTCGGCGCGTCCCTCGAGGGTGTCCCGGTACACCTGCTCCACGTCGGCGCGGCCACCGCGCACCACGCGCAGGGCCCGGTCGGACGAGCCGCGGAAGGAGGCGAAGGCCGCGGCCGTGCGATCCTGGAAGCCGGCGGCGCCCCAATCGGCAACTCGCTTCTGCACCCGCGCGGGGGCGAAGAAGAAGGCGGAAGCGGCGCCGGGCAGGTCGCTCTCCCGTTTTCCCTGCTCCCAGTGCGTCATCCCGACGGTCGCGCTGTGCACGAGGCTGGAGCCGAAGTGGTGGTGCACGGCGCTCTGCACGGCGCCGTTGCCCGCCATGTCCACGAACACGGCCGGCCGGCTCGCGTCGAGGGTGGCGACCTCGTCGTAGGGCAGGGCGCGGTCGTAGCAGCCGAGGCTCTCCACGAAGGCGAGGTTCCCCGGCGACGTGAGGCCCACCACCTCCACGCCGCCGCGCCGGGCCAGCTGGAAGGCCAGGCCGAAGGCAGTCTTGCTCGACGCGCTCGAGAGCACCACGGTGTGCGCCCCGAAGAAGTCGCTCTCGGCCAGGAAGTCGTCGATCAGGAACGCGGTGGTGAAGAGCGGCTGGAGCACCATCTGCGCCGGCTCGCCGTCCGCGCGGTAGGCCGGATCGGCGGCCGTGTCGCGGTAGGAGTTGTAGGGGGCGGCCATCGTGCGTCGGTGCTCGGAGCCGTCGCTGAAGCCCGTCGCCCCGACCTTCACCGGCTCGACGAGCAGATGGGTGGACATCGGGTAGTAGCCGTAGAAACGCCTTCCGAGATCGAGCCCGGGGCACTGCGACGCCACGACGTCGGCGAAGCCCCAGACCGGGATCCGCCCCCAGCCCTCCTCGGCGGGGAAGAAGCGCCAGTAGTCGAGCAGGTCGCCGGCGACGGCGTAGGTGATGTTGTTGGCGGTGAAGGCGAAGTGGTCGACGCGCAGAAGCGCCTGCCCGGGGCCGGGCGCGAGCCGCTCGGCGTCGTCGATCACCAGGCGGGTCGCGCGCAGATCGTCGCGGCGGACCCGGAAGTCGGCACATTCGGTCACGGGGTGCTCCTGTCCTGAGGCCGCGCTGGGCCCGGGCGTCGGTGCCGCGCCTCAGCTGGCGACGACGAGGTAGTCCTCGCGCGGGAAGTGCACGACCAGATCGCCCGCGCGCTCGCTGCGGCGGCGGATGGCGATCTCGTGCACGCCCGACTCGACGAGCGTCCCCGCGACGGTCACCGGTCCGATCTCCTCGGGCACCACGACCACCGCGTCGCCGTAGACCAGGCCCTCGGGCAGGGAAGCCGGCTCGCCGGTGAACGGTACGGGCACGGCGTCGTGGGCGATCGCGATCGCATCGGCGGCGTCGAGCTCCTTGCGGTCGCCGTGACCGATCGCGGCGACCCGGTCGAGCCAGGCGCGCAGTCGGGTGAGCGGCCGGAGCATCGGCGCCGTCTTCGGGTGCGCCTGGAGGAAGGCCGTGGTGTGATAGGCGGAGAGATCGGCGAGCGAGGGCGCCGCGCCCAGCAGGAAGGCGCGGCCGTCGGCGAGCTGGCGTTCGAGGCGATCGAGGTTCTGGGCGAGCTGGAGCTTCTTCGCCGGGACGATCGGCTTCACCCGCTCCAGGTCGAGGGTGGGGACCATCTTCTTGCGGTCCTCGACGAACGTCTCGTCGAACAGCCCGCCCTCGCCGAAGAACACCAGCACCGCCATCAGGAAGCCGGTCTCCGCCCAGCGCGACAGACCCCAGACGGTCGCCTCGTCGCCGCCGGGGAAGAGGCTCGGCTCGGGGTGCAGCTGCTCGAGCACCTGGGCGCACATCTTCGAGTCGCAGTAGACGTCCGCGCCGATCTGGAGCGACGGGGTGCGGCGGTAGCCGCCCGTGAGCTCGGTGTAGTCGGGCTTCGGCATCACCATCGGGATCTGGACCGAGCGCCAGTCCAGACCCTTGAGTCCGAACATCAGCCGGACCTTCTCGGAGTAGGGGGACAGGTCGTAGTGGTGGAGGATGAGGTCTGCCATGGGCGGCATTATCCACGAGTTCGCTCGTCCTGGCTCGCCGGGGGGCGGCCGGCGGGCGCGCCGGCCGCCGCTACAGTCCCCGGGGCGGAACCTGGAGGCTGCCGATGCGGACGTCCACCCGGCTGGCCGGGATCGAGCTCGAGAGCTGGGACGGCCAGCGCGTCGCGCTGGGCAGCACCTGGCGCGAGCGGCCGGTCGTCCTGGTGTTTCTGCGCCACTTCGGCTGAATCTTCTGCCGAGAGCAGGTCGCGCAGTTGCGCGAGCGCAGCGACGAGATCCGCCAGCGGGGCGCCGAGCTGGTGATCGTCGGCAACGGGAGCCGAAGCTTCGCCGCGGCCTTCCGCGAGGACTTCGCTCTCGACGGTCCGCTATTCGTCGACCCGGAGCTTCGCGCCTACCGCGCCGCCGGGCTGCGGCGTGGTCGCGTCGAGCTTCTGTCGCCGCGGCTGCCGCGCAACGCGCTGCGCGCCCTGCTCGGAGGGTCGCGCCAGACGGGTGTGCAGGGCGACCCCTGGCAGCTCGGTGGGGTGTTCGTGATCCGCCCCGATGGCGCGCTCGCCTATCGCTACACCAGTCGCGAGGCGGGCGATCACGCGCCGGTCGACGACGTGCTCGCGGCCCTCGCTCCCGAGGCGCCGGCGATCGCCGAGAGCGTGCCCGCCTCGCCCCTCGCGTCGTTCGCCGGCCGCGTGCTCTCGCACCTGCTCGATCCGACCGTGGTCGCGTCCTTCGATCGCACGGGCTTCCGCGTCCACTCCCTCGGCTTCGATCCCGAGGACCTCGAGGTCGATCTCGGCGGGCGTCGCTGTCTGGTGACGGGCGCGAACGCGGGGCTCGGCTACGAGACGTCACTGGCCCTCGCCGACCTCGGCGCGCGCGTCGTGCTCCTGTGCCGCGACCGGCAGCGCGGTGAAGCCGCTCGCGATCGCATTCGCGGGCAGACCGGCAATCCGGGCGTCGATCTGGTCGTGCTGGACGTCTCGCACCTGGCGGCGATCCGCGCCGTCGCGCCGGAGCTGGCCAAGGAGCCCGTCTCCGTGCTGGTGCACAACGCCGGTTCCCTGTTCACCGAACGCGGCGAGACGGCCGAAGGCCTCGAGCGCACGCTGGCGACGCACGTGGTGGGCCCTCATCTCCTGACGAGCCTGCTGCGCCCCGCCCTGGAGGCGGCCGAGGATGCGCGCGTCGTGTGGGTGTCCTCGGGCGGGATGTACACGCGCCGACTCCAGCTCGAGGACCCGCAGTGGCGGGATCGGCCCTTCGACGGTGTCACCGCCTACGCCGAAGCGAAGCGCGCTCAGGTGGTGCTGGCGCGCCTCTGGGCCGAGGAGCTGCGCGAGGCGGGGGTGGTGGTGAACGCGATGCATCCCGGCTGGGCCGACACCGCCGGGGTTCGCGAGGCGCTGCCGTCGTTCCACCGCATCACGCGGGCGATCCTGCGCACACCCGCCGAGGGCGCCGACACGATCGTCTGGCTCGCGGCGTCGCGCGCCGGAGCTCGGCAGAGCGGGCAGTTCTTCTTCGATCGCGCGCCGCGCGGCACCGCCTGGCTGCCCTTCACGCGCGAGAGCGAGGTCGAGCGGCGCGACCTGTGGCGGCGCGTGGAGGACTGGAGCCGGGCCGAGGCGGCCGAGGGCGCGCCTCGGCGCGCGGGCTAGATTGGTCGCGTTCCTCGCCTCGGGAGTCCCGCCGTGCGCCGCCCGTTCACCCTCGTCGGACCGTCGATCCTGCTCGCCGCGCTGCTCGCCGGCCCGGTGCCGGCCGAGGACGCCCGCCCCGCGTCCTTTCTCGACCTCGAGGCGCGCCGCCTCGCGGGGGAGGTCGAGCCGCTCGCCGACTACCGCGGCCAGGTGCTGCTCGTGGTGAACACCGCTTCGAAGTGCGGCTTCACGCCGCAGTACGAGGCTCTCGAGGCCCTGTACGAGCGCTATCGGGAGCGGGGCTTCAGCGTGCTGGGCTTCCCGTCGAACGACTTCCGGGAGCAGGAGCCGGGCGACGACGCCGAGATCGGCGCCTTCTGCAAGGAGAACTACGGAGTCGAGTTCCCGATGTTCTCGAAGGTGCACGTGCGCGGGGACGACGTGCACCCCGTCTATTTCTACCTGACCTCGCTGCCCGAGCCCGTGGGCGGACCGGTGCAGTGGAACTTCCAGAAGTACCTCGTCGACCGGAGCGGTCGCGTGGTGCAGCGCTTCTCGCCCCCGGTCTGGCCCGACTCGGAGGAGCTGGTCGCGGCGATCGAGCGTCTGCTCGAGGAGCCCGCTCCAGCGCCGCCGTCCGCACGGCTGCCTTGACTCGCGCTCTGCACTGGTTCCGCAACGATCTGCGGCTGCGCGACAACACGGCCCTCGGCGCCCTGGCCGCACGCGCCGATCGCTGGCTTCCCGTCTTCGTGCTCGACCCGCGCCTGGCGAACGCGCGCTCCCAGCCGCGCACCCGGTTCCTGCTCGACGCGCTCGCGAGGCTCGCCGCCGAGCTGCGCCGGCGCGGCATCCCGCTCCTGGTGCGCCGGGGCCGTCCGGAGCTGGTGCTGCCGCGACTGCTCGACGAGACAGGCGCCGAATGGCTCTCCTTCAACGCCGGGACCTCGCCCTTCGCCCGCCGCCGCGACACCACCGTGCGACGCGCCGCCGAGAAGCGGGGGGTCCGGGTGATCGAGGCCGACGACCACGTCGTCTTCCGCTCCGGGGAGGTGCGCACGCGCAACGGGGGACCCTACGCGGTGTACACGCCGTACCGCAATGCCTGGTGGAAGCGCTGGCGCGAGGACCCGCGCCATCCGGTGCGGATGCGCCCGCTGCCCGGGCCGATCCCCGGCTACCAGGCCGACCCCGTGCCCGAGGCGGCGTCCCTGTTCGCGCTCGACGGAGAGCTCGGGCTGCCGACCGCGGGGGAAGAGGCCGCGCAGCGCCGCCTGCGCGGCTTCCTGGGCGGGGCGGCCGAGCGCTACCACGTCGATCGCGACCGACCCGATCGCGACGGCACCTCGCGCCTGTCGCCCCACCTGCGCTTCGGCACGCTCTCGATCCGCCAGTGCCTCGCCGCGGGCGAGGAGGCGGCCGCCGCCGAGCCCGCGCTGCGCCGCGGCGTCGGCAAGTGGCTCGACGAGCTGGTGTGGCGCGAGTTCTACGCCGCCATCCTCGAGGAGCATCCGCGCGTGCTCGGCGGGAGCTACCGCCGCGAGTACGATGCGCTGGCCTGGAACGACGACGCCGAGGGCTTCGCCGCCTGGTGCGACGGGCGGACCGGGTACCCGATCGTCGACGCCGGCATGCGTCAGCTGCTCGCGACCGGCTGGATGCACAACCGCGTGCGGATGGTCGTCGCCAGCTTCCTGACCAAGGATCTGCTGATCGACTGGCGCACTGGCGAAGCCTGGTTCTTCGCTCGGCTGGTGGACGGCGACCCCGCCTCGAACAACGGCGGCTGGCAGTGGTGCGCCTCCACGGGCACCGACGCTCAGCCCTGGTTCCGGATCTTCAATCCGATCTCCCAGGGGCTTCGCTGGGATCCGGAGGGGGACTACGTGCGGCGCTGGGTGCCCGAGCTGCGCGGACTGCCCGGCGCGCGCGTGCACGAGCCCGGGGACGAGCTGTTCCGCGGTGACTATCCCCGCCCGATCATCGATCACGGTGAGCGCCGCGAGGAGGCGCTCGAGCGCTACCGGAGCGTGCGCGAGGGAGCAGCGCCGTGAGCGGCTCCGCCCCCGGCGAGCGCCCGATCCGGCTCGGCGTGTCCTCGTGCCTGCTCGGGCAGGCGGTGCGCTACGACGGCGGACACAAGCGCGACCGCTTCGCGACCGACGTGCTCGGCGGTTTCGTCGAGTGGGTGCCGGTGTGCCCGGAGCTGGAGGCCGGCCTGGGCGTGCCGCGGCCGCCGATGCGCCTGGTGCGCGACGCCGGCGGCGTGCGTCTGGTGGAGATCGCCAGCGGGCGCGATCACACGCGCGCGCTCTCGCGCTTCGCCGCCCATCGGTTGCGCGGGCTGCGCGCCCTGGAGCTGTGCGGCTACGTGCTGAAGAAGGACTCTCCGAGCTGCGGCATGACGCGGGTGAAGGTCTACGACGCCCACACCGTGCCGAAGCGCGACGGCGCGGGCATCTACGCGCGGGCCCTGCGCGAAGCGTTCCCCCATCTTCCGGTGGAGGAGGAGGGTCGGCTCCACGACCCGGTCCTGCGCGAGAATTTCATCGAGCGGGTGTTCGCCTACGCGCGGCTCCGCGAGCTGTTCCACGGTCGCTGGAGCCGGTCGCGGGTCGTGGCCTTCCACACCGCTCACAAGCTCCAGCTGATGGCGCACTCCCCCGACGCCTATCGCGCGCTCGGCCGCCGGGTGGCGGCCGTCGCCCAGACGTCGCGCGCGTCGTTTCGCGAGCACTACACCGCCGAGTTCATGGCGGCACTGGCCCGGACCGCGACGCGCGGCCGCAACGCGAACGTGCTCCAGCACTGTGCGGGCTACTTCAAGCGCGACCTCGACACGGCGTCGCGCGCGGAGCTCTCGGGCGTGATCGACGACTACCGGCGCGGCCTGGTGCCGCTGGTGGTGCCGGTGACGCTGATCCGCCATCACACGCGAGGCCTGGCCGTGGGCTACCTCGCCGGGCAGACCTACCTCGAGCCCCATCCCAAGGAGCTGATGCTGCGCAACCACTGCTGAGCGCAGCGCGGGTCAGTCGGCGGCCTGCGGCGTCGGGAAGCGCCAGAACAGGATCGCCATGCCGAGGGCGCCCGCCACCAGGGACGCCGCGAGCACGCCCGTCTTTGCCGCGTCGAGCTGCGCCGCGTCGAGGGCGAGGCCGGCGATGAACAGCGACATCGTGAAGCCGATTCCCGAAAGCACACCGCCGCCCAGCAGCGCGGCCCAGTCCACGCCCTCGGGAAGCCTAGCGAGCCCCGTGCGCACCGCGAGCCAGCTCATGCCCAGGATCCCGATCGGCTTGCCGATCACCAGGCCGATGCCGATCGCCAGGGCGACCGGCTCGGTCAGCAGGGAGCCGCGGATCGCCACCCCCGCGTTCGCCAGGGCGAAGATCGGCATCACCACGAACGCCGACCAGGGGTGGAGCGCGCGCTCGATCCGCACCAGCGGTGCCACCGATTCGCGCGCGGCCTCCGCCACCGAGGCGCGCTCGGCGGGCGAGGGCGAGGACTCGTCGCCGAACCAGAGGTCGCTGGCGCGGCGGACGATGTCGGCGGCCAGCGCCTCGGGGACCCGCGGACGGGTCGGCGTGAGCAGCCCGAGCAGCACGCCGGCAATCGTCGCGTGGACGCCGGACTCGTGGAACGCCACCCACACGACGATACCTACGACGGTGTAGACCGCGATCGAGCGCACCCCCGCGAAGCGCAGGCCGACGACCGCGGCCAGGCCGACGGCAGCGACGGCGAGCGCGCCCAGCGAGAGGTGGGCCGTGTAGCCGATCGCGATCACCAGGATCGCGCCGATGTCGTCGACGATCGCGACCGAGAGCAGCATCACGCGCAGTCCGGAGGGGATGCGCGAGCCGAGCACGGCCAGGCAGCCGACCACGAAGGCGATGTCCGTGGCCATCGGAATTCCCCAGCCGCGGGACGCGTCGCCTTCGATCTGGGCCAGGTAGAGCGCCGCCGGGACGACCATTCCGCCGATCGCGGCGGCGACGGGGAGGACCGCCTGGCGGGGCTCGCGCAGCTCGCCGAGCGCGATCTCGCGCTTCACCTCGAGACCGACGACGAAGAAGAAGACCGCCATCAGGCCGTCGCTGACCCAGTGTCGCAGGGAGTGGTCGAGCACCCAGTCGCCCAGCCCCACCACCAGGTGGGTCTTCCACAGGGCCTCGAAGCCGTCTGCCCAGGGCGAGTTGGCGATCGCGAGCGCCGCGGCGGCCGCCGCGAGCAGAACCACGCCGCTGGCGGCCTGTACGTGCAGGAAACGTCCGATCGGGCCGACCAGGCGGTCGATCGGGGCGTCGGGCAGCTCGAGGTCGGAACGCTTCACGCGGCGAGCCTAGCCGTCTGGCACGCCGCCGGCCCCGGGGGCGGTCGCGCTCACCTCCAGCGCGCGGTTCGCCGATCCATTCGAGAGGGGACTGCTGCTGCCCCTGGGAGCGACGCCAATGGCCTCGCGAAAGAGCATCCTCGGGCTCGGACTGTTCGTGACCCTCGCCTACGCGGGACACCATTGGCTCGAGCGAAACGTCGAGGTCGTGACCCTGCACACCCAGGCGACCGCCGCCTCCTTCGACCACTTCGCCCGGGTGTTGATCGTCGACGATCCGCCGAGCGCGTGGATCCGCGCCGAGAAGCCCGACCGGCTCTGGCTCGGTGCGCTGCGCGAGAATCCCGAGGTGCTCATCCACCGCGACGGCCGCGACCAGCGCTACGAGGCCGAGATCTGGGACGGCGGCGCGCACGGGCGCGTCGACCGCCTGTTCCGCGAGAAGTATGGCCTCCTCGACCGCGTGCTCGGCTGGCTGTGGCGCCGCGATCCGGTGATGATCCGACTCGATCCGGAGTGACGCGGGGCGCGCCGCTTGCACGGGGGCCGACGCTCACCTACGTTCCGGCCCCGAGAGGCCCATACGGATGGACCGTGAGGTCCCCCAAACCGCCTCTCCTGCTCGATCCACGAGGGACCGAGCGAACGCGAAGCCCCCGGGTGCATGGACTCGGATCGACCGAGACCGCAACCCGACGGGGCAAGAGAGCCCGCTCTCCCTAGAGACCCGGGCAACAGGACGAACGAGTGAGCAAGAAGCTGTATGTAGGAAACCTCCCCTTTTCGAGCACCGAGGAAGAGCTCCAGGAGGCCTTCGGTCGCTATGGCACCGTCGACTCGGTGGCGGTGATCACGGACCGGGAGACCGGTCGCCCGCGAGGCTTCGCCTTCGTGGAGATGAGCGAGGCGAGCGCCGCCGACGAGGCGATCCGCGGTCTCGACGGCAGCGACCTCGGCGGTCGCAGCATCCGCGTGAACGAGGCGCAGAGCCGGCGCTAGCGGTCTCTCGAGTCGGGGCGGCGATCGCCGCCCCGGCCGAAGGATCGCGCGCGAAGATCGCTCTCAGCGCCGGCGCAGCACCACGCTGCCGATCGAGTAGCCGGCGCCGAAGGAGCACAGCACGCCCAGGTCGCCCGGCGCCAGGTCGCCCTGGTGGCGATGGAAGGCGATCACCGAGCCGGCCGAGCTCGTGTTCGCGAACTCGTCCAGGATCACGGGCGCCTCGTCGGGTCCGGCGGGTCGTCCGAGCACCGTCTTCGCGATCAGCTGGTTCATCGCGAGATTCGCCTGGTGCAGCCACATCCGCTTGAGCTGCGACGGCTCGAGGCCGAGCTCGCGCAGGTGGTCGGTGATCAGCTCCGCCACCATCGGACACACCTCGCGGAACACCTTGCGGCCGTTCTGGCGGAACAGGAGCTCGTGGGGCTCGCGCGGCTCGTCCTCGCAGCGGTTGAGGAAGCCGAAGTCGTTGCGGATGTTGTTCGAGAAGCGCGTCGCGAGGCGCGTGCCGAGCACCTCGAAGGCGCCCTCCACCGCGCACGTCGCCGCCGGCTCGATCACGACGGCGGTGCACGCATCGCCGAAGATGAAGTGGTAGTCGCGGAGCTCGAAGTTGGTGTGGCCCGAGGTGAGCTCCGGGTTCACGACCACTGCGCAGCGCGCGTGGCCACGGGCGACCGCATCCACCGCGGCCTGGATCCCGAAGGTGGCCGAGGAGCACGCGACGTTGAGGTCGTAGGCCCAGCCCGAGGCGCCCAGCGCGTCCTGCACCTCGATCGCGACCGCCGGGTAGGCGCGCTGCAGGTTGGAGCAGGCCACCAGCACGGCGTCCACCTCCTCGGGCCGGCGTCCGGCCCGGTCGAGGGCGCCGCGGATCGCGGCGACCGAGATCTCGCACTGGATCCCGGGCTCGTCTTCGCCGCGCGTGCGCAGGTGGGGACGGAGCCGCTCCGGGTCGAGGACGCCGCGGCGGTCGATCACGTAGCGGCTCTCGACGCCCGAGGCCTTGACGATGAAGCGCTCGCTCGGGAGGTCGCGGGGCTCGCGAACGCCGGCCTCGATCTCGGCCTTGTGCTCGAGGTTCCAGCGCTCGGTGGCGGCCGTCAGGGAGGCCACCAGCTCGGCGTTCGAGATCCGGTCGTTGGGAACCCACAGCCCGGTTCCCGAAATGACGCAATCCTGCACCGCGGTCCTCCTGTCTCGATGGCGCGCTGGGCGGCGAGCGAGGGTAGCGGCTCCGCCGGGTCGCCCGCCCCGCGCCGCCGGACCCCTCACGGGCGCGCAGAAACTGGGACGAAGGCGCCGATTCCGCTCAAGGATCGGGCCGGGCGCGCCGAACCGGTCTCCATGGGCCGCGCCGATGCGGCCTCCAGAGGAGATCCGGAATGGCCGTCCGACCCTTCGCCTTCGGCGCCCGCCTGCGCCACCAGACCCGCACCGTGCGCGTGCGCACCCACGAGCGCGACACGCGCCGCTACGTGATCGAGGATTCGGACACGGGCCGGGCGACGCGCCGGCGCGACCACGCGTCGCTCTCGGGCGCCCTGGCCGATCTCGCGCGCACCTGGCGCGGACGCCTCAACTAGGAGGCCCTCGCCTCAGCGCTTCGCTCCCGCGCGCGACGGCAGCCCCCCGCAGCAGCTCTCGGTCAGGTAGCCCAGCAGCGACTGCATGGCGGCGAAGTCGGGGCGGTAGATGCGGCTGCGCCCCGCGCGCTCGCATGCGACCAGCCCTGCGCTGCGCAGCTCCTTCAGATGGAAGGAGAGCGTGGCGGACGGGATGTCCAACGCCTCCGCGATCTCGCCAGCGGCGAGGCCCTCGGGCCCCGCGCGCACGAGCAGCCGGAACACGTCGAGACGGGTCTCCTGGGCCAGCGCCGCCAGGGCAGACACGACGTCCTGCTTCTCCATATTTCCATTTTCATGGAGATATCGTCCGCCGTCAACCGGCGCGGTAGCGTAGGACGCACCCGGTCCCCGACGGGCCGGCGCGGCCGGGAGGCGAGGGTGCGACACATTCTGGGCTACGAGGGAACGCGCTGCGTCGTGGTCGGCGCGGCCACCGGGATGGGAGAGGCCTGCGCGCGAACTCTGGTCGAGATGGACGCCGAGGTGATCGCGCTCGACGTCGCGGAGATCGCGGTTCCGGTGAAGCAGGCGATCGCGGTCGATCTCGCCGACCCCGATTCGATCCGAGACGCGGTGAGCCGGATCGACGGCGAGATCCCGAAGCTGTTCGTGTGCGCGGGCGTGCCCGGACCGCCGCGCTTCGACGCGCTGGCGACGATGACGGTCAACTTCGTCGGCGTGCGCCAGATCATCGAGGCGCTGCTCCCCCAGGTACCGAAGGGCGGCGCGGTGGCGCTGATCAGCTCGGTGGCGGGCGTGGGGTACGCGAAGAACCTGGATCGCCTGCGCGAGCTGTGCGCGACCCCCGGCTTCGAGGAGGCGGTGGCCTGGTGCCGGGCGAACCCGGACGTCGCCAACGGCTATCTGGGGTCGAAGCAGGCGCTGATCGTCTACACGAAGCTGCGGGCGTCGCAGCTCGTGGCGCGCGAGATCCGCATGAACTGTCTGCTTCCGTCGCCCACCGACACGCCGATGCTCCCGACCTTCCACGCCCAGGTGGGTGGCAAGGAGAACCTCGAGCAGTTCTTCCTGGCGCCGATCGGACGCAACGCGACGGCCGCCGAGATGGCGGAGCCGCTGATCCTGCTGAACAGCGATGCCGCCCGCTTCGTGAGCGGCCACGACCTCAAGGTCGACTACGGCTACTGCGGAGAGGTCGACGTCGGCCTGCGCAAGGGACTGCTCTAGCCGCCAGAGGAGACGGGATGAAGATCGAACAGACGGTCCGCGATTGGCACCGCCACCTCGCCGGTGAGCTTCCCGGCGGGCTCGACGCGCTGCTCCACGACGACGTCGTCTTCCACTCGCCGGTCGTGTTCACGCCGCAGGAGGGGAAGGCGATCACCAAGCTCTACCTGCAGGCCGCCCAGCAGACCTTTCCCGGCGACCACGGCGGGAGCGGCGAAGAGAGCGGAGGTGGGGCCTCCTTCCGCTACGTGCGCGAGGTGCTCGCCGGCCATCACGCGGTGCTCGAGTTCGAGACGCGCATGGGTGGCATCGTCGTGAACGGTGCGGACTTCATCACCTGTGACGACGACGGCAGGATCGTCGAGTTCAAGGTGATGATCCGGCCGCTCAAGGCCGTGAACGCCGTTCACGAGCGGATGCGGGCGATGCTGGAGGCGATGACGAAGAGCGCCGCGGGCCGCGAGGGAGCGACGGGCTCGCGCTGACGGCGGCACTCGACCGGCGCACTCAGGGCGCTTCGCCGAGCTCGTTCAGGAACGTCTGGAGCCGGCTGGCCTGCTCCTCGTTGTGCGCGGCGACGAGCAGCCGGCGCGCGATGTGCTGCGCGTCCTCCTGCCGGCCGAGGGCCGCGTAGGCGCGCATCAGCTGGGACAGGACGATTCCGTCGCGGGGCAGGATCGCGACGGCCTGCTCGAGGGGTGCGAGCGCCAGGGAGGGGTCCTCGCCGGGTTCCAGATGGCTCGCGCCCAGCACCGTCAGCGCCTCCACCTGCGAGGGATCCCGCTCGAGCACGACCTCGAAGTCGGACCGCGCCCGCGTCAGCCAGTCGGCGCGCTGGTTCGGATCCGCCGCCTGGGACGCGCGCAACAGCCAGAACTCGCCGTGGTCCAGACGGGTCGGCGCGTCCTCCGGCGCCAGGGCCAGGGCCCGATCGATCAGCGCTTGCGCTCGATCCCATTCCTCTTCGGCTGCGAAGGTGTCGCTCAGCCCCGCCAGCGCGCGGTAGGCGTCGGGATCGCGCTCCAGGGCCAGGGCGAAATAGCTGCGGGCGACGGCGGACTTCCCGCTGTGCAGCGCCAGCTCGCCGATTCGCGTGGCGGCGTCCTCCACGGCGAGGGGCGTCGAGGCGACCTCGCGCTCGAAGTCGAGCCGCTCGATCGGCAGGGCCCCCCGAGCCACGCCGTCCCGGAGCAGCCCCTGGAGGCGTCGCTCGAGCTCCGCCGTGTCGAAGCCCCAGGCGATCTCGAAGGCCTCCGGCTCGCTGCGCCCGCTCTCGAGCTCGTGGATGTAGCGCTCCATGTGAAAGATGAACCGGTCGCCCGGCGGGTACTCGAGGTCCATCGACAGGTAGTGCACGAGCAGCCACGACCAGGCGTAGAAGCGCGCGAACGCGGAGTCGTCGAGCTGCTCGAAGCCCGAGGAGTCCAGCAGATCCTCGATCGGGAGCGGCGGCGCGTGGATCAGCCAGGGAGCCCAGTGCGGGGGTGTGCTCCCCACGACCAGCTGCGATCCATCCTGCTCGACGGTGCTCAGGAACTCGGCGAAGCCCTCGTCGTACCACGCGGGATAGAGCAGCGTCGGCTGGTTGCGCACCAGGAAGTGCACGTACTCGTGGTAGAGGGTCGGGCGGTATCCGTTACGAGCGCCGCCGGCGAAGGCGATGTCGTAGCCGCGCGGGTTCGCGAGGACGAAGCCCGCCGCGCGGCGGGTGGGCCGGATGCGTCCGTACGTACCCTGTCGCGAGAAGGCGAAGATGTGGATCGGGATCGGCGAGTCGAGACGCTCGACGTTCGTGAAGTGCAGCACCGCGGCGCGGAAGATCTCCAGATCGACCGCGAGCTCCCGGGCGGGCTCGCCCTCGAGGTCGGTGTAGATCACGAAGTTCTGCGAGCGCACCTCGAGCCAGCCGCGCGGCTCGCTGACCAGGGCGGAAGCGCAGGCGGTCGCGCCCGCCAGCGCCAGG
The DNA here is from genome assembly GCA_964653555.1 of uncultured Spirochaetales bacterium. Taxonomy (GTDB): domain Bacteria; phylum Myxococcota_A; class UBA9160; order UBA9160; family SMWR01; genus JAHEJV01. Next base: position 63,314 of record CAZZFT010000006.1, on the reverse strand, counting down.
AGCGCGGCCGAGCGGGCGGCCCGGCGAAGCCTCGCTCGCGAGCGCCCCGGCCTCATCGACCCGCGAGCACCGTCGGCCCCGTCGGCGCGGGTCCTCCGCCCGCGGGCTCGATCGTCACGGTCACCGCGACCGGCGCATCGAGGCCGACCAGATTCGTCGCCTCGTGCCGGGCCACGCCGTCGGCCGAGGGCGCGAGCAGGCCGGCGGGTAGCGGGGGACCGTCCGGGACCACCCAGGCCTGGTACACCCGATCCTCGGGCAGCGGGGGCAGGCCGTAGGCGTACAGGACCAGCGTGCCGGTCTCCGGGCTCACGTAGGCGCGGGCGCGGGCGGAGCCGTTCGGGTCCTGGTCTTCGAGCTCGAGCGCGCGCGTGGCGGGGGCGGTCAGCACGCGGAAGGTGTCCTCGTAGCGCTCGACCTCGGCTGCGAGCTGCGCGCGCGCCTCGTTCGCCGTCGCGAGCTGCGCGCGCGCATCCGTCAGCGCCGCCTGCTCCGAGGCGAGAACGGCCTCCAGCGCCCGAGCGCTCTCTCGCGCGTGCTGCAGCTCGTCGACCATCCGGATCCCCAGGGCGCCGAGCGCCACCGCCGCCACCGCAGCCCACACCGGAAGGCGTCGCCTCCGGTGCGAGGGGCTCGCCGCCGGGGGCTCCACGATGCCCCGCCCCCAGCGCAGCACCCGCACGCGCAGCTCCGGGCTCGGCTCGAGGGGAGCGACCGCTTCGGCGAGGGCGTCGATCGCGGGCCGCAGCGCCGCCAGCTCCCCCTCGCAGATCCGGCAGCCGCCGGCCAGGTGCGCCTCGAAGGCCGCGGCCTCGTCCTCCTCGAGCGCGCCCAGGAGGTGGAGCGCTGCCTGCTCGCGGAGGAGCTCGTGATCGCTCACGGCGCGGCTTCCGACTCCGCGAGAGCATCGCGCAAAGCGAGCAGCCCCTCTCGCAGGAGATGCCTCACCGCGTCGGGAGGCTCGCCGAGGCGTTTCGCGATCTCCGTCCGGGGCATGCCCAGATAGAAGGCGAGGGTGATCGCGTCGCGCTGCTCGGCAGAGAGCGCCGCGAGCAGCTCGTGGCCCGCGGGCGCGACCCCGTTCGGCTCCCCGCCCGCGCGAGGATCCGCGGCGCTCGGCGCCTGCATCCGCCGGCGCCGGCGCAGTCGATCGAGCGCGCGGCCCCGCGCGATCGCGAACAGCCAGGTGCGGAAGCGCCCACGCAGGGGGTCGTAGCGGAAGCGTCCCGTCCAGATCTGCCAGATCGCATCCTGGACCGCCTCCTCGGCCTCTTCGCGGTCCCGGAGGATGCGCAGCGCGACGGCGAAGGCATAGCCCGCGTGGCGATCGTAGATCGCCCGCGGCGCTCGCGGATCTCGAGACGCGATCGCCGCGAGCAGCTCGCCGTCGACGTTCGCTCCCCGTCGCAGCCCCAGGGGCGGGCGCGGCGTCGTCTCGATCTCGGGCATGGGGGGTCGCTTGTATCGCGCTCGGCGACTCCCCGCCAACCCGAGACCGGGGCGGCCGCGCGTTGCCGGTAGGCCACGCGACAGGGACGCGCGGCGCGGGCCACCGCGCCGAGCTGGCGCGGCCGGGGTCGCGCCTCGGTGAACAGCGGCTCGAGCTCGTAGCGCTCGAGCAGGCGCCGCAGCGCGATGCGGATCGCCGAGATCGAGAAGCGCTGAGCGGGACAGGAGTGGCGACCGTGACCGAAGGTGCTGACCAGCTCTCGCGATGCGAGCGGCACACGGGAGGACAGGCGCCGGCCCTCGTAGTGGGACGGATCGAAGACCTCGAGCCCGGGCGCGGCGCGGGTGTTGTTCACCGACAGCATGGTCGCGACGAACACGCCCGGGGCCAGGCGGTAGCGGCGGCTCCCGTCGTCCAGCTCCAGCGGCCGCAGCACCTGGCGCAGCGTGAGCGAGTTCTGCGCCATCCGAATCGACTCGTTCGCGCACTGCTCGAGCAGCGCGTCGTCGCCGCCCTCGACGCGCCGCAACAGATCCGGCCTCAGCAGCAGGTTCACCAGCGTCCAGGCGATCGCGGCGTAGAGGTTCGACTGCGCGCCCATGTGGATGATCATCACGTCGCGTGCCACCTGCACCGCGCGCTGCTGCGCGGGAAGATCGGACCAGGAGTCGGCGATCTGGTCGAGGAAGTCGCCCGGTCGCTGGCGCGCCCGCGCGCGTTCGCCGAGGATCTCGGCGATCACCGCCTCGATGCCGCGCATGGCGCTCCTCTCGATCCGCTTTCCCGTGGCCGTGGCGAACACGGCCCGCCAGGGGCGCACGAAGGAGTCGGAGGTGTCGAGTCGATCGAAGAGCGGGACCAGTCGCTCCAGGCGCTGCGGCGACACCGCCTCCGGGCCCGCCCAGCTGGCGAGCCCCAGCCGGTGACCCAGGCGGCGCGCCCAGCGGAACGCCTCGAAGCGCCCCGAAGGCCCCAGCTCGCCGAGCTCGCCCTCGACGGCCCGCTCCAGGTGGGCGAGGTAGCCCTCCACCTCCTGGTTGCCGAACAGGTCGTGGGGCCGGTTGCGGCGGCCCATCGCCAGCTCGAGCGGGATCTTGTGCCGGAACACGAGCGTGTAGGTGGCGATGCCGAAGCTCGCCTGCTCTTCCGGAAGAGCGTAGAGACTGCGCACGCCCTCGGCGGAGAACACGAAGAAGAGCCGGTATCCGAACACGTCCACGACGAAGGTGTCGCCGTGCGTCGCGCGCTCGCGCAGCAGGAACTGCGTCGGACGCCGCAGCAGGGCGGGCGCCGAGCCGATCAGCGGCCAGCGGCCGGAGGCCACCGGCGGCATCGGCTCGACGGCGGGGAGGGGGCGCGGACCTGCGAGGGGGGAGGGGCGAATGAGGGGCTCCGTGTCGGGCGCACAGGATACGGCTCCGCAGCCCGTCTTCGGGGTAGAATCCGCGTTTCCGACTCGGACCTCCCAACTGCGCGAGGAGACCATGGCGAGCATCTTCACGAAGATCATCCGCGGCGAGCTTCCGGGCCGCTTCGTGTGGCGCGACGAGCGGGCCGTCGCCTTCCTGACCATCAATCCGGTGAAGCCCGGACACACGCTCGTGGTGCCGCGCGAGGAGGTCGATCACTGGATCGAGCTCGATCCCGACCTGGCGCGTCACGTGATGACCGTGTGTCACGGCGTGGGACGCGCGATCCAGCGCGCCTTCGCGCCCACCCGCGTCGGTCAGGCGATCGTGGGCATCGAAGTGCCTCACGTGCACGTCCACCTGATCCCGATCGACGCGATCGCCGACCTGAACTTCGCCAACGCGGATCCGAACCCGAAGCCCGAGGCGCTGGATGCGGCGGCGGCGAAGATCCGCGGCGCGCTGCGCGAGCTCGGCTACGAGCAGGTCTCGGACTAGTGGCGCGCGGGCCGCGCACCGGCATCTCGTTTCCGCTCCAGGGCGAGAAGCTCGGCGGACAGGCCAGCTTCGTGCGCGAGCTGGAAGCGCTCGGCTACGCGGACCTCTGGACCAGCGAGGCCCAGGACCTCGACGGCTTCGTGCCCCTGGCGCTGGCCTCCCAGTGGGCACCGACGATGCGCCTGGGCATCGCGATCCTGCCGGTGCAGACGCGTGGCCCCGCGGTGCTCGCGATGAGCGCGGCCGCGCTCGCCGAGGCCGCGCCGGGCCACTGCGCGATCGGGCTGGGTAGCTCCTCCGAGTACATCGTCTCCTACCAGAACGCGCGCCCCTTCGAGAAGCCCTTCCACCAGACGCGCGACACCGTCCGCTTCCTGCGCGCCGCACTCGCCGGCGAGGACGCGAACCGCGACTACGACACCTTCTCGGTGCGCGGCTTCAAGCTGCGCCGGAAGGTCGAGTTTCCGCCGCCGATCCTGGTGGCGGCGCTGCGCCCGGGGATGCTCGAGATGGCGGGACGCGAGGCCGACGGCGCGATCCTCAACTACGTGACACCGGAGGACGTCGCAAAGTCGGCGCCGCTGGTGCGCAAGCACGGGGACGGCAAGGAGATCGCGGCGCGCATCTACGTGTGCCCGACACAAGACGTCGAGAAGGTGCGGACAGTCGCGCGCTACTCCCTGGCCCCCTATCTGTCGGTGCCCACCTACCGCCGTCACCAGGAGTGGCTCGGCAACGAGCGCTACTTCGCCCCGATGTGGAAGTGCTGGGGCGCGGGCGACGTCAAGGGGGCCCGCGCGGCGCTCTCGGATGAGGCCTGCGACCGCCTCTACATCCACGGAACCCCCGACGCGTGCCGCGCGCGCATCCAGGAGTACTTCGACGCCGGTCTCGACACGGCCATCCTCGGCCTGGTCGAGGAGGTCCTCGATCCGCGCGAGCAGGTGCGCCTGCTGGCGCCCGAGTAGCGGCTCGTTTCAGGGGGTCGGCGCGGCGATCGCGGGGCCGAGCAGGGGCGACGCGAGCACCTGGGAGGGGCCGCCGATCAGCTCCGCGACGAGGCGGCGCAGATCCTCCCGCGAGACCGTGTGCACCGGGATCAGGGCGCGGACGACGTCGTCCAGGCTCTTCTCCTCCTCGCTCTTCTCGGCGATCTCCTGGTCGAGGCGGTGCAGCAGCAGCACCGCGCGAGCCGTCACCCGTCCCGAGGCCCGGCGCGTGAGGAGGCTGTCGACGTTCTTCCCGAAGTCGCCCATCCACTCGAGCGCCTTCTGGTAGCGGCTGGCGCTGAGCAGCCCGCAGCGGCGCGGCAGCTCGATCGAGTAGTACTCGGCGATGCCCTCCGCGATCCAGTCGTCGTCGCCGGCGCCCCGGATCCGCGTGATCACGTGGGTGAGCTCGTGGGTGAGGCTGCTGGTGCCGTTCTCGCTGATCAGGGGCCGATCGGCGTGCAGGAACAGCGAGCGCGGTCCCGACAGACCGCCGCGCCACATCGGGTCGTCCGCGCTCACGATCAGCAGCTTGCGGGGCATGACGCCGAACGCGCGCTTGAACTCGGGGAGTGTGAGGTTGGCGAAGGCCAGGATGTCATTGCGCCGCACGTCGTCGCCCTTCGGCCCGGCGACGCTGAGCTCGGTACCGACCAGAAACTCGCGGCGCGTCCCCACCGCACCGGCGATCATCCACCCCACCGGACGGTCGAAGCGGCGCTTCGGGTCGACCACCACGAACTCGTGTCCGTTGCGCGCCAGCAGGTAGGGCGTGTCGACGTTGGTCCAGCCCTTGGGCAGCTCGAAGCGCAGTCGCGCACGGGAGTCGGCGCCCTTCGAGGTCACGATCGCCGCAGGCGGCACCAGATCGTCGCCGCGCAGGATCACCCAGTCGGGGGTGATGCGCGCGTCGAAGCCGCCGCCGCGGCGCTCGTGATCGACGCGGTAGCGGTAGTGCAGAGACCCGCCGGCCGAGGGCGGCTTCCAGAGCACGTGATCGCCCTCGCGCTCGACGGACCCGTCGCCCGTGACGTCGACGTAACGCTTCGCGGCCATCCGCAGGCGCAGGCTCACCAGACGGCCGTCGTGGGGCTTCACGGTGATCGTCACGGCGGCCAGTCCTTCCGCCGGCGCGAAGCCCACCACGTAGTCGACGTCGTAGTGGGTGCGCTTCGCCGCGGCGCTCCAGGGCAGGGCGACGAGGGCGAGCGAGAGCAGGAGGGCGAGGCGGCGCAAGGTAGGCTCCCGGGCGGAAGGCGGTCGGCGGCCGACGAGGCTACCGCGCCTCCTCCACGTGCGGCGACCCGACGGGCTTGCAGGGCGCAGCGGATACGATAGGAGACCCGTCCGGGCGGGCTCTCGGCGCGAGACGGCGCGAAAGGCGGGCGATTCGGGCATGAACAGGGGGTCGATCGCGCTCGCTCTCGGACTCTGGCTGGTCGTCTCCGGCTGCGGTCAGACGCTCGTGATCCGGATCCCGGACCTGCCCTTCCGCAGCTCCGAGCCGCCGCCCGGCAGCGACGCGGACCAGCGTGTCCAGTGCGACTTCATGACCATCCTGATCGACTACTCCCGGCACGGCGAGATCGAGGTCGCGGACCGGGTGGCGCGCGCGATGGAGCGGGAGTTCGAGCGGTACGGAGTGCGGGTCACGCGCTCGAACCAGGACGCCTACTGGTCGCTGATGATTCTGGCCTCGGACAACTCGCACGGCGACGGCTACATCTTCAGCGCCCTGCTCTCGGCGCGCAACATGAACGAGGGCTACGACCCGGGGGTCACGGTGTTCCAGCGCGACGGCGAGGCGGTGGAGCCGAGCGCGTCCCGGCAGAAGATCCCGACGATGTACAACGGACTCTCCTACGGTCCCTACGAGACCCTCGAGGACCAGGCGAAGATCTTCGTGAAGCAGGCCTACGAGGCGGTGTTCCCCCACGCCCGCGAGCTGTGCGATTTCGAGCGCTCCGACCGCGAGCGCGAGCAGACGATCGACCGGGAGATTCCGGGACCGCCGTCGCCGCTGTGATCTGCCGGCGCTGGGGGGTCCGCCAGCAGTCCGCCGAGCAGGCGGGCCGCGCCCCCGGCTCCCAGACCGCGCAGGGTCGCGCGACCGTCGCTCACCTCCAGCAGGTGGGTGAACAGGTCCGGGTGGCGGGCGAGGCTGGCGATCATCCGGCGCCGCAGGCCGCGCCTCGGCGCGATCGCCAGGAGCAGGCGCGTGAGCCGGTAGTAGTTCCGCGACAGCCGGCGGTAGGCGCGCTCGTACTCGGCCAGGGGCCTGCTCGCGGCGACGGTGTCGACCAGGGCGCCCGCCGTGAGCAGACCGAGGGCGATCCCCTCGCCGGTCAGCGGGTCGAGGTAGCCGGCGGCGTCGCCCACCAGGGCGACGCCCGGGGCGAAGCGCCGGCGCACGCCCTGGCGGAAGGGGCCGGCGCCGCGCGGCTCGCTGCTCTGGGGCGCGTCGAGCAGGCGCTCGCGCAGCGCGGGGAACGCCGCCATCAGCTCCTGCTGGCGACGCTCGTCGCCGTTCCACATCAGCGCGACGCCGACCTCGCTAGGCCCGACCGGCGTGACGTAGGCCTCGACGTCGCCGGCCAGGTGTACTTCGACGCAGCGGCTCCAGGGGGTGACGTCGAAGTGGAGCCGCAGGCCGAGTCGGCGCGCGCCGCGCCAGGCCCGGGCGAGCCCGGCCTCCCGGCGGATCCGGCTGTGCAGACCGTCGGCGCCGACCAGAAGCGGCGCCCGCAACGCGCCTCCGGAGGTGTCGGCGGCGATCCCGCCGCCGGGCTCGCGACGCCAACGCGTCAGCGGACAGCCGTAGCGCAGCTCCACACCCAGCTCGCGCGCGCGCTCGGCGAGACCGACGACCAGCGCCGTGCGCCGGACGCCCCAGCCCTCGCCCGAGCGAAAGCGGCCCTCGGCGACGCGGCCCTGCTCGACGTAGCGGATGCCCAGGAACGCCGCGCGCGACGCCGCCGGCACGCGCACTCCCATCGCGTCGAGGGCCGCCACGCCGGCGGGCATGACACCCTCCCCGCACGCCTTGTCCAGGGGAAGCGGGCGCGCGTCGCACACGACCGCGCGCAGCCCGGCCCGGGCGGCGTGGATCGCGGTGGCCAGGCCCGCCGGGCCGCCGCCGCAGATCGCGAGATCCACCCGGACCGCGTCAGGCAAGGTCGTCTTCGGCGGTCTCGCCGATCCGACGCGCACGGGATTCCCGCTGCGGCGCCGCCCGGGCACCGGCGAGGGCGCGGTCCTCGCAGGGGATGCGCACGGACATCAGCGCGGCGTTCGCCAGCGTGAACGCCGTGGCCGTGATCCAGGCTCCGTGCAGCAGGGGCAGGGCGACGCCCTCCACCGCGACGGCGAGATAGTTGGGGTGGCGCAGGAAGGCGTAGGGACCGCGCTCCACGAGGGAGGCGCCGGGCACGACCCAGATCCGCGTCGTCCAGAAGGGCCCCAGGGACGTGATGCACCACAGCCGCAGCGCCGTGGCGGCGGCGAACAGGATGGCCATGGCGGCGGCGAGAGCAGGGCGGAAGGGGCGGTCCAGCAGCGCGACCTCCAGGACGCATCCCGTCAGGAAGGCCGTGTGCAGGAGAACCATCGCCGGGTAGTGGGCTCGCCCGTACTCGACGCCGCCCCGCGCACGCGCCCGGTCCGAGTGGCGTCGGCTCAGCTGGAGCTCCGCGAGGCGCTGCACGGCGACCAGGGCCACGAGCATCGTATAGGCGCTCACCATCGCAGCAGCACCAGCTCGGCGCAGAAGCCGGGGCCCATCGAGATCAGCAGGCCCGGGCTGCCCGCGCGCGGGCGGCGCTCGGCGATCGTGTCGCCGAGCACGAGCAGCACCGACGCGCTGGAGAGGTTTCCCACCCGGGACAGGCTCTGCCAGGTGAGAGCGAAGGCGTCGCGCGGCCGATCGAACGCCTGCTCGAACGCCTCGAGAACCCGAGGACCGCCGGGGTGACAGACGAAGCTCTCGATGTCGTCGAGGACCAGGCCGTGCTCGGCGAGGAACTCGTCGACGTCGGGGCGGATGCCGAGGGCGATGCGCGGAACGTCGCCGGAGAGCACGACGCGGAAGCCCTCGCTGGTGACGTTCCAGCCCATCACGTGCTCGGTGTCGGGATAGAGCACCGAGCGCGAGGCGACCACCTGCGGGCCGTCGCCGGGGACGTCGCTCCCGGTGAGGATCACGGCGGCGGCGCCATCGCCGAACAGGGCGCTGGCGATCAGGTTGGAGACGGAGAGATCCCGGCGCTGCAGCGTCAGCGTGCACAGCTCCACGGACAGCAGGGCGACGATCCCGCCCGGGTGGCCGCGCAGGTAGTCGGCGGCGCGCGCGATGCCGGCGGCGCCGGCCACGCAGCCGAGCCCGAAGATCGGGGTGCGCTTCACGTCTCGACGCAGACCCACCCGGGTGGCGATCCGGGCGTCGATCGAGGGCGTGGCGACCCCGGTGACCGTCACGAAGAACAGGTGATCGATCCGATGTGCGGCCAGACCGGCGCGCGACAGGGCGTCGACCAGGGCGCGACTTCCCAGCGGCGTCGCGCAGCGCAGGAAGGCGTCGTTGGCGGCGGTGAAGGAATCGAGCTTCTCGTACTCGTCGATCGGAAGCGCGAGGTGGCGTCCTGCGACGCAGACGTTGCGGTGGAGACGCTCGAGCCGACCCGCGTTGTGGAGACGATCGCCGAACGCGTCCTGGAGCGCCGCGAGCAGCTCGCTCTGTTCGTAGTAGTAGTCGGGCAGGGCGCGACCCACGGCCGCGATACGCATGTCGCCGGACCCCCAGGCGGAAAGGCGCTCGGCCCCCGTCGCGCGCGCGCCCGAAGCGGAACGTAGCGCCCCCGCCGACGGAGGTGAGACGCGGTTCTGCGAGAAGCTAGCCTCCGGCACCCGCGATCGCGGGCGTCCGCCACGGAGTCCGGGGGATCCACTCGCGATCGCCGGTCGTACAGGTGGCACGCGGATCGAGAATCGGGCTCCGGGCGCGCCGGGGACCGGGCGGACGGATTCGGGAGCTCGCCGTGGAACGCCTGACGCGCCTCGCCCTCGACCGACCCCGCGCGGTGCTCCTCGTGCTGGCGGTCGCCACGGCGCTCGCGGCGCTGGGGATGTCGCGGCTGGAGACCGACGTCGGCTACCGGAGCCTGCTCGGCCACCGCCATCCGGCGGTCGCTCGCCTGGACGCCTTCCTGGAGGGCTTCGACGGCGGCTTCCCGCTGGCCGCCGTCTACGACTGCGCCCAGACGCAGCGCTGCGACAGCGTGTTCGATCCGGACGCGCTGCATACCGCGGCGGCGATCGCCGAGGCGTTGCGCGGCGAGCCGTCGATCCGGCGAGTGGAGAGCGTCGCCACCAGCCCGCTGCTCGTCCCCGACGGCGACGCCGGCGTCCGCGCCCGCCGCCTCGTCGAGGCCGGAGCGGTCGTGGAGGATCGGGAGGCCCTCGCGCTGCGCGCTCTCCAGGACTCGCTGTGGCCGCGCCAGCTCGTGAGCGAGGACGGCCGCGTCGGGGCGATCGTCGTGGAGGTGGCGTCCTCGAACAGCCGCGACCAGACGGCGGCCTACGCGGCGCTCGACGCGGCGCTCGCTCCCCAGGAGGCACGCGGCTACCGCTTCCAGCGCGTCGGCGGTCCGGTGGAGTTCGTGGTGGCGGGCGGTGAGCTCCAGGCCGACACGGGCCGCCTGATCCCGGTGATGATCGTGCTCGTCGGTGGCGTGTTCGTCGCGCTGTTCCGATCGCTGTCGGTCGCCGTCGCGGCGCTCGCCACGGTGGGAGTGAGCGTGCTGTGGACCTTCGGCGCGATGGGGTGGCTCGGCTGGCCGCAGAACTCGGTCACCCAGGCGCTGCCGCCGCTGCTGCTCGTGATCGGCGTCGGCGACGTCATCCACCTGCTCGCTCGGCTCGCCGGCGACGCGGCGGACCATCCCGGGCGTCCCAAGCGCGAGCTGCTGCTCGGCGCGGTGCGCGACGTGGGCGGGGCGTGCATCGTCACCTCGCTCACCACCGCCGCCGGCTTCGCCTCCTTCGCGACCAGCGACCTGCAGAGCTTCGACCGCTTCGGCCTGGCCGCGGCCTTCGGTGTCTGCGCGGCGCTGCTGCTGACCTTCACCTTGCTGCCCCTGCTGGCGCTGCGGCTGCCGCTCGTCCACGCGCCGGCGGCGGCCGCCGCGGCGCGCTGGGACGCCGCCCTGCGCCGCGTCGTGAGCGGGGCCCAGCACCACGCGCGCGCGGTGCTGGTGGCGACCGCGCTGCTCGGAGCGGGCCTCGGCTGGGGAGCTCTCTCGCTGCGCGTGGACGCGAGCTTCGAGGACCTCTACGGGCGCGACAGCCGCGTCGTGCGCTGGGCCCATCAGGTGCGCGACCGTCTGCGCCGGCCCGACACGCTCGAGGTGACGCTCGCGCCGCCGGCCGGCACGTCGTTGCACGCGCCCGAATCCCTGCGCGTCGTGGAGGCGGTCGCGAACTCGCTCGGTCGGGTGGAGGGTCTCGGACCGGCGCGCTCGGCGGTGGATTGGTTCTCCCTGGTCAATCAGCTCGCGAGCGACGACGACCCGTTCTGGAACCGCCTGCCCGGGCGCGAGGTGGAGGTGGACGAGATCGCGGCGGCGCTCGACGACCAGGATCCCGCCGTGCTGGCCCGCTGGATCGACGCCCGTCGCGATCGCTACCGCGTCTCCCTCGAGTCGGAGAAGATGCCCCAGGACCGGATGCGCGCGGTGGTCGACGAGGTCGACAGCCGCCTCGCCGACACCCTTCCCGCCGGCTGGCACTACGAGCTCACCGGTCCCTTCGCGGTGGTGCACGAGATGATCGACGAGATCCAGCGCACCCAGCTGTGGAGCTTCGCGACGGCGGCCGTGGTGGTGCTGGCGATGGTCGCCGTGTTCCTGCGCTCGCTCCGCCTCGCCCTGTTGGCGCTCGTGCCGACGGTGGTGCCGGTGGTGGCGACGCTCGGTGCGATGGGCTGGCTCGGCGCGCCGCTCGACGTGGGCAGCGCGATGGTGGCGGCGGTGGTGATCGGCATCGCCGTCGACGACTGCATCCACCTGCTCTCGGTCTACCGGCGCCTGCGCACGAGCGGCCGTTCGCGCGCCGACGCGATGGGCGACGCCGTCCTGCGCGTGGGCCGCGCCGTCGTCACGACGTCGCTGGCGCTCGCCGTCGGATTCTTCGCGCTGATGCTCTCTTCCTGGAGCACGATCGCGCACTTCGGCATGCTGGCCGGGCTGGCGATCCTCGGCGCCCTGGTCGCCGTCGTCGCCGTCCTCCCCGCGGCGATGGCCCTGGCCCCGGTCGCCTCCGGCCCCGATTGACCGGGCCGGCTCGGACTACGCCCGCCACAGGACGCGCAGGGTGCCCTCGGGGCCGGTCGCGTTCTCGCCGAGCTCGAGGCACTCGATGCGACCGATCGAGCCCTCGAACTGGGGCTCCTCCGCCACCCGCGTCTTGAACATCTCGGCCAGGTCGCGGGTCAGCATCAAGAGCGACGTCTCCAGCTCCGAGCGCCCGCGCTGCGACATGCCGATCTGGATGTCGAAGACGCCCTCCGGATCGACCCGGTCCCGCAGCACGTGTCGCCGCAGGCGGGTCATCTGGAAGGGCGGCGCCAGCTCGGCCAGGCAATTGAGCGCGCGCAGCAGCAGGCAGAAGGGAGTGAGCTCGGCGACCGCGTCGGTCACCCCGAGCACCAGACGTTCCGATCCCTCCCGGACGCCCACGTAGTCGAGACCTCGCTGCTCCAGGGCCGGATGCAGCTCTCCGGGCAATGGCGCGAAGGCGCCGGCCACGCAGCGGATCGTCTCCACCTGCCCTCGCGCCAGCACGCGCAGCTCCAGGGAGTCGAAGAAGGGCTCCAGCACCAGCTCGGCCGTGCTCGCCTCGAGCTGCTCGTCGTGCCGCTCGGGATCCAGCTTCCCCTCGACCCAGTAGTAGGACTCCATGAACTCGGTCAGCAGGATCTGCGGGTTCTGGAGGTAGTCGGCGCACTCCTCGATCTGGGCCGGGAGGTCGAGCGCTCGGCTGCGGTCGAAGCGGAGCCGGAAGGGTGTCGTGAGATCGTCCAGGGTGCGGGTCTCCGGGGATGCAGGTGCTCCAATGGCGGATCGGCCGATCCGGCATCCGGATTGAGGGCGCCCGAGGTTTGACCCGGGGGGCTCCGCGTCCTACCCCTTCGCGCGTGAATCCGCTCAGCTACGCGTTGCTCGCCTTCGGATCCCTGTTCGCCATCCTGAGCCCCTTCGCCACGGTGCCCACCTTCCTGGCGCTCACCGAGGAGCAGGACGCCGCCGATCGGGTCGCCACCGCGAGGCGCGCCTGCCTCGTCGCGCTGGCGTCGATGCTCGCCTTCGCGCTGCTCGGCGCGCGCCTGCTCGCGGCGCTGCGCATCTCCGTCCCGGCCCTCCAGATCGCGGGGGGCTTCGTGATTCTGCGCATCGCCTTCCGGATGCTGGAGGGCGAGCGCCGCCGGCTCACCGCAGAGGAGCGCAGCGAGGCGCTCGGGAAGAACGACGCGGCGATCACCCCGCTCGGAGTGCCGCTCTTGTGCGGGCCGGGGGCGATCACGACCGGCATCCTGCTGCACAACGAGGCGGCGGGCGCGCTCCAGGTGGGGCTGCTCGTGACGATGGTGGTTCTCGTCTACGGCCTCACCTTCGGGATGTTCTGGGTTGCCGTCACCTACTCGAAGTACCTGGGTCCGATCGCGCTGACCGTGGTCGGTCGGCTGATGGGACTGCTGATCGCCGCGATCGCCATCCAGTTCGTGATCGACGGCCTGGGCATGGCCCTTCCCTCCATGCTCGGCGAGCCGGTAGCGGCCGTTGGGGCGGCGCTCGACCGGATGTGGCATTCCTAGGGCCGCGCGCGGGCCCGGGAGGGTCCGTTCCGGCCGAGGTGTCATGCCGCTCGAGAAGCCGCTTCGCAGTCTGCTGGTCGCCAATCGCGGCGAGATCGCGATCCGCGTGATGCGGGCCGCAGCGGCGCGCGGCCTGCGCAGCGTCGCCCTGTACTCCGAGGACGAGGCCCACGCCCTCCACACGCGCAAGGCCGATGCGGCCCAGCCGCTGCGCGGAGAGGGCGCGGCCGCCTACCTCGACGTGGAGGGGATCCTCGACGCGGCGCGCGCCGCCGGCTGCGACGCCGTGCACCCGGGCTACGGCTTCCTCTCGGAGAGCGCCGCCTTCGCGCGCGCCTGCGGCGACGCCGGTCTCGTGTTCGTCGGTCCGTCGCCCGAGTCGCTCGAGCTCTTCGGCGACAAGGCGCGTGCCCGGGGCCTCGCCCAGCGCTGCGGTGTTCCGGTGATCGAGGGCACCTCCGGCCCGACGACGCTCGAGCAGGCGCGCGCCTTCTTCGCGGGGCTCGGCGCGGGCGGCTCGCTGATGATCAAGGCGGTGTCCGGGGGCGGCGGGCGCGGCGTGAAGCCCGTCCACGCGCCCGGCGAGCTGGACGCCGCCTTCGCGCGCTGCGCGAGCGAGGCCGCGGCCGCCTTCGGCAACGGCGAGCTCTATGTGGAGCGCTGGCTCCCGCGCGCGCGGCACGTCGAGGTGCAGGTCGCGGGCGACGCCTCGGGCTGCGTGGTGCACTTCGGCGAGCGCGAGTGCAGCCTCCAGCGCCGTCACCAGAAGCTGGTCGAGATGGCGCCGGCACCGTGGCTCGCGCCGTCCCTGCGCGCGCGCCTGGTGGACGCGGCCGTCGCCCTGGCGCGCGCTGCCGACTACACGAGCCTGGGGACGGTCGAGTTCCTGGTGGACGCCGACCGGCCCGAGCACTTCTTCTTCATCGAGGCCAACGCGCGGCTCCAGGTGGAGCACACGGTCACCGAGGAGGTGATGGGGGTCGATCTCGTCGCGCTCCAGCTCGACCTGGCCGAGGGCCGCACGCTGGCCGAGCTCGGCTTCGATCCGGACCGCGCGCCGGCGCCGCGCGGCCACGCGATCCAGCTTCGGATCAACACCGAGAAGCTGCGCAAGAAGGACGGCATGCCGCTGCCCGCCTCGGGCGTGCTCACCGCCTTCGAGCCGCCGGGTGGACCGGGCGTGCGCACGGACACGGCGGCCCACGTCGGCTACCGCACCAACCCGCGCTTCGACTCGCTGCTCGCGAAGGTGATCGTGCACTCGCCGTCGTCGCGCTTCGAGGACGCGGTCGCGCTGGCCTACCGGGCGCTGTGCGAGCTCCGCATCGAGGGTGTCGAGACCAACCGGGGTCTGCTCCAGGCCCTGTTGCGCCACCCGGCGCTGGTGGAGCAGCGCGTCACCACGCGCTTCGTCGAAGAGAACGCGGCCGAGCTGGTCGCGTCGGCGGAGGAGGAGCACGCGCGGCTGTATCTGGAGGAGGGTGCGCCCGAGCAGGCGCCCTCGCCCTCCGGACGGGCCGGTGCGCAGATCGACGGGGGTGACCCGCTGGCCGTGCTCGTCCACGGCAAGACGCCGGGCGCGCGGTCCGCGGCGCGCGGCGCCGAGGTGGCGGGGGCGCTCGCGGTGCGTGCGCCGCTCCAGGGCACGATCGTGAGCATCGCCGTGGCTCCGGGCGACGCGGTCGTGGCGGGAGGCGCGCTCGCCGTCCTCGAGGCGATGAAGATGGAGCACGTGCTCGAGGCGCCGTGCAGCGGCGTGGTGCTCCAGGTGGGCGCGGTGGCCGGGGACACCGTCCTCGAGGGACACCTGCTGGTGTCGATCGAGGAGGCCGAAGTCGCCGAGTCCGGGGAGGTGGCGGTGACCGCGGTCGATCCCGACGCGGTGCGCCCGGACCTGGCCGAGGTGATCGAGCGCCACGCGATCGGGCTCGACGCCCGGCGGCCCGACGCAGTGGCCCGCCGGCGCAAGACCGGCCAGCGCACGGCGCGCGAGAACGTCGAGGACCTGTGCGACCCGGGCAGCTTCGTCGAGTACGGCCCGCTGGTGGTCGCCGCCCAGCGGCGGCGCCGCACCGCGGAGGAGCTCGCGGCGCGCACCCCCGCCGACGGTCTGGTCGGAGGTCTCGGCACGATCAACGCCGACCTGTTCGGCGGCGAGCGCGCCCGCGCCCTGGTGGTCTCCTACGACTACACGGTGCTCGCCGGCACCCAGGGTCTCCAGAACCACCGCAAGAAGGACCGGCTGTTCGAGCTGGCCCAGCGCTGGCGCCTGCCGGTGGTGATCTTCACCGAGGGCGGCGGCGGCCGGCCCGGTGATACCGACGGCGCGGGCGTGACGGGCCTCGACTGCACGACGTTCCAGGACTGGGGCGCGCTGTCGGCCTGGGTGCCGCTCGTGGGCATCAACTCCGGCCGCTGCTTCGCCGGCAACGCGGCGCTGCTCGGTTGCTGCGACGTCGTGATCGCGACCGCCGACTCGAACATCGGGATGGGCGGCCCCGCGATGATCGAGGGCGGAGGCCTCGGCGTGTTCCGGCCCGAAGAGGTGGGGCCGATGGAGGTGCAGATCCCGAACGGGGTCGTCGACCTGCCGGTCGAGGACGAGGCGGAGGCGGTCGCCGTGGCGAAGCGCTACCTCGCCTACTTCCAGGGCGCGGTCCCGGGTGGATCGGCGCCGGATCCGCGGCTCTTGCGCCAGGTGATCCCGGAGAACCGCCTGCGCGTGTACGACGTGCGGCGCGTGATCGAGGGGCTCGCCGACACGGACTCGGTGCTCGAGCTGCGGCGCGCCTTCGGCCCGGGGATGGTGACGGCGCTGGCGCGCGTCGAGGGCCGTCCGATGGGCATCGTCGCCAACAACCCCGTGCACCTCGCCGGTGCGATCGACAGTCCGGGCGCGGACAAGGCCGCGCGCTTCATGCAACTGTGCGACGCCTTCGACCTGCCGATCCTGTTCCTGTGCGACACGCCCGGGATCATGGTGGGGCCGGAGGTGGAGAAGACCGCTTTGGTGCGGCACGCGTCGCGCATGTTCCTGACCGGCGCGAGCCTGAGCGTGCCCTTCTTCACGATCGTGCTGCGCAAGGGCTACGGCCTGGGCGCCCAGGCGATGGCCGGCGGCAGCTTCAAGGCGCCGATCTTCTGCGTGGCCTGGCCCACCGGAGAGTTCGGGGGCATGGGACTCGAGGGCGCGGTCAAGCTCGGCTACCGCAACGAGCTCGAGGCGGTGGCGGATCCCGCCGAGCGGCGCGCGCTGTTCCAGGAGATGGTCGATCGCATGTACCAGCACGGCAAGGCGGTGAGCATCGCCTCCGCCTTCGAGATCGACGACGTGATCGATCCCGCCGATTCGCGGCGCTGGATCGTCCGCGCGCTCGATTCGCTGCCCCCCGCGCCGCCGCGGACGGTCAAGAAGCGGCCCTGCATCGACGCCTGGTAGCCGCTCGACCGCTTGACCCCTGCCCGGCGCGGCCGCAGACTCGCGCGGAGCAGCCCCCGTCCCGAGAGGTCGATGCCCTCGATCGTGGACGCGACCCAGTGGGTCGGTCCCCTGGTCCTGTTCCTGCTGATGACGACGGTCGGCCTGCAGCTCACGCCGGCCGACTTCCGCCGCGTGGCGGCCGCGCCGCGCGCCGTGGTCGGCGGGACGGTGGGCCAGATCGTGCTCCTGCCGCTGCTCACCTGGGGCGTGGTGGCGGCGCTGGACGCACCGCCCGTGTTCGGAGCGGGTGCGTTGATCGTCGCCGTCTCTCCAGGCGCGGGCATCTCGAACCTGCTGACTGCGCTGGCGCGCGCCAACCTGGCCCTGTCGGTGACGCTGACCGCCTTCGCCTCGGTGCTGTGCACCTTCACCCTGCCCCCGCTGACGGCGGCGGGACTGCGCGTCTTCCTCGGCGAGGACGTCGCCGTCGAGGTGCCGGTGGCGATGCTCACCGCTCAGCTCGTGTTCTCGCTGCTGATCCCGATCGCTGTCGGCATGTGGATGCGGGCGCGGCGTCCGGACTGGGTGGCCCGCTACGGGCCACGACTCCAACGCGTGACGGGGGTGGCGATCGCCGCGCTGATCGCCTTCGGAGTGCTGTTCGCCGACACGGGGGATCTGGGCCTCGCCGACGCGGCGGCGGGGCTGGTCGTGGCCGGCGCCTGGACGATCGGTGCGATGGCGATCGGCTGGGGGCTCGCGCGTGGGCTCGGGTTGCCGCCGGGCGATCGCTTCGCATTTCTGATCGAGTTCGGCACCCGCAACATCGCCGTCGCGACGATCGTGGCGATGTCGGGACTCGGCCGCCTCGACCTCGCGCTGTTCAGCGGCGCCTATGTCGCCGTCGGCTATCCGATCGCCGCACTGGCGGTGATGGCCCGGCGGGCCCGGGTACGCCCGGTGGACGGGGGCCTCAGTCCGACGGATCCAGATCGCGGCCGCGATCGCTGAAGAGCTCGGCCAGCGCCCCGGCCTCGCGCCTCACCTCGGCCATCTGCGACACCGTCGGGTGGGCGAGGATGGCGCGCGCAGTCTGCAGCCCGCGGATCCGGTCCGCCTCGCGCCGGGAGCGCGCGAGCAGGCGCGCCTGGGCGAGCTGGGTCAGCAGCAGCCAGGGTTGGCATCCGCCGTCGGTGTGGACCTCCCGTGCGCTCGCCAGGTGCGCCGCAGCCTCGGCGTTGCGACCGCGCACTCGGGCGAGCTCACCGAGGTAGTAGGCGACCGAGCCGCCGTAGGTGATCACGAAGGTCGCCACCGAGTGGCCGGCGTAGGGGTCCAGCATCGCCGCCAGCCGCTCGGCGGACTCGATGTCCTCCAGGCGTACGGCGGCCAGCGCAGTCCGCGTCGCGCTGTTCAGCCAGCCCACGTCGCGCGGGGCGGCGCTGAGCAGGTCGACCAGCGAGCGCGTCCTGCGCAACGCGTCGTAGCGGCGCCCCACGCAGGCCTCGGCGATGGCGAGCGTCGCGTGGATGCCCGTGCCGTCGCTCGCCACCGCAGCCTCGGAGAGGGGCTCGATCATCTCGCCGAGGCGGCCCTGGAGCAGGCGCAGCTGATCGATCTGTTGCGAGAAGTAGCGGGCGCTGTCCGCGTGCTCCAGCTGCTGTCCGATGCGCTGCGCCGCCTCGGCGGTGCGCTCCGCCGCGTCCAGGTGTCCGTCGAGCACCTGCCCCGTCACCTCGGCGAGCTCGGCGAAGAAGCGCATCAGCGGATAGCGCGGATCCTGGGTGTGCCGGCGGAAATGGCTCAGCTCGCGGCGGAAGCCCAGGGTGTCGCCGCGGTGCAGCAGGGCGGCGCCGCGGCACACGCGAGCGCCGAGAGCGAGCTGGACGTCGCCGATGCAGTGGGCGAAGGCGAAGCTCTCGTCGGCGTGCTCGATCCGTTCGTCGGCGCGCAGCACGTTGCGCAGCAGCACCGTGTCGCGCGAACGCAGCACGCTGGCCAGGGTGGCGTCGTCGCCCAGGCGGCGCGCCAGCACCACCGCCTGTCCGGCCAGCCCCTCGGCGGCGGCATTGTCGCCCTCGATGGCGCGGATCGCGGAAAGCGCGGCCAGCAGCCGCGCGCGCAGCGATCCCTCGCTCTCGTCGAGGCGACCCAGCGCTGCGACCACGAGCTCCCGCTCGGCCTTCTGGTCGTCCCGGAAGCTCGCGGAGGTCTTGGCGAAGCCGAGCGCCGCGCGAGCGAGCAGCTCCGGGAGGTCGTAGCGCCGGGCGCTGGTGGCGGCGGCCTCGAAGCAGCGGCGCGCGTCCGCCCGCCGACCGGCGCGCAGGCAGGCGCGCCCGTGCCGGAGGGCCAGCTCGCCGCGGTCGAGGGGCGTCGTCCCGGGCAGCAGCGCCTGGGCCCGTCGCGCGTCCTCGAGCAGGGAGGCGAGCTCCTCGTAGGCGTGGGTGCGGTCGGCCCGCTCGGCGGCGCGGAGCGCGGCGCGCAGGACCGTGTCCGGGTCGCCCGCGCCGAGACCGCGCGCGCGATGGCGCGCGATCTCGGTCCAGCGCTCGGGGCCGTCGCCGAACAGGCTCTCGAGCGCCTCGGCGACGGCCCAGTGCCAGCGCTCGTGCTGCGGCTCGCCCTGGCGCGCCAGCTGCTCGGTCATCAGCCAGTGGGTGAAGCGGACCGAGCGCCCGCTGTCGTCCCGGGCCTGCATCAAGCCCGCGCGGATCGCCTCCTGCACGCCCTGGGACACGCTCTCGCGCCCGCGTCCGCTGGCGAGCGCCAGGACGTCGAGGTCCACGTCGCGGCCGACCCGCGCCGCCAGCTTGAGCAGCGCGACGCACTCCGGCGAGAGACGCGACAGGCGCTCGTCGAGCACCTGGGTGATGGTCGGCGGGATCTCGGGCTCCAGCTCCGACACCGCGACGCCCGCGGTTTGCGCGCGGTCGACCCACAGTCGCGCGAGCTCGGTGACGAAGAACGCATTGCCGTCGCTGCGCAACGCGAGGGCGTCCACCGTCTCCGGCGACGGCACCGCGCCGGTGGCCGCCTCGAGCAGGGCGGCGATCGCCGGGGCGCGGAGGCCGCGGAGGGGAACGTGACAGCGCGCGATCGGAACCACGCGCCGGAGCAGCGCCGCCGCCTCCTCGGAGAGCTCGCCCTCCTCGCGCCAGATCACGAGCATCAGACACGGCACCTCGGTGAGCTGAGGCATCACCCGGCGGGCGATGCGCAGCGTCTCGCGGTCGGACCACTGGTAGTCGTCGAGCACGAACAGCCGCGGGATCTGCATCGCGTCAGTCGCCAGGAAGCGCTCCATCGCGTCCTCCCAGCGCGCGCGGGCGTGCACCGCGTCGGATACGGTGGCTTCCTTCGCGAACACCTCGCCCTCCAGGGCGGCGAGCAGCGGCTTCAGGTGCGCGAACACCGGGAGCGCCGGACGCTCCCGTTCTGCGCCGAGGATCTGCCGCAGGGTCCGCCGCGAGAGCGAGAGCGGCTCCGCCTCGTCGCGCTCCGGAGCGGCGCGCACCCAGTGCACGGCCATTCCCCTTTCGCGAGCCCGGGAGGCGACCTCGCGCGCCAGGCGCGTCTTGCCGACGCCGGCCTCGCCCTCGATCCAGGCGACCCCGCCCTCGCCCGCGGCAGCCGCCGCGACGGACTCCTCGAGCCGCGCCAGCTCCACCTCGCGTCCCACCAGCGGCAGGCGGTCCACCGCGACGGCCGCGGCGCGCGGCAGGTCCTCCGCGCCGACCTCCGTGGCCTCGGCGACGAAGCACAGACCGCGGCCTCGGCGCGTCGCGATCGTGTGCTGGCTCCGCCCGTCGTCGTCGACGGCGCTGCGCGCCTGGGAGATCGCCCGGTCGCGCGCCGAGCGCTGGACGGTCACGTCGGGCCAGATGCCGTGCTGGATCTCCGCGAAGGAGACCAGGTGCGGCCGCCGCCGCGCCAGCAGCGTCAGCACGGCCAGCGGCTTCGGCTCGATCTCGACGGGCTCGCCGTCGCGGTACAGCGCTCCTTCGGCCTCGTCGAGCAGGTGTCGGCCGAAGCGGATGCGCAGCGGCGCTCCGGTCTCGGGGGGGGGCCGGAGAAGGGTCACGAGTGTGGGTTTCTGTAGCTCGCGGTTTGGCATCACATTCCGCGCGGCGGGGGTCGTTCGCCCATTGTGTCACGAACCCCAGGAGAGGGGATAGGGCGGATCGGACGGGGTCGGGTAGCGTCGGGAGCCGTGGACGAATCGAGGGGCTCGCTGGTGGAGCGCGATCGGCGCGCGGTTTGGCATCCGTACGCACCGCCGACCGCCGACCCGCTCTTCGCCGTCGAGAGCGCGCAGGGCGTGCGCCTGCGCCTGGCCGACGGCCGCGAGCTGGTGGACGGCATGTCCTCCTGGTGGTCCGCGATCCACGGCTACCGCCATCCGCACATCGAGGCCGCCGTGCGGGCGCAGCTGGAGCGGCTCCCCCACGTGATGTTCGGCGGGCTCACCCACGAGCCGGCGGTGTCGCTGTGCGAGCGGCTGGTGGCGCTGGCTCCCGCCGGTCTCGAGCGCGTGTTCCTGTGCGACTCGGGCTCGGTGGCGGTGGAGGTGGCGATCAAGCTCGCGATCCAGCACTGGCAGGCGCGCGGACAGCCGCGGCGCCAGCGGCTGCTCGCCCTGCGCGGCGGCTACCACGGCGACACCTTCGGCGCGATGGCGGTCTGCGACCCGGTGACGGGAATGCACGGGCTGTTCGCGCGCGTGCTGCCCGACCACCTGTTCGCCGAGCGCCCGCGCTGTCGCTTCGACGAGCGGTGCAGCGACGAGCACGTGGCCGACCTCTCCGAGAAGATCGCCACCCATCGGGAGGAGCTCGCCGCGGTGATCCTCGAGCCGGTGGTGCAGGGCGCCGGCGGCATGTGGTTCTACGCGCCCGACTTCCTGCGCCGGGTGCGCGACCTCTGCGACGAGCACGGCGTGCTGTGGATCGCCGACGAGATCGCCACCGGCTTCGGCCGCACCGGAGCGATGTTCGCCTGCGAGCACGCCGGGGTGAGCCCCGATCTGCTGTGCGTCGGCAAGGCGCTGACCGGGGGGACGCTGAGCCTGGCGGCGACGCTCGCGAGCGGGGCGGTGTGCGAGGCGATCGCCTCCGGCGAGCCGGGGGTGTTCATGCACGGCCCGACCTTCATGGGCAATCCACTGGCGTGCGCAGCGGCCGGAGCCAGCCTCGACCTGCTGGCCGAGCAGCCGTGGCGCGAGCACGTGGCCCGCATCGAGGCCGAGCTCGAGGCCGGTCTCGCGCCCTGCCGAGCTCTGGCCGGGGTGGCCGACGTGCGCACGCTCGGCGCGATCGGCGTCGTCGAGCTGCGCGAGCCCGTCGACATGGGGGTGATGCAGCCGGCCTTCGTCGAGGCCGGCGTCTGGATCCGACCCTTCGGCCGGCTCGTCTACACGATGCCGCCCTACGTCACCGAGCCCGAGGACGTCGCGCGAATCACGGCGGCGATCGTCGAGGTGGTGGCGGCCACGGCGGGGGAGGGGTTGCGGGGCGCCTCCGGCACCGTCACCGTCTGAGCTGCGGTCCCCCCTCCGACCCTCGGGCTCCTTCTCCGGGATCCCTTGGGGACGGAGCCGCGCCGGCGCGGAGTCGAGCCCAATCGACCGCAAAAGGCGCCCGGCGGACTTGCCGAAGAGGCGGATCGAGCCTCTCCGAATCCCGCTCGGGTGTGACCGCTCCGGTCCGAACGCTCTCCAATCTTCCAGCGGGATCTCAAGCGACATGCCTCCCTCCTCCTCTCCCCGCTTCCATCACCTGCTCGGCGCGCTGCTGGCAACGCTGCTGCTCGCCGTTGCCCACGCCGTGGTGGACTCGCCCGACGCCGGCGCCGACGACGGGCAGACGCGCTCGCAGCCCGACCGGCCGCCCGTCGCCGAGAACGTGGACCTGAGCGAGCCGGTTGCCGAGGAGGCGAAGGCTCCCGAGGGCGCGACCGCTCCGACCCCGGAGGCCCCCGCGCCCGAAGCCGAGGCGGCAGCACCGGAAGGCGGGAGCACCGTGCCCGAGGGCGAGGCGGCTCCGGAGGCCGAGGAGGAGGCGGCGCGGCCGCCGCTGGTGTTGCTGGGCTCGCAGGTGGATCCCGGCACCTCGACGCGGCTCTCCTGGACCCCCGACCAGAGCTTCGAGGGGATCGCGGTGCCGACCGCCGTCCTGGTGGTGAACGGCGCCGAGCCGGGCCCGACCCTGTGCCTGACGGCCGCCCTCCACGGCGACGAGCTCAATGGCATCGAGATCGTGCGCCGCGTCATGTACGACCTCGACGCCAGCAAGCTCGAGGGCGCGGTGATCGGCGTGCCGATCGTGAACCTCCAGGGCTTCCGCCGCGGCTCCCGCTACCTGCCCGACCGCCGCGACCTGAACCGCTTCTTCCCGGGCACGCAGGAGGGCAGCTCCGCCTCGCGGATCGCCTACTCCTTCTTCCACGAGGTGATCCGCTTCTGCGACGCCCTGGTCGACATCCACACCGGGTCGCTGGCGCGCACCAACCTCCCCCAGCTGCG
Source organism: uncultured Spirochaetales bacterium (assembly GCA_964653555.1). Taxonomy (GTDB): domain Bacteria; phylum Myxococcota_A; class UBA9160; order UBA9160; family SMWR01; genus JAHEJV01. The sequence continues at coordinate 40,161 of CAZZFT010000006.1, read as the reverse complement.
CGCCGACATGCGCGTGCCCGAGGTGGCGGACCTCACCGAGGGCTTCGGCGCCACGTCGGTGCTGCACAGCGTGGGTGAGATCGGCACGCTGCGGCGCGCAGCCGTCGAGGCGGGTATCCCCGCGGTGACCTTCGAGACCGGCGAGCCCTCGCGTCTCCAGGAGACGAAGATCGCCCACGGCACCAAGGGCGTTCAGAGCCTCCTCAACAAGATGGGCATGTACAAGCGCGTGAGCATCTGGGGCGAGCCCGAGCCGGTGTACTACCAGTCCACCTGGGTGCGCGCCGACCGTGGCGGCCTGCTGTTCGGCGAGGTCGACCTCGGCCAGCGCGTGCACCGCGGCGAGCTGCTCGGAACCGTGACCGATCCGATCACCAACCTGCGCTCGGAGCTGCGCGCGCCCGAGGACGGCCGCGTGCTCGGCATGGCGCTCAACCAGGTGGTGATGCCCGGCTTCGCCGCCTTCCGGATCGGGATTCCGACCAACGAGAAGGAGATGACGGTCCCCGAGAACGCGACCGCCTCCGACCCCGAGTCCGAGGAGGCCGAGGTGCTCCCGACGGCGGCGGAGGACGAGAACTCCTAGATTTCCGCGAATGGCGAGGAGCGGAAGCCCGACCCTGGTCGTGGGCGCCGGGCCGGCCGGTCTGACGATGGCCTGCGAGCTGGCCCGCCACGGCGCGCCGGTTCGGATCGTGGACAAGCTGCCGGGTGTCCTCCCGTGGTGTCGGGCGACCGGTGTCCACGCGCGCACCCTGGAGATCTTCCAGGACCTGGGCGTGGTGGACGCGTTCCTGGCCGAGGGCCAGAAGGTGCTCGGGCTCAGCCAGTACGCGGGCGGTGTGTGCTTCGCGCACGAGCGCTTCGCCACCGTCGACTCTCCCTATCCCTTCACGGTCGCGATCGGGCAGAACCGCACCGAGGCGATTCTCGAGGGGCTGCTGGACCGGCTGGGCGGACGGGTGGAGCGGGAGACCGAGCTGGTCGGGATGCGCGAGCAGGTGGAAGGCGTGGACGCCGTGCTCCGGCGCGCCGATGGGCGCGAGGAGCGCGTCTTTGCGCCCTGGCTCGTCGCGTGCGACGGCGCCCACAGCACCGTGCGTCACCTGAATCGCCAGCACTTCCCCGGCGAGCGCGATCCCCACGCCTACGTGTTCGCGGACGTCGTGCTCGACGCGCCGATTGCCCGAGACGAGGCCCATGTCTACCTCGCCGAGCGCGGCGTCTTCGTGCGGTTCCCGCTGCCCGAAGGACGGTCTCTGCTAGGCGGCACGCTGCCCGACGACCAGCGGGAGCGGACCGAGCCCCCCACGATCGAGGAGATCCAGCGGCTGGTGGACGAGCGCGGTCCCGCCGGCGCGCGTGTGCGCGATCCGCGCTGGCTCACCTGCTTCCACGTCCACTACCGGCACGCGCGCCGTTACCGGCACGGGCGGACGCTGCTGGCCGGCGACGCCGTACACGTCCACAGCTTCATGGGCGGCCTGGGCATGAACACCGGCATCCAGGACGCCTACAACCTGGCCTGGAAGCTCGCCCTGGTGGCGAAGGGGCGCGCTCCCCTGTCGCTGATCGACAGCTACGAGAAGGAGCGCTGGGCGGTGGCGGAGGACGTGATCGCGCTGACGCGCGCGATGACCGACTCGCTGGAGGGGTTCGCGGGTCTGAGTGCGTCCCAGCGGGCGCAGCTCTGCCGGCACGTGGTCGTCCCCGAGGCCGAGCGCCTGGCGATGGCGCGCCAGGGCGAGGAGCTCGATCTCGACTACCGCAAGAGCCCGATCTGCCGCGAGCACGAAGGCCGCCGCTTCGAGGGCGGCCCCCACACCGGGGCCCAGGCCGTGGACGTGGCCGAGCTCTGGGTGGAGGGAGCGTCCTCCACCACCCTCTTCGACCTGCTGCGGGGGCCGCGGCACACCCTGCTGCTGCTTCCGGGCGTGCAGCGCGAGCCCGCCGGGGCGGCGCACCTGGCGGAGCTCGCCGCCGCGCTGAGCGCGGACTTCGGCGACGTGATCGACACCTACGTGGTGAACGGCGAGGAGAGCCCGGGCGCGCGAGTCGTTCAGGACCCGAAACGCGAGCTGCACCGCCGCTACGGCGCCACCTCGGAGAGCCTCTACCTGATCCGCCCGGACGGCTACGTGGGCTTCCGCAGCCGCCCCGCCGACCTGGCGGCGCTGCGCGAGCAACTCGCGCGGGTGTTCGTGTGCTGAGGACCGCGCTCGCGGGGGGAGTCGTGCAGATCCGTGGCGGCGCCGGATGGCGTCGACGCGGTTCCGGAAGGCGAGCACCGGGAGGTCCGGGTGCGCTCGGTTGCGACGCGGGAGCGTCCCCAGGGCTCCTGGTCTGCGCGGCGCTGCTGAGCCTCGGCTGCAGCAGCTGGGAGACCGAGCGCACCGTCGCCATCCAGGCCCCGCCCGAAGCCGTGTGGGCCGTGCTGACCGATCTCGAGGGCTATCCGAGCTGGAACACCTACTCACCCCGCGCCTGGGGCGAGCTGCGCGAGGACGGCGTCGTGACCATCGAGGCGCGGTTGGGCGACGAGGTGCGCATCGTCGACAACCTCGTGACACGCCTCGAGCCCCAGCGAACGCTCTGCTGGCACTCGATGAACTGGTACGAGGCTCTGGCGCGCGGCACCCGCTGCCGCTTCCTCGAGCTGACCGGCGACGGCGCCACGCTCTTCCGTCACCACGAGATCATGGAGGGCCCGATGGCGGGTCTGATCGAGCGCCTCTACCGCCCGCGTATCGAGGCGGGTCTCGAACGGATGAACAGCGACCTGAAACGGGCCGCCGAAGCCGCGGCGAGATGAAGCTCCCCGCTCCCGGACCCGTCACGGACACGGTCGAGGTAGCGCGTGAGAATCTGGCGACGCGCCTCGAGCCTCTGCCAGAGGCGCAGATGGGGTCTGTCCCCGTGACTCGACCGGCGCGCCGGTGGCGCGAGCAATCGAGCCGGCGATCGGATTCGAACCGCGGACCGGCTGATTGCGAAGGTCCCGATAGCAGCCCTCATATCGGAGTCTCGTCAGGGGAGCTGATCGAGCTGTCCGCTGAGGACGGTGTATACCGCCGCGCCGGGCTGGCCAGTGGACGGGCTTGACAGTTTTGGTCCACTGAATTAGTCATATGCCCAAGTCGTTCGTACGGGTCGCTTGCGATCCCTTCCGGAAGCGGAGCCGGACCCCGCAGCGCCCCCCCGCGATCGGCCCCAGCGACCCCGTCATCAGGAGCAACGACGTGCCCGCACAACACACCCTTCCGAGCCACACCCCTGCGGCCGACGCCGCCTCGCGCGCGCTGGTCGCGATGATCGGCCTCAGCGTCTACGCCGTCTTCCTCGCGACCTTTCTCTACCTGATCGGATTCGTCGGCGGAGCGGGGGTCCCGAAGACCCTCGACGACGGCATCTCCGGTCCGGTCGGCACCGCGCTGGCCATCGACCTCGGCTTCCTGTCGCTCTTCGCGATCCAGCACACGATCATGGCTCGGCCCGCCTTCAAGCGCTGGTGGACCCGGATCGTGCCGGCTCCCCTCGAGCGGACGATCTTTGTGGCCGCCACGGTCGCAATCCTGATCGGCATGGTGATCCAATGGCGCCCGCTGCCCGGTACGCTCTGGCAGGTGGAGGGCATCGAGGCGCTGGCGATCCACGTGGTGTTCTGGATCGGTTGGGGAATGGTCCTCTTCTCGACCTTCCTGATCGACCACTTCGATCTCTTCGGCGTCAAGCAGGTGCTCGCGCACGCGGCGGGGCGACCGATCGTGCAGCCGCGCTTCCAGGAGCGCTCGCTGTACCGGTACACCCGGCATCCCCTGATGCTGGGCTTCCTGCTCGCCTTCTGGGCGACTCCGCACATGACCTGGGGGCACCTGCTGTTCGCGGGAGTGACGACGGCCTACATCCTGGTCGCCCTGGTCATCGAAGAGCGCACCCTGGTGGAGCTCCACGGCGAAGCCTACGAGGACTATCGCCGGCGCGTCCCCAAGCTGATCCCGCGCTTCCCGTACAGTCGGTAGTGCTCCGTCGCGTCGGGAGCGGGAAGGCTCCCGCCGCGATCTACCCGCGCTTCCGAAGGAGTCGTCCCTTGGCCCATCGCTCCCGCCGCATGTCTCCCGCCGGCGCTTCCGAGAAGCGCGCCAGCACGACCGAAGCGCTGCTCGATGCCGCCGAACGGTTGCTGATCGAGCACGGCCACGCGGGCATCACGACGCGGGCGCTCGCCAACGAGGCCGGCGTGAACAACGGTCTGGTCCACTACTACTTCGGATCGATGGAGGAGGTGTTCGTGCAGGTGCTCGAGCGCTTCACGGACCGACTGATCAAGCGCCAACGCGAGATGTACGAGGCCGACGTCCCCTTCATCCAGAAGTGGGACACGGCCTGGGCATTCCAGGACGAGGACCTGGGCAGCGGCTACTCGAAGATCTGGCTCGAGCTCCAGGCCCTGGCCTGGAACGACCCCGATCTGCGCGAACGGGTCGGCCGGGTGGACGCGGAGTGGCGCGGCGTTCTCGCCGAGGCCTTCACCAGGGCCCTCGCCGACTATGGGGTGGCGGACCGATTTCCTCCCGGAGCGCTGGTTGCCCTCGTGATGACCTTTGCCCAGGGCTTCGCACTCGAGCGGCTCTCGGGCATCACCCGAGGCCACCAGGAGCTGCTCGATTGGATCCGCGCCTGGCTCGTGGGCCTCGAGGCCGGCGCGGGCCGCCGGACGCAGAAGGTGGCGACGGCGACGAAGGGGAAGCGGTCATGACGGATTGGCAGCCGGGAAGCGAGCAGAGCCGGGCCCTCTACCCCATTCGCGAGGGCTTCGCGGCGCGAGAGGGTGTCCGCCTCTTCTGCGAGATCTACGGAGAGGGCGACGAGACCCTGCTCTTCGTGCCGCCCTGGGCCGTGGTCCACTCCCGCTTCTGGAAGGCACAGATCGCGTGGTTCGCGCAGCGCTACCGCGTGATCGTGTTCGATCCGCGCGGCAACGGTCGCTCGGACCGACCGCGGGGGTTGGAAGCGTACTCGGAGCGCGAGAACGCCGCCGACATCGGCTGCGTGATGGATGCGACGGGCACGGATCGCGCCCACATCGTCACGCTCTCCCGGGGCTGTCAGCGGACGCTCCTCTTCGCCAGCGAGAACCCGAAACGCGTGACGAAGATCGTCTTCATGGCTTGCGGAACCCTGCTCTCCGCCGAGCGCGCGGCGCGTCACGCGCTCGTCACGGATCTCTTCATGCGAAGCGACGTGTCCGACGAGACTCTGCCGCACATCGCCTACGCCAACCGGGAGGCGTGGATCCGCAACCCGGACCACTACCGCCGCTTCCTCGAGGGCTTCTTCGAATCCTTCTTCGAGGCACACTCGACCAAGCACATCGAGGACGGCCTGGGCTGGGGGCTCGAGACCGATCCGCAGACCCTGGCCGACACCCACTTGGCGTGGCAGCCCGATGGGGAGCTCGGTCGCCAGCTCTGCGAGCGCATCCGGTGTCCCAGCCTCGTCATCCACGGCGATGCCGATCGCATCACCGCCTACGCCGAGGGGAAGACGCTGGCCGATGCGCTCGGCGCGCGCCTCGAGACCGTCGTCGGGAGCGGGCACGGCCTCGCGGCCCGGAAGCCGGTGCAGGTGAATCTCGCGATCCGCGAGTTCCTCGATCCGGGATTCGAGCGCGCCGTGAAGCCGCGGCGGCGCAGCGCTCGCGGTCCGAAGCGGGCGCTCTTCATCTCGTCCCCGATCGGCCTCGGCCACGCTCAGCGCGACGTGGCGATCGCCCGCGAGCTGCGCCGCATCGATACCGACCTCCAGATCGACTGGCTCGCCCAGGATCCGGTGACCCGCGTGCTGGCTTCGGAGGGTGAATCGATCCACGAGGCGAGCCGAAAGCTCGCGAACGAGTCGAGACACATCGAGAGCGAGTCCGCCGAGCACGATCTCCACTGCTTCCAGGCGATCCGTCGCATGGACGAGATCCTGATCAACAACTTCATGGTTTTCCACGACGTCGTGCGCGCCGGCGACTACGACCTGGTGATCGGAGACGAGGCCTGGGAAGTCGACTACTACCTCCACGAGAATCCCAACGAGAAGCGCGCGCCTTACGTGTGGCTCACCGACTTCGTCGGCTTCCTGCCCACCGATCACGGCGGCGCCCACGAGGCCTTCCTCACCGCCGACCACAACGCCGAGATGATCGGCCACATCGCGAGCCAACCCGGCGTGCGCGACCGCGCGATCTTCGTCGGCAATCCCGAGGACATCGTCCCCGACCGCTTCGGTCCCGAGCTGCCCCGGATCCGCGACTGGACGGAGGAGAACTACAGCTTCTCGGGCTACATCTCGGGCTTCGACCCGGCGACGTTCGGCGATCGCTCCGAGCTGCGAGACGAGCTCGGCTATCGCCCGGGCGAGAAGGTCTGCATCGTGAGCGTCGGCGGTTCCGGGGTGGGCCACCACCTGCTGCGGCGCGTGATCGACGCCTACCCGGCATCGCGGCGACAAGAGCCGGCCCTGCGCATGATCGTGGTCGCGGGTCCGCGCATCGATCCCGCCAGCTTGCCGAGCTACCCGGGCCTCGAGGTCGTCCCCTACGTCCACAACCTCTATCGACACCTGGCGGCCTGCGACGTCGCGGTCGTCCAGGGAGGCCTCACGACCGCCATGGAGCTGACCGCCGCGAAGCGGCCCTTCCTCTACTTCCCGCTCGCCCATCACTTCGAGCAGAACTTCCACGTGCGACACCGTCTGGACCGCTACCGGGCCGGACGCCGCATGGACTACGCGAGCGAGACGCGGGAATCGATCGCCGCAGCCATCTCGGAGGAGCTCGCCCGGAAGTCCGCCCCGCTCGACGTCGAGACCGACGGAGCCCAACGCGCCGCACGACAGATCGCAGAGCTCTTCTGAGTCGGCGCCTGCCCTGAGCGCGATCTGGATCAGGCGGCGGCGCGATTGCCCTCGAGCGTCTGCTTGATCGCTCCCAGCCCCGCCTCGATCGTGCCCGCGATCCAGACGACGCGGGCATGGCGCGGCTGCGATGGATCCACAAGCGCACAGAGCCGCGTGAGATCCACGGACGGCGCGGTGCGGAGGTTCACGAGCGTGAAAAGTGTAGACTGGACCCATGCGGGAGTTCCTGCCCGGCGTTCTCACCTGGCCTTGGTTCTCGGAGCCCCACGGCTACGACTTCAACGGAACGTTGGTCCTGCACGAGGCGGGCAACCTCTGCATCGACCCGGTCGATCCGCCGGAAGCGGTTCTGGATCGGCTTGCCAAGGAATCGGTGGCGCGGATCCTGATCACCAACCGCAACCACACCCGCGCCGCGAACCGGGTGCGCGAGCGCACAGGCGCGAGTGTGTCGATCCACCCCGCGGATGCGGCCTACGCCCGAGACCAGGGAACCTCGATCGACGTGGATCTCGAGGTCGGCCAGCGCGTGGGACCCTTCACCATCGTCGGCGTTCCCGGCAAGTCGCCCGGAGAGGTCGCCTTCCACGACGCGGCGAACAAGCTGCTCATCGTCGGTGATGCCATGATCGGCAACCCACCCGGGCGACTCTCCTTGCTCCGCGAGCGCGTCATGGATGACCCGGCGCGCCTGCGCGAGAGCGTGCGGCGGCTGCTCGAGCTCGACTTCGATGTGCTGCTCGTCGGCGATGGCGCTCCGATCCGCACAGGCGCCCGCGAGCGCCTGCGGGAGCTGGTCGCGAGCTTCTCTGAGCCCTGAGATCGCTCCGCTTCATAGGTCTGGCGACTGCTAACAGACATACGAGCTCTGGATCACGGTCACGCCGAAGTCGGGAGCGCGGACCTCGCCTCGGCGGGTGACGAAGGAGGAAAATCGGGGACGCTGGTGGTACTCATGCCGCGGAGTAGTGTATGCAGCGTTGGCTGCTCCCTCGATGCGGTGGCAGCATGGCCAATGCGGCGCGATTCAAACGATAGAGTAGGTCGCAGTCGCGTTTGAATCATCAATGAGGCTCGACTGATGCACCGGATATGGCTTGTTGCTTGCGTCGCGATCGTCCTTCTCGTGGGCTGCCAATCGACCGAGGTTGACCAGGTACAGGGGCCAGCCGCCAACGGCCCGAAAACTACGGAGAAAAAGGCGGAGGCACTGGAGCAGAACGCTGCGGCCGACGGAGACAACACGGTGCCGTCTCCATCCGAGATCATCGGGAAGGCTGAGGCCCAGGCGGTCGATCCGGAAGGCAAAGAGCGGTTGGACGATGCGATCACCTGCCTTGCACGCACCATCTACTGGGAGGCCCGGGGTGAGGAGGCCGTCAGCATGGAAGCAGTCGCTAGTGTCGTCATGAACCGGCTGGGTCACGAAGGCTTTCCCAGCACTGTTTGCGCGGTTGTCAGGCAAGGTAATGAGCAGGGTGCGTGCCAGTTTTCGTGGTGGTGCGATGGCCGTTCGGATCAGGCAAATGAGGACGAGGCTTACGCGACCGCTAAAGAGATCGCGCGAAGGGCGCTCAACCTTCAACTAACAGATCGAACCGGGGGCGCTTTGTATTTCCATCACAGGAACGTGACACCCAGTTGGTCCACGGAATATATCAAGACAGTCGAGATCGGTGAGTTCGTCTTCTACAAGCCTCGCGGGGGTGATGCGAGATAGATCGCACGGAAAGACGGTGGGCGATCAGCAGGTCGTCGGGGGGGGCGGCCGAAATGTGGCGGATTCCGGAAGCCCTTCCGGCCAAGCGGTTGGGGCCCGCCCCAGCGACCACCGGGAACGAGGCGCTGGTCGAGCGCGCTCTAGCGGGCGACGTGGACGTGCTGGCGCGTCTGATGAAGCCGCTTCTTCCGTCGCTCATCTCGGACGAGGAAGCCTCTTCTCCCGCGACCGCGGTTGCCGAGACCTGAAAACCCGACCCTCGATCCACTGGGCGAACAGCTCCGCAAGCTGGGGGAGATTCGGCTCTGGGTCGACTGCCGGTTGGGGAAGACACTCGCGGCCGAGGCGGCCCTGAGTGTGGCCTTCTCCTGGACGAACGTTGTGCACGGAGGGCCAGACAGGTGGGTCCCGAGCGTTCGCGGGTGGCGGCGCAGCGCGCGCGGAGCGATCTGGTGGATCCGCAGGTTGGGTCGGGAGGCGGGGCCGCCCGCCACCGTCACATGTCCCGCGGGATTTAGGGTGGTGCTCCCCCCGTTCCTTTTTTGTAGACAAGTCAGGGTGGCCTGATCTAGCGTTGCTGAGTGATCACTCGGTAGTGTGCAGAGATCACTCATAGTCGAAACGGCGGGGACGACGAGGATTCCAGATGACACACTCTCGAATTGCGATGATGTTAGTTGCATTCGGCGGAACGCTGGCGCTCGCTGTGACCGGCGCCGACGCGCAGACCTTCTACTCCGTCAGCGGGACGATGTCGCTCAATGCGGGCAACACCGTCGCCCGCTTCATCGGACCGAGGACCGGCACGGCGCAGGGCACCGGAACGGCACCCGTAAACATCTCGGTGCCCACGAGCCTCTTCGGCAACTCGGGCGCTACATTCCACGTGTTTCCTGCCTACCCGTCGGTAGCTCAGTGGGTTGACACTCACACGACCTCGCACGATGCCTTCGGGGTTGCCGCTGGCGCCGGGCCCGGAAGCTTCGCCTTCTGTCCTCCCGTCGGAAACCCGGCGAATCCCGTGTGCACGAATCCCGGCAACGCCACAGCGGGCTTCAACGGGCTGATCCACTACACCGCGGGGCCGAACCAGTTCGGTGGGACCATGCGGTTGATCCTCAAGCAGGCCGGCTCCGTGTCCCGCCTGATCGCGACCGGCCCGAGCCAGTTCAGCCACACCCCGCGCACCCTCACCAGCACGTTCCCGCCCGGTGGCGCGGCATCCAACACCCGCATCGAAATCCCGCAGGCGGGTGTGATCACCCAGAGCCCCGTGCTCGGCCCGAGCGGCTCGATCCAGACGCCGGGTATCTACGTCGGTCCCGGTCCCACGCCGGCTTCCGGCTTCGAGACGGGTCAGCCGCTGACCACGGGCCAGATTGTCCTTCAGGACTCCCGGCCGTCGCCCTTCACGCTCACACTGAGCGGCTACGACAATCGCACCGCCGCGGGCGTCGGCACGATCCAGCTTGTGGGCGGGTCGTACGCCCAGCGGCCATTGGGCAACCCGTCCAATTCCTTCCCGCGCCAGACGGTCCTCAAGCTTACGCTGCCGGAGCCGATCTCGGCGCTCGGACTGGGCGCCGGCGCGCTTGCGTTGATCGCGCTTGCGCGGCGACGGCGACACGCGCACTGACGTCAGTAACACGCTGTCCCTAAACGCCGCGGACAACACACAGCGAGTCATTGAGCCGCGAACTAGAACAGGCCAGGGCTCGGGCTGGGGATCGAAGTGCTCGCCTTGGCGTCCCTAGTAACCCGCCGTCGGCGCGAATGAACGGAGGGCCGCGCCAGCCGGGTTGCGAGGGGCCGCTCCGGGCGCGCATCTCGAGCGCGGGTCGGGGTGGCGCTCGAACGCTGCTCGACAGGCGCGTCTACCTCGAGGGGCCGCGTTGGCGCGACGGAGCCCTCTACGTCTCGGACGTTCTGGCTGACGAGGTGCTGCGGGTCACTCTCGATGGTCAAGTCGACATCGTCGCCGCACGAGCGGGTCTTCATCCATCGGGCCTCGGCTGGGCGCACGATGGCCAGCTTCTCATCGTCGCGGCTCGAGACCGCGACCTGCTTCGAGTCGTGAACGGCAAGCTGGCGCCCTTCGCCGATCTCTCGGTCGCGGCGACTAGCCTCACTAACGACATGGCCGTCGACCCGAAGGGCCGGGCCTTCATAGGCCAAGCCGGTTCGGATATCGCGGCCGGCGAACCTCTTCGGCCTGCTCCACTCGTTCGCGTCGACCCGGACGGCTCAGTGCATCGAGTGGGCAGCGACCTGCTCTGCGCCAACGGCATGGTCGTTGCCGATGGCGGCCAAACGTTGCTCGTCGCCGAGACCTTTGGCGATCGCATTACGGCCTTCGACATCGGTAGCGACGGCAGCCTCTCTGGTCAGCGCGTCTGGGCGCCGCTTCCGAAGGGACATGCACCCGACGGGATCTGCCTCGACGTCGAAGGCGCGCTCTGGGTCGGCTGTCCGTTCGCACAGCGCTTCCTGCGCATCGCTGAGGGAGGTGAAAAGATCGACGAGATCGCGGTGCCTGGACGGAACGCCATCGCATGTACGCTAGGCGGTGAGCAAGGAACCACATTGTTCATGATCACATGGGAGCCGACTGGGCCGTCGCCAGACGCGAGCGGCGCAAGAACGGGGCGCGTCGAGTTGGCCGAGGTTGCGATTGCTTCAGCAGGTCAGCCGTAGGAGATACGCTGGCTCGCCAGTTAGCAGGCTGCTGAAAAACCCCTGATTTCCGCGCTCTCGAATGGTACAAGGTCCGTCGGGGGAAGGGGATGCGGGGAAGCGATCGGGGATAGGCAGTATAAGCTGTGAATTCTCGCCAGGGCCGAGAAGCGGAATGATGTCAACCGTGCCCGCGGCGGTGCCCCGCGGCGGGCAACCAGCGGCCGCCCATCCAGCCGAGCCAGGATGCCACGAGACAGCCGAACACCGTCACGGTCACGTTGGCGATCGCGATCCCCCACGCGCCATCCTGCAGGTACCGCAGGGTCTCGTAGCTGAAGGTCGAGTAGGTCGTGAATCCGCCCATCACACCCGTTGCGAGAGCGATGCGGACGTTCGGCGGCATGACGGCGGTCTCGACGCCCGCGAACATCAATCCGCCGAGCAGGAACGAGCCGAGCAGGTTCACTGCGAGCGTGCCGTAGGGGAATGCCAGCCCGAGCGTCTCGAGGGCCCAGCCCGAAACGAGGTAGCGTGCGCCGCCGCCGACCGCACTACCGAAGCAGACCCAGAGAAATCGGTCCATCGCCTCTCCTGCTTTCGAGAGGCGCCGCGGTCATTCGGCCAGGAGTTCCGACGGCGCCTGCTTTGCCGTAGGAGTCGTTGGCCGCCACGGAGGACAGCGGTTTCGGCGGACTCCACCGCCATCGGCTCGGTTCCGCCGAAGTACCCGTCAAGCACTGCGCCCGGGCAAGCTCGCGCAAACTCGGACGCAGATGCGCCTACGGATCCCCTGGCGTCGGACAGGTGTAGACGAGGGGGTCTCGAATCGTGAAGCACCGCCACGAGGCTCGGATCGACGACCGCGCACACGAAGCGGACATATGGCCTGCGAGTCATGGCATCATCCCGCCACCAGAAGCGCCGCGACGACCGTGGCTGCCCGCAGGCACCACCGGTTGAAGAAGGCAATCTCAGTAGAACCCGGTGACGAGACGTGTAACTCCTCGACTTCAAAATGAACTCCAGTTGGTAGAGCTTTCGAAGACTGGGGCGCGTCGTCGGGGCGGCGCTCGAACCCGTCCGGCAGCCACCGCTGCAGCCGGTCCACGTACTCAGACCACGCCATCGCGGTCTCGAAGGACCAGGCGAGCATGATCGAGTACTCGCCGCGCGGCCGGAGCGCATTCGACTCATCGAGATCGCCTCGAGCTGGAGGCGACCGAAGGGGAGACTCGCGCCTCGCCCTACTCGCCGAGGGAGCGGATCTTCAGCGCCAACCCGATCAGGACCAGCACGATGACGCCCAGCGAAGCGACGAGACCCTGACGCCGGAACCGGAGCTCGCCGAGCGCGGTCGCTCCCGCTTCGAGCGCGCTGTCCGTCACCTCGAGGGCCGCCGCCTCCTTCTGCGCGAAAGGCCCCTGCTTTCCGCCCCGGAAGGAGTGGACGAGCACCTGCATCTGGATCTGGTCGTCGATCGCCCGATCGATCGCCTCCTGGGCGCTGCCCGTCGAGACCCCCCCGCGCCGCGCCCGCAGGCTGATCCGCTCCGCTCGCGCCGTCGCGGCCGTCACCTCGTGGAGCCCGTCCAGGAACTGGCGCGCCACGGCCCCGCCCGATCCCTCTTTGCTTCCCCCGTGGCAGTGGCTGCAGCGCACCACCGACTGACGAACCTCCTTGCCGGAGGCCGGATCGGTGTATGTGAAGTAGGTCTTCCCCAGACGGAACTTCTCGACCAGCCGCTCGAACTCCGGCCGCAGCTCCCGAGCGCCTTCGGCGGCCTGGCGGGTGTGGAACGGCAGCTGTCGCGCGTCGTCGAACAGGCGGTCGAACAGCTCCGTTCCCGAGAGCCCGGATGCCTTCGCCTGCTCGACCAGGCCATTACGGACCTTCTCGTAGTGCTCGCGCACGCCCGGAGCCTCGGGAACCGTCACCCCTCCGGGCCCCGGATCGTGACAGAACGCGCACGGTACCTCCGGCAGCGGCGCCAGCATGGTGATGCGCGGCGACACGATTGCGTGGTTGCTGTGGCAGGTCGAGCACTCGGTGAACCGGTGCACGTCGGTCACCCGGGATGCCGGCTCGGACTCGTCGTGACAGTCCGCGCAGGTCGAGTCGTCCTCCATGTCTTCGTTGTGAGCCTGGAAGCCCGCGTGCTTGGGGCTCTTCCGGAACAGCTCGGCCTCCCGCCCGTGACACTGGCCGCAGACGAAAGCGACCGACTCGATGCCCGGAGGCGTCGCGCCGTGATTGCCGTGGCAGTCGTTGCAGGTCGGCGCCGAGAAGTCGCCCTTGTCCAGCAGCGCGGTGGCGTGCACGCTGCGCTGCCACTGCGCGTACTGGTCGATGGGCAGCGGTCGCCCCTTCGCCAGCATGTAGCCCGCCATGTGCTCCGGGTCGGCATGGCACTTCGCGCAGGTCTTCGCCACCTGGGTGGGATAGACGGGGGAATCCGGAGCGGACGGAGACAGGATGCCGTGCACGCCGTGGCAGTCGACGCAGGTGGCGACCTTCGTATCGCCCTTGGCCAGCAGCTTGCCGTGGTAGCTCGTGCGGTACTCCTGGAGCTGGTCGACGCGAAGCTCGGGGTTGAAGCGCTTCATGTACTCCGCGTTCGCATGGCAGCCGCCGCAGAGCTCCGGAATCTCCGCCCGGGCCGGCGCGCCGCGGAAGGGATTCGGCGCATAGCTCTCGTCCATCGCCGCGTCCTCGTCGTCTGCCAACGAGGGATCCGGGTTGCCGCCATGACAGTCCTGACACGACAGCCCGACCTTGCCGTGCACCCCCTTCGCCACGGCTTGGAACGCCTGGATCTCCTCGGGCTCGAACATGTCGGGATCGGAGTGACAGGACACACACGATGTCTCGCCGCTCTTCTCGGCGTGCGGTGGCTGCGGGTCCTGCCCTGCCGCGACGCCGGGGAACAGCAGCCCGAGTGCCAGCGCGATCACCGGGGAGCGGCGTGCCGCTCTCATCGCTTCCTTCCCGGCTGGCGGGTCACCCATCCCAGCACCGCGAGCAGAAGCACGCTGGCCAGCACCACGTAGACCGGGGTCAGGGAGCGGTAGCCCCACGCGGTCATGCCCACCGCGTAGCCCGCGGTAATCACCCCGAGGACGGTGAGCCAGCGGCCGCGCGCCGGCCGACCCGCGTCGATGAACGGGACGAGCACGACGAACAGAGCCGCCACGCCGGAGAGCAGGATCGGGATCGCCTCGTACTCCAGGCCGAGGATCTGACCGCCGGGAACGAGCTTCAGCGTCTGGAACAGGAACATGAAGTACCACTCCGGCCGGATGTTCTCGTAGGCCGGCGCGAAGGGGTCCGCCTTTTCGCCCAGCTCCCACGGGAAGAGCGCCGAGAGCGTCGCCAGCACGCCCAGGGCGAGGATCCAGCCGAACAGGTCCCGCATGAAGAAGTGCGGGAAGAACTTCATCGGGGTGCGGCGCTTCGCCTCCTCCTCCGCCGACGGGGGAACGCTCATGCCGAGGCTCTGGACCAGCAGCAGGTGGAGGGCGATCAGCCCGGTGGCGAGTGCGGGCAGGATGGCCACGTGCCAGCCGTAGAAGCGCGACAGGGTGCCGCCCGTTACGTGCTCTCCGCCGCGCAGGAAGCGCAGCAGCCACTCGCCGATTACGGGCACCACGCCGGCGATATCGGTCCCGACCTTGGTGGCGAAGAACGCGAGCTGGTTCCAGGGCAGCAGGTATCCGGAGAATCCGAAGGCGAGGATCAGGAACAGGATCAGCGTGCCGCTCACCCAGGTGAGCTCGCGCGGCGCGCGGTAGGCCTTCAGGAAGAAGACGGAGCCCAGGTGCAGCACGGCGAAGAACACCATCAGGTTGGCGGACCACGAGTGCAGCGAGCGGATCAGCCACCCGAAGGGCACGGTGGTCATGATGAACTCCACCGACTCGAAGGCCTGGTCCGCGGAGGGGCGGTAG
Organism: uncultured Spirochaetales bacterium; assembly: GCA_964653555.1. Classification (GTDB taxonomy): domain Bacteria; phylum Myxococcota_A; class UBA9160; order UBA9160; family SMWR01; genus JAHEJV01. The sequence goes on along the minus strand of CAZZFT010000006.1, from coordinate 24,915 downwards.
TAGAGCATCAGCAGGATGCCCGTCGCGACCTGGATCATGAAGAAGAAGAGCGTCATTCCGCCCATGTAGTAGAAGACCGAGTAGCGGTGGACGGGCACGGTCTTGTGCGCGAGCGAGTTCACCACCGGACCCAGCGGAAGCCGATCCCAGAGCCAGTCACGGGTGCGTCGTCGCAGCCGCTCCACGGCTCAGGCTCTCTCGACGATCAGGTTGGCCGGCTGCCCCGCGCGCTCGACGACGTGCACCGCGAACGGCGTCAGGGGACGCGGCGGGGGGCCTGCGATGTTGCGCCCGTTCAGGTCGTACTCGCCGTTGTGGCAGTTGCACCAGATGACGTGCAGCGGCTTGCGGAATTCCACGATGCACTGGAGGTGGGTACAGGTGGCAGAGAACGCGCGGTAGTCGCCCTCGCCCGCCTTGATCAGGATGACGGGCTCGTTGCCGAAGCGGAGGATCTTGAAGCCCTTCTCCAGGAGATCCGGATCGCTGATCGGTCCCGCATCGACGCGGTTGGTGGTCGATTCCGGCACGTCGGGCGGGCTGACGAAGCGCGCCAGTGGATAGGCCACCGACGCGAACAGCGCGCCCACGGACGTTCCCAGGAACCAGTTGATGAACCGCCTTCGATCGAACCGCATGCCGCACTCCCGAACCCAGGGGCCTCTCGCGCCCGGTGCATTCGCATTCTACCCCTCTTGTGCCGCCGCGAGTGCCCGGCGACGCCACGGCCATGGCGCGCGTGGGACGTCGGCTCTCAACGGTGCGGACGGCCGCCGAGCCACCCGCGCAAGCGACGCGCGCTGGTGGCCGAGCTCTTCCGCACGGCACGTCCCGCGCTCGCAGACTGGGAGGCCGTCGCGGCCCAGGCCGATGCGGCCTTCGCCGCGCTCCTGCAGGCCGAGGTCGGCGAACAGCCACCCGTTGCTCGACCCCCTCGCCCAGCCGATCCGCGAGCTGCAGCTCGAGCTGCGACCCCGCGAGGCCTGGGGTCTGGACAGCGCGGAGATCGTCGCCCACGGTCCCGTGCGCCTGGCTGCCGCCGACAGCCCGCATGGCCGTCGGCTCAGCGGAACCCGCCGCGGCAGCCGCCAGCGGCGAGTTCTAGGTGCTCACCGAGAGGCGCCCCGCCGCCGCCTCGCGCGAGCTGCCGATCGGCCGCCTCGCGTCGCGCTGGCCGAGACCTCGCGCCGGGTCCACCTGCTGGAGCGCAGCGTGGTCCGCCCCCCGCGTCCGAGATCCCCCCGCATCGAGGCCACCCTCGAAGAGCGCGAGGAGCAGCTGCGCCACCGCCGTCTCCTGGCCAGGCCGGCCGGCAGCGGGTAGCGGCCGGCGCCGGCATGCGGGCGATCTCACCCTTTCTTCGGGCGCACGAAGGCCAGCGCCGGACCGGATGGGACTTCTCTCTCGGCTGCCGCTTGCGTGACTCGGCACCGCGCTCGTAAGATGTGCCGAGTCGATCGCAGAACCGCGCGAGCGAACGTGCGGCGCGGTGCGGAGAAGCGCGTGGAGAGGGGTGCGGAGAGACCGGAGAGAGGGGTGGAGAGGGGAAAGCGCAAGGCCGCCAGAGCGAGCGGAGAGCGGCGAGAGAGAACGTGAGAAAAGAGAGGGGAGGCGAGATGGCTGGCAGGTCGACCGCAATCGGGATCGTCGTGGCCGTAGCATCGCTGGCGTTCGTGACGGGCGCGCAGGCGCAAGAGCACCGGTACGTCGGCGTCAAGGACTGCGCCCTCTGCCACAAGAAGGAGCTGATCGGCGATCAGTACGGCGTGTGGAAGAAGTCCAAGCACTCGAAGGCCTTCGAGGCGTTGAAGAGCGACAAGGCCATCCAGATCGCCAAGGAGAAGGGGATCCAAGGGCCGCCCTCGGAGTCGAAGGAGTGCCTGCGCTGTCACGTCACCGCCTACGGCAAGCCTGCGTCCGCCTTCTACAAGAAGCCGCTGCTGGCCTCGGATGGCGTTCAGTGCGAATCCTGTCACGGCCCCGGCAGCGACTACCGCAAGAACTCGATCATGTCGGACCAGGCCAAGGCCGAAGCTGCGGGTCTGATGCTTCCCGGCAAGGACGAGAAGCTCTGCACCGGCTGTCACAACGCCGACAGCCCCACCTGGGACGCCGCCAAGGGCTTCGACTTCGCTGCCGCGAAGAAGGAGATCGCACATCCGATTCCCAAGGACGTGAAGGGCCACTACCTCGAGATCGCTAAGCAGCGGAGGAACGCCGGCGAGAAGTAAGAAGACTGAGAGAGCGAGCAATGAGCTCCGGGGGGCGGCGGACAGCCGCCGCCGCGGAAGGGGAGCCTGCGGTAGCGTCTGGGCGTATGTCGTCTACTAGTGGCGTCCGCGCTGTCGTCCTTGTACTGCTACTCGCAATCGCACTCCCGGGGCACGCCGACCCCTGGAGCGAGCGGGTGACGCCCCTGGCCGTGCAGCTGGAAGCGAGCCTGGGCGAGGGCCTTGAGTTCGCCTCGAAGGCCGCGCTCCAGGAGACGGTTCTCCAGCAGCGCACCCGCGACGCCGCGGTCCGCGAGATGGAGAAGGCCCATCGCGTCGCCGGGGAATACGTGAAGAGGCTTCAGCAGGGCGCGACCCGCGACTCGTCCGAGCCCTTCTTCAACCAGCTGCGCGGAATCGTCAACCAGGCGCGTGTCACCGCGCGCGACGCCTCTCCCGGGTCCGGCATGTCCGCCGTCCTCGCCCGCATCGACGTGCTCCTCCGCGAGGTCGGCGAGAGCTACGCGGTAGAGTAGAGGTCGACCTCGCGTCCGCGCGCGCCAGCCTGGTGCTCGGGCTCGCGGGCGTCGCGCAGCCCGTACGCGCGCACGACTTCTGGATCGAGCCGCTGACGTATCGGCCCGCGCCGGCGTGTGGCTGGTCAAGGCCGTGGACATCGCGCCGGTGGCGGGCGCCTCCGACGAGTGGAACAGCTTGTACGTCGAGCCCACGGCCTTCATCGCCGAGTCGGGCGACACCGTGGCGCAGCAGGACGTGGGGGAAGTTTCCAGGCACTGATCGCCCTCACCACGCCCCCGGCTCCCGCTCGATCCAGCGGTGCGCCCTCATGCCGAAGACCTCGTGGTGCGGGGGTTGGAAAGACGGTGGTGAGGAGCAGCATGATCGATCGCGTCACCGCGAAGCTCGGCCGTTCGCTCTACGAAGTGGCGGTGGGATTCAAGTGGTTCGTCGATGGCCTCGGCGACGGCACGCTCGGATTCTGCGGCGAAGAAAGCGCCGGTGCGTCGTTCCTGCGTCGCGACGGAACCGTGTGGACGACGGACAAGGATGGAATCGTTCCCGCGCTGCTTGCCGCGGAGATTACGGTGGTGGCCGGCCGGGATCCGGGAGAGATGTACGTCGAGTTGGCGCGCGAGTTCGGAGAGATGGCATACGATCGAGTCGGCGCACCCGCGACGCCTGAGCAAAAACGGCGACTCGCGGCACTGTCGCCGAAGGACGTGCATTGCACGGATCTCGCCGGAGAGAAGGTCACGAGCATCATCAACGAGGCCCCGGGAAATCACGCGCCCATTGGCGGCGTGAAGGTCACCGCGGCATCAGGCTGGTTCGCGGCGCGCCCGTCGGGGACCGAGGACATTTACAGGATTTACGCCGAGAGCTTTCGCGGAAAGGATGCTCTCGACCACATCGTCGAGCAGGCGCAAACGATCGTCGACGCAGCTCTCGCGTCGGGAGCGCAGCCATGACGACTCCATTCTCAATTCAGGCCCGGAGCTCGACATGACCAAAGTGAACGACGGTCCGGCGCCGTAGGATGCGCTGGTGGTGTTTGGCGTCACGGGAGACTTGGCGAGGCAGTATAGCCGCGCTCACGAGCGCGTGGTGGAGCACGGGCGAGGGGTGCTCGCTCGCGAGCCGGAACCCGCAGGACCCGAACGCGTTCGCGTAGAGCGCGATGGTGACGAGGTAGCTGAACCACAGGAGCAGGTTCACGGAGCCCGTCAGCAGGTCGAGGATAGCCTCGCAGGCGAGAGTCGCTCGGGCCGCCCGGATCGGATCGCGAGCCGGGCGCGATGCGTCCGCCGCCGCCCGGCGCGGACCGCGTGATCCGATCCGGCTCCGGACTGCGACTGGTGGGTTGTACGACCGCCCGAGGAGGAGGCCTTCCATGGCCCGCAGCGCTCGCGCCATCCGCTGCTCGCACCTCGTGCTCGCGAGCCTGCAGCAGCCGCGCCGGAGCGAAGGAGGCGCCCCGTGAGCCATCGGAGGCGGCGAGAGACCCGGCTGCTGGTCGTGCTTGCCGCGCTGCTGCTCGGGGCGACCGCGAGCCGGGCGCTCGACCTCGACGGGGACGGGCTGTCCGACGAGCTGGAGCAGGAGCTCGCGGAGCGGTTCGCCCCGCTCCTCGTCTTCCACCCCGACGAGCAGTACTTCCCGTCGAGCGTGCCGTGGTATCTCGATCGGGTCGAGCTCTGGTTCGGAGGGCTGTGCGGGCCTCGCCTCGTGCTCACCCAGCCTTGGGGACCGCTGCTCACCGGCCAACAGGAAGAGGAAGGAGTGATCTTCTACGACGAGGACACCGGCCTCACCCACTGCCTCTCCGACCGCTACGGCGGACGCAGCTTCTCGTCGGGCTACAGCGTGGACCCGGCCACCCAGCAGCCGCGCCACTCGCGCTTCTACCTCAGGATCCCCACCGGCGGCGAGAACATCCGACGCGGAGATCCGGACGGCTCGCGGATCTACGCCCACGTCCGGCGCGGGCCGGCCCATCACCCGGACGTCGTCGACGTCACGTACTGGTTCTTCTACCCCTACAACCCAGACGTCTGCCTGAGCAGCGGAAGCCACGAGGGCGACTGGGAGCACGTGACGGTGCGTGTGGAGGGCGCCGGCAGCGGCTCGCCGCGACTGCACGCGATGGCGTTCGCCGCCCACGGCGAGCCGGAATGGCGCCGCCCCGGGGATCTCGAGACCACGTCGGACGGGCGCCCCGTCGTCTACGTCGCGAAGGGCTCCCACGCCAGCTATGCGAGCGCGGGCAAGCAGTCACGCGACTGGGTCTGCGACGACCGCACCGCCTGGGCGAGGGACGACGGCGACGGCGTGCTCGAGCCCGGCGAGAGCCGCGTGCTCGACACGAGGGATCGCGTGCTGCGCACGGGCGAGTGGCAGGCCGGTGCGCTCGACTTCCTCGGCTACTCGGGATTCTGGGGATCCAACTTCCCGAACTACGGGGTCCTGGAGGACCTGACGGACCTGGGCGAGATCCACAGCCCCGACACGCCGAGCTACAAGCTGGTCTGGCCCTGGGACGACCCCACTCCCAGCTCGGCGGATCATCCGGACAGTCATCCCTGGCTCTTCGTCGACGCGGCTGCGGGCGTGCAGGGAGACGGACGCTGGGCAACCCCTCTCGCGTACTTCTCGGCCGACCACCTGCGCGCCTACCACGCGCTGCGCTGCGCGCCCCTCGACTTCGGGGGCGTCAGCCTCTGCGGCATCGAGGTATTCGTCGCGCCCGGGGACTACCGCGGCCGAAACGCCGCCGACAACGGCCCGGGAATCTACGAGAAGCCGATGCGCCTGATCGCCCCGCGCGGCGGCGTGACGATCGGCCGCTAGCCGCGCGAGCGAGGGGGTCGGCCCTTCCGTGCCCATCCGTGATCCGATCGGCGGCCCTCCCGCGACTCTCCAGGTGGAGCCGGCACGAATCCGAGCGGCGACCCCGACAGGAGCACTCGATGACTTCCGATCTCTCGGTCCGCCGGCAGCGTCCGACCACTGCGATCGCCTGCCTGGCTCTCGTCGCCGGAGTCCTGGGGAGTGTGGCACTGGCTTGCGCCGGCTTCGCCCAGGACTACCCGGCCGGAGAGGCCCACACGCGCTTCCTCGGCGACTCACCGAGGGGCGCGGAGCAGGCGTGGTCCGAGAACCTCGATGGGCTCGCCAACGACGGGGTCTCGAACTGGTTCGTCACCCAGCGCGATCGCATCTGGAGAATCCCGGTCGGCGTCGACCTCGGCTACGCGGGGATCTTCCTTCCGGCGGGCGTGCTCTCGCGCGACCTCGCTCGGGACATCGCCGGCTGGAACCACTTCGGCGATCCGGACTACCTGCGCGTCGCAGGCCAGGGCTACCTCGTCGTGCCCCTCGAGAAGATGAAGCTCGAGCCGAGCGAGCTCGACTCGTGGTGCGGAATGCTGGCCGTGTACCGCGACGATCCTTCGGACCTGCCTTTCGTCACCCGCGAATGCCTGCCGGGCCAGCGGAACCAGGCGCCGTGGCTCGCCGTCGGGCCCGACGGAATCCTCCACACCTCCCGCTTCGTCGTGCTGCGCAGCGGCGACGAGGCTCCAGGCCAGTCGACTGGGATCCACCGCTACCACGTCAACTGGGAGACGCTCGCGGATCCCGTGCCCCACCTCGTGCTGGAGCCGCTTCCGCCCCTCAAGCCCTACGACGTCGCCGGGAATCCCATGGAGCTGCGCGACGTGCAGGGCGGGGTGCTGTCTCCCTCGGGCCAGACCCTCTTCCTCGTGAGCGACGAGGACGGGATCTTCGTGTTCCGCATCCACGAGGATCGGCTCGAGCTGCTCGAGCAGTCCTGCAACGCTGCGCCGTCCTCCAGCTGCCGCTTCAGCTTCAAGTTCGACAACACGTCCTGGAACTTCGACTCCCTCGCTCATGAGCCCGAGGGCATCGACTTCTGGGACCTCAATGACGGGCGGGCACCCGGCGTCCGCGGCGAGCTGCACGTCACCATGATCGACGTCGAGGTGGATCAGGACGATCTCTGGATCAAGCACTACACGGCCAGCCAGTGGGTCGACAGTGCGGCGACGACGACCGGAAGCGGCACGATCGCAGCGCCGTACCGCAGCCTCGACGACGCGCTTCGACATGCCTGGCCCGGCTCCGGCATCCGGCTGCGCGGCGGACGCAGCTATCCGAGCGCGCTGCCGATGACGGTGCCGCTGCTGCTCGAGAGCTGGGCTGGCTCCGTGCGGGTCACTCCGTAGGACGGCGAGCGGGCGGCGACGCGCTCGTCGCCCGCCGGCTCGGGCTCAGTCGCCGCCCAGCTGCGAGTCGTAGCGGTGCGCGTCCACCTCCATCGAGCGCTCCACCGAAGCGCGCGCCCGCTGGGCCGGGGTCGAGCGCGGTGCGTCGTCCGTGGGCTCGACGGGACCCTTCCCGGTCACGTAGGAATCCACCAGGAACCAGACGGCGGCCACGACGAGCAGCAGCCCGAAGGCCTTGGCCATGACGTTCTCCTTCAGAGAACGCCTTCGGCCGCCCGGCGCCGCGACTTCGTGACGGCCGTCACAGTCGCTCACGTCAGCTCGTCGAGCCGGACGAGCGTCGACCTGCTCCCGGTCCAGGCTCCGCCGCCTCGGGAAGCGAGCGTCGCTTCCAGATCGCGAAGAGGGCCGGATACACCAGAAGCTCGAGTCCGAAGGACGTCGCCAGGCCACCGACCATCGGGGCGGCGATGCGCTTCATCACGTCGGCTCCGGTGCCGCTGCTCCACAGCAGCGGTAGCAGACCGGCCGACATGGCGACCACCGTCATCAGCTTGGGCCGGATGCGTCGGGCCGCCCCTTCGACGATCGCGTCCTCCAGATCGAGGATAGGCAGTATAAGCTGTGAATTCTCGCCAGGACCGAGAAGCGGAATGATGTCAACCGTGCCCGCGGCGGTGCCCCGCGGCGGGCGCTCAGCTTCATCTCTGGCATCCCGCCGAAAGAGATCCTGGATGAATGCCGCGCCAGGGGCATCGTGACGATCGGCGCCGCCACCACACCGGATGAGGCGATCGAGTTGCAGAAGGCGAATGTTGATGTGATCACTGCTTCCGGTTTCGAGGCGGGCGGGCATCGCGGGTCGTTTCTGCGCGCGGCAGAGGATTCACTGACGGGAACTTTTTCACTCGTGCCTCAAATCGTTGATCTCGTGTCGGTGCCCGTCGTCGCCGCGGGGGGCATCGCTGATGCCCGAGGCATTGTGGCCGCTTTCATTCTCGGTGCCGAAGGGGTGCAGATCGGGACAGCGTTCCTCGCCTGCGAAGAGTCCGGCGCAAGTCCGCCGCATCGCGCTGACTCTGCTCAGCGGCAGGGTGGGTCATACGGCGCTCACTCGCGGTTTCACAGGAAGACTCGGGCGCGGCATTAAGAATCAGTTGCTCGATGCGATGAACGCGCCGGGCGTGGAGATTCTGCCATACCCGCTCCAACGCTTCCTCATGCGAAATGTATCCTCTCCAGCGGAAAAGTCCGGCCGGCAGGAACTCATCCCGATGTGGGCTGGGCAGAGCGCGAATCTTGCTCATCACACGAAAACAACCGAACTGTTGGCAGGACTTGGTGTCGGACGTCTCGGCGATGATCAATGACACTTTTTCCGCCAGGGGCAAGGACGCCGCCTTATGAATCGGACATTGCCCACTCCCTGGAAACCCACCAAGGCCCAGATTCTCGCCGCTCACAACAAGCTCCTCCCGGATCTCATCGCCAAAAACCTCATCGTCCTCTTCGCTGGAATCAATCCAGGGCTCTACACCGCCGCCGTCGGCCGCCACTTCGGCCGCCCCGGCAACCGCTTCTGGCCGGCGCTCTACGGCGGCGGCTTCACCCCGCGCCTATTCTCCCCCTTTGAAGAATCGCTCCTGCTCGACCTCAAATTCGGCATCACCAACATCGTCGAACGCGCCACCGCCCGCGCCGATGAACTCACCGACGACGAACTTCGCGCCGGCGGAAAGCGCCTCGAAGCCAAAGTCAAACGCTGGCGGCCAACCGTGGTCGCCTTCGTCGGCATCCACCCGTACCGCGTCGTCTCCGGCATCAAAGACGCCAGCGTCGGCCTTCAAAAGCCCCTCGTCGGCGGCAGCCACGCGTGGGTCCTGCCCAACCCCAGCGGCCTCAACGCCCACTACCTGCCCGCCGCTCTCGCGCAGCTCTTCGGAGAGCTGCGCCTCTGGGCCATTGCACAGCACGGGCGCCGCCGAAATCGGAGGTAAGGGTCATGTGGCACGGTTATTTGCAGTCAAACGGATTCGTTCCCCGCGAGGTCACATGGCGCGGCAATCGACATCCAGATCCGTTCCGCGACAGTCGCGGGCTGAAGTCTGCCTGGAAAAATACGAAGGAGTAAAACAATGGAAGAGCCCGACAACCTTCGCCATACGAAGATATCTCTCAACAACGGATCCGGTGCGATCCCCGCGCTCGGCTTTGGCACGCTCATTCCCGACCCCGTCGCAACCAGAAGCGCGACGAAGGCGGCGCTGGAGGCGGGATTTCGTTTGCTCGACACTTCGGAACGCTACCGAACTGAAAGAGAAGTCGGCGAAGCGATGCAGGAGGTGTTCAAGAGTGGGAAGATCAAGCGGGAGGACGTTTTTGTCGTCACGAAGGTCTGGAATACCAATCATCGTCCTGAACGCGTCAAACCCGCCTTCGAGGCCAGTCTCAAGAAACTCCAACTCGACTATGTCGATCTCTATCTGATCCACACCCCCTTCGCGTTCCAACCCGGAGAAGAACAAGATCCGAGGGATGCAGACGGCAAGGTGATTTATGACAAGGGGGTGACGTTGCTCGATACATGGACGGCCTTGGAGGACTTGCCGCGCGAAGGCAAGTGCAAGGCCATCGGATTATCCGACGTCAACGTGGAGCAGGTGCAACAAATCGTTGAAGCCGGGAGGATCAAACCTGCGGTCGTTCACGTCGAATCCCATCCGTATCTGCCGGAATGGGACCTTTTGAGCTACTGCAGAAAGAACGGAATCGTGCTGCAGGCATTCGCAGCCTTGGGTCATAGCAGTGAGCCCAACGTGCTGGAAGATCCTGTCGTGGTCGGTGTCGCCCTGCGAGTCAACAAGACCCCGGCGCAAGTCCTGCTCGCCTGGGCCATCCAGCGGGGCACGGCCCCTCTGACTACCTCGAAGACCCCCAGCCGCATCAAGGAGAACTTTGAAGTTTCCACACTTCCTGATGACGCCGTGCAGGAGATTAGCGATGGAATCAAGTTGCGGGTCCGGTTTAATGCCGTTGTGGAGACCGGCATCCCCGGGTTCATTCCGAGAGGCAAGTGATGTTGAGAAAGCAATCGCTTCGACAGGTAAATCGCATGTCCTGGCCGCGGATGGCCTGGCTTGGCTTGGCCGGCATGCTCGTTCTATCCGGCAAATCTCTCGCTCAGTCGAAGGAACCCACGATGGCATCGCATACAACGTACCGCATGGTTAAGGTGGATGGCCTGAACATCTTCTACCGCGAAGCCGGGCCAAAGGACGCACCGACGATTCTGCTGCTTCATGGGCTACCGTCATTGTCGCGCATGTTCGAACCGCTGCTCGCGCGGCTGGCGGAGGAGTTTCATATGATCGCGCTCGACTATCCGGGCTTTGGCCACAGCGACTCGCCGGCGCCGAAGGAATTTGACTACACCTTCGATCATCTCGCTACGGTGATGGATCACTTCACCGAAGCGCTGGATGAACGTCACGGATCCACACGAACCCTTGCGAATCCCCAGTAGCTTGCGAGCGCGACGACGCTGATCGGCATAGACCGCCCCCAGGAGAGACCGTAGGACCTCACTGGTGAGCCGAGCGTTCCACGCGCAGCGATAGCGGAGGGGAGAGGGCAGGGTGAGCATCTGGCCAGCCCCGCGATAATGGATCCAGTCTCCACGCCGGTGCCACTTCGACCAAGGTGGGGCGGCGGAGACCCACTTCCGTGCAGCAGCGTTTACCTTACGACAAGTTCCCACCGCGCGCCTGGCGTTCCTGTGCTCGTGCGTCGCTTCAGGGGCGTTTGCCGCCACGACAACGCACTGGATCGCGCGATTCTACCGAAGCTGTACGCGGGCCGGCGGCTAGCCATGATCGGAGGCGAGCCTACTCTTGACACCAAGTCGTTTGAACCGGGTACATCCCTCGCATGGAGACGAGAGGAGGTTTCTAGTATGGCGAAGGTACTCTTCATAGTCAGCGGAGCCACCTACTGGGTGCTGAAGGACGGCACGAGGTACGCAACCGGTTACTGGGCCGAGGAGTTTGCGAACCCGTACAAGATCGTCACCGACGCTGGCCACGAGGTCGTCGTTGCGACGCCCAACGGCGTGACCCCGAACGTCGACATGATGAGCCTCCGTCCCGCGATGGCGGGCGGGGAGCAGGGAGCTCTCGATCTGGAGGCCATCATCCGGTCCGCGGAGGAGATGCGGCGGCCGCTCAAGCTGTCGGACGTGCGCCTCGAGGATTACGACGCGGTCTACCTGCCGGGCGGTCACGGCCCGATGGCGGACCTGGCGTTCGACGCCGACGTGGGACGGCTGCTCACCGCACAGCTCGCCTCGGGCAAACCACTATTCATCGTGTGCCACGGTCCAGCCTCGATGCTAGCCACCCGAATCCGCGGCGTGTCGCCGTTCAAGGGCTACCGGGTCACATGCTTCACTGATGAGGAGGAGGCGGCCGTCGGGCTGGCTTCCAGGGCGACGTGGCTGCTGGAAACCGAGCTCAAGGAAAAGGTCGGCGTCAACTTCAGCCGCGGCGAGATCTGGAAGCCGTACATGGTGGAGGACCGAAACCTTGTCACCGGGCAGAACCCCCAGTCGGCTGCGGTTCTCGGGAAGCGGCTGGTGGAGGTCCTGCGGACAGCGCGAACAGACGCCCCTTCTCCGGCCCTTCAGCGCTTTAGTTGATCGAGCCCCCGGGGCGCTGACTTCTTGCGATCGTGCGGGCCGGGTTCACTGGCGTATAGTGCCAAAACTCAGCTGGTGTCTACGCGGCTCGGTGGTAGAAGCGAAGAAGTCCGCCCAGCCGCTCGCGAGATTCGATCGGACCATCACTCCGTATCGCATCGGCAGACGGGCCGATGAGCCGGTTGTCGATCCCCTGGTGATTGCGCTCGCTGTGGTAGTGCTCGACGTACTCGCTCACTACCCGTCGAAGGTGGCCTTCCCCGATCGAAATGACCTGCGCTAAGCACTCCGTTTTGATCGATCGGACGAACCGCTCGGCATAGGCGTTCAGATTCGGGCTACGGCTCGGGAGCTTTACCGGGACGCACGCCCGAACCCTCGAGGACGGTTCGAAACGCCTTTGTGAAGAGCGGATCGCGGTCGTGAATGAGGTAGCGGCAGGGAAGGAGGAATCCGTCTTCGCCGTCCGTCCAATTTCGAGCGATCTGGCGCATCCAGGTTCCGTCAGGGGAGGACACCATGCCAGCGATCTCGACCCGCCGCGTCTGGAGCTCGATCACGAAGAGGACGAAATACCGTACGAGGCCCCGCCACGTGATCACCTCGACGGTGAAGAAGTCGGTGGCCGCGATCGACTCCCACTGCGCCTTCAGGAAAGTCTTCCAAGTCGTAGGCCGGCGGCCAGCAGGATCGATGCCATCTTCCGCCAGGATGCGCCTGATGGTGTTTCGACCCACGCCGTACCCCAGATTGGCGAGGGCGCCCTGGATTCGGGTGTAGCCCCATCCGGGATTCTCGATCGCCATTTTCAGGACCCAGCTGCGAATCTCGCCGGCAACCTGAGGTCGCCCGGGACCACGGGGAGGATAGGCAGTATAAGCTGTGAATTCTCGCCAGGGCCGAGAAGCGGAATGATGTCAACCGTGCCCGCGGCGGTGCCCCGCGGCGGGACGAAGCCCTCGAGGATGCTCTGCCTTTGGAGTTTGCCCTTGGCCTCGGCGCTGCCCGCCCAAGCGAGCAGGCCGGCGACCGCCAGCAACGCAGGAACAAGTAGGGTGTTGCGCGGATGCCGTAGCGAGGGGATGTGACTCACGGGAGCTCCTGTAGCGTCGGAGCCCCATTCTACTCAGAACTACTCAGAACAGACCCAGATTCGAGACGATGTCTCGTTCGGCGGTCGGCGGTTCTCGGTTCTTCGTAGTACACCCGAGGGGCATGAGGTCCGTTACCGTTTCCGGCTCGGGCCGGGCCAGAGCTTCGGTAGCGGGCGAGATGGCGCAGCTAACCCTGAGCAGGATCGACCGGGACGAATCTTGAAGACAGATGACCGGCGAAGCCGGCGGTCGCGGGTTCCGGCGAGTCGCCTGGAGCGGCTCGCGCGTTTTGGCCTGCTGGCCGGCGAGCTCGCGGTGGGTGGCCTCTACGAAGGCGCGCGGCGCGCCGTGGGCGCGGGCGCCGAGGCGGCGGGAGCCGCGAGTGCCCTGCTGGCGCCGGCCCAGGCGCGGCGCCTGGTCCGCCGGCTCTCGAAGATGCGGGGCGCAGCGATGAAGCTGGGCCAGCTGCTCTCGCTCGAGAGCGAGGACATCCTGCCGCCGGAGTTCACCGAGGCGCTCGCTGCCCTGCGCTCCCAGGCCGATCGCATGCCCGACGCCCAGGTGCGGCGCGTGCTCGGGCAGGCGTATGGCAAGGGCTGGCCCGAGCGCTTCGCCGAGTTCGATTTCGAGCCGCTCGCCGCCGCCTCGATCGGGCAGGTCCACCGCGCGCGCACCCGAGACGGCCGCGAGCTCGCCCTCAAGATCCAGTACCCCGGGGTGGCCAGGAGCATCGAGAGCGACGTCGACAATGTGGCCTCGCTCCTGCGCCTGACGCGCATTCTGCCCATCGATATCGACATCTCGGGAATCATCACCGAGGCCAAGCGACAGCTCCGCCAGGAGGCCGACTATCTGGCGGAGGCCGCACACCTGCGACACTACAGGGCGCTGGTGGAGGACGAGCCGCGCCTGTGGGTGCCGCGCGTTCACGACGATCTCACCACGAAGCGCGTCCTGGCCATGGACCTGGCTCGAGGCCTCCCGATCGAAGAGCTCGCCGCGCGCGGCACGCCCCGGGCGGCGCGCGATGCCGCGGGAACGCTGCTCCAGAAGCTCCTCTTCCGCGAGCTCTTCGAGTTCCGCTTCATGCAGACCGATCCCAACTTCGCCAACTACCTGATCGCTCCGGCGAGCGGCGAGGCGGGTGACGCCGCACTCGACGAGCACTCGCGCATCCTGCTGCTCGACTTCGGCGCCTCGCGCGAGTACTCGGCCGGGTTCGTGGCCCGCTATGCGCGGCTGTGTCGCGCGGTCATCGCGGGAGACCGCGCCGGCGTGCGGGACGCAGCCACGGAGATCGGCTATCTGCGCCCCGACGATCCCGAGCACCAGATTCGCGCCGTCGTCGACCTCATCTGGCTGGTCTGCGAGCCCCTCCGCCAGGAAGGCGTCTACCGCTTCGAGCACACGACGCTGGCCTCCCGCACCCGCGATGCGGGCCTCGACCTCGCCTTCCGCAAGGGGTTCCTGCGCACGCCGCCGCCGGAGACCGTGTTCCTGCATCGGAAACTGGTCGGGACCTTCCTGCTCTGCGCCCGCATCCGCGCGCACGTGGACGTGCGCGCCTGCGTCGCACCGTACCTCTGAGTCGCGGCTCACCGGGTCACTCCCGAAGGTGCTTCGGGCAACGCGGCCAGACGCGGGCTCTCGGCGCGAGCCACTGCACGGACGGGCAGGTCTCGGGGAAGGAGCCGTGGGGTCATTGGGACGAGCGCTTGAGGCCTAGCCGCTCGATCCGCGATGAAGGATAGGCAGTATAAGCTCTGGATTAGCGCCAGCGCCGAGAAGCAGGGTTATGTCAACCGTGCTGCCCCGCGGCGGGCGCGCACGGCCGGTGGCTCGAGCGCTGCGTCTCAATGCCAGACGCGGCCACGGGTCGATCGGAGCTCCGCTGGAGCCGGGCAGCTGCGGCGCCTTGTTGGCAGCACTACCTCAACATCTCGCGCGGCAGCTGCGCGATAAGACTATCGCGGAGTTCGATAAGGAGAAGGCCGGCTGAAGGCGTTCCGCGTCCGCTTCAGCGGACCGGTCGTCGGCGAGCAAAGGCGAAGCCCAGGAGTCCGCACAGCAGCAGGGATACCGTTCCGGGCTCGGGAACAGACTCGATGCGGACCTCGTCGAGCATGGCGCCGAAGTTGTCTCCGCCGAGGTCTTCGAACACGATCTGGACCGCGGTTGCCGAGGGGACGACGAAGAGCCCGCCGAAGGCCTCGAAGGGGTCTCCCTTCGACCGGACCACGCTCTCGAAGAAGAGGCCCCCGGTGAGGCTCGCCTCGACGGTGTTGGCGGCATTCGAGCCGCTCTGGGTGAAGCTGCTGGCCGTGCCGGCGAGCTGGTAGCTGAACTCGTAGGTGCCCGGCGAGAGCGGGATCGAGATCGAGGTGAGGACGCCACCGTTGTTGGTGTTGCCGTCGAGATCGACGCACTTCCCGGACGCTCCGAAGCACATGATCTGGCTCGGATCCGGGGCGAAGTCGCCCTGGGCGACGAGGTCGACGGACCCGCCACTCACGGTCCAGCTCGCGAAGCCGGTGTAGCCGATCCCGCTCCCGCCGCTGGCCCCCTGACCCGATCCGGGCTCGGCGTCGAAGCTCTCGTAGAAGATCGTGAGGGCTGCGGCCGGAGCCGCCTGGAGGCAGACAGCGACGGCCAGGGTCACGAGGCGGAGCGACGACGCAACAGGACGCATGGGCATCCCCTTCCCGTCGGAAGAGACTGCAACTCGCGTGCCCGTCGGAGGGCTCCAGCAGAATCGCCTACTTGGGGGCAGTCGGGACACCGACGGTGGAACGGTCGTTCCCAGATCTGGGAATCGATTTCCGTTTCGGCCACCGTCGGTGGCGACCGCATCGTCGGTGGCGACCCGATTCCCGCCTCTCTCATCCGTCGGACCCGGCCCGCCTCGGGTCCAGATCGCTGGCGTCGTGGCGCTCGGGAACGCGCTCCTCCTCGGGGCCCCAGGCCTTGTTGACCCGCCGGCCGCGCTGGACGGCCGGGCGCTCCTGGATCTCCGTCCCCCATCGCACGACGTTTCCGTGCCGAGCAACGCAAAATGGGGGATGCGGCGCAAACGGGACGGCAGACGGTGCCCTCAGCGTGGGGGCGACCTGGCGCTGCGAGGTGTGGCTTCAGTGCTCGCTCGCTGGGGAGCCCGTACTCCACGGTCTCCGGATAGAGCTCGTTCGGTTCTTCTCCCGCCCTCGAGCGGACGCGAGGGATCGGCGACTGCGCGCTCATTCGCCGCTCGACCCGGTCTTGGCATCCATTCGCGAGCTGACTAAAACGCGGCCGCGAACCGGCGCCTCTTGTGCGGAGACGGGAATGCGAGTTGATTTCGTGGAAGCATTTCAGGAGCGGCCGAGCCGATTTCCAGTGGAGAGACCCCTCAAAATGGTCGATATGGCATCCATGGACCCGCTCCGCAGCGACAGCCGGGAAGTCGCGCAGGCCTACGACCGAATCCGGTCGAGGGCGATCGAGCTTGCTGGGGATTCGCAGGACATCCCCGAGCGCGCGAGGCTGCTCCACTCGATCTATCTCGATTCGAACGAAAACCACGCGTTTCCGCAGGTCGCACTCCACGGAGCGCTGTGGGCCTACGGCTTATTCGAAGTCGCCGGAACGCTCGGGAAGCTGATCTCCTACCGCTACCTCTATCGCCGCAGCGAGCGGGCGCTGCGGCTGGCGATGCTGAATGACTTCTGCGAGGGATTCCGAGCAGCCAATCGAATGGTCTTCATCGACACCTTCACGAACTACTACTTCTCGAAAGAGCTCGGCCGGCACCGAGATGCCTGCAAGTTCATCGCGCCCGAGCTGCTCGAACCTCTCAACAAGGTCCACGAGGCCGCGGCTCGAGGACGGCAGTTGAATGGTGCGGAGAAGCGCCAAGTCTTCGAAGCATCGCTGCGCTGGGAGCAGGAGCGGACGGTCGCTCCACGAGTGGAAGACGAGATTCGCAACTTCACCTGTCCTGTCCTGCTGCGCCTCGTCCTGAAGCCCGTCGTTCGTTTTCGCTACTTCCCGAGAACGCGCTACCTGCTGTTCAAGGATTTTTCCGACAAGCGGGAGCGAATCGACAAGGCCTTGTCGAGCTACGACCTCGCCGTACGCGCCGGCTGGGGAGGATAGGCAGTATAAGCTCTGGATTCGCGCCAGGGCCCAGAAGCAGGGTTATGTCAACCGTGCTGCCCCGCGGCGGACTATCGCGTCACGCGGACGAGCGATGCGTTCGTGCACACCGTGAACAGCGAGACCGTGCTCGCCATCCCCCGGGATCTCGACCGCGCGCCGCTGGCGTCGGGACGCGCCGAGGTATGGCCGAAGGCCGTCTTCGTCGCCATCGACGTCCTCTTCCTCGCCGCCGCCGCCGAGGGCGTGTACCCCCCGATCGCGAAGGCGAAGCTCGCGCCGAAGCTGAGGGGCGTGACCGGTGGCTTCGTCAGGCTCTTCAACCTGAAGGCTGCGAGGGAGATGAAGCGGCTCGTCGACCAGGAGAAGTACCCCGAGGTGATCCTCAGGGTGCTGCGCGGCCTTCGCGGAACGACCAACGTCACGAAGATCGTGGGCATCATGGTGGACTCGATGTCCGTCTGGGAGAAGTGCCTGGCCGCTCTCCAGCTCGTCGCGTCCGTGGCGCTGATCGTCGCCACGGGAGGCGCGTCGCTCGCGGCGCGCATCGTCCAGTTCGGCGCCGCCCTCGCGATTCTCGCGACCGACGTGGTCGACCCGTGCCGGGCGGTCGCCGAGGACAGCTCTTCGACGAGCTAGACGCGGATCGGCATCACCGCTGTGACTCCCTCCGACCCTGCAACCTCGCGAAAGTTCGATTCGCACCGTAGAGCGAGGTTGGTGAGCGCGCGGGCGCCGGTGAACCCGGCGACCACGACCACGGCGTCGGCGCCGCCGAGGTCGACTCGTCCGCCGGGCAAAGCAGGGTCGGTCACGTGTGCGACCGAGACGGGGCTGGCGGCGGCGACGATCCCTTCGAGCGCGGTGAGTACGTCGACAGGAAGTTCGACGTGGCGCTACGGGCTGGCGTCGAGACCCATGGCGACCGTCAGCCCTGACCTCTCCTCGCTGTCGATCTCCCAGCTTCACGAGCTGACCGGCCGCGACCGCCGCTGGATCAAGCAACGGCTCGCCGAGGGGGGCGTCGATCCAACCGCCGAGGACGGGAAGATCCGCCGCTTCCCTCCGCGCGCGGCGCTCGGGGCAATCTTCGACGCCGACGCGATCAGCGCCTCGACCGAGCGCGCTCGCCTCGACCGGGTGCGACGGGAGCGGGCCGAGCTGGATCTCGCGCAGGCGCGAGGCGACCTGATCGCGAGCGGGGAATTCACGGAGGCCCTGCTCGCGGTGACGAGCCCGATCGCTGCGGCGCTGGACGCCCTGCCGACCCGCGCGGCGCCGGAGCTGGTCGGGCTGAGCACGATCGGTGAGATCGAGGCGAGACTGCGCGAGACCGTGAACAGACTGCGCACCGACCTCGCGGATCACGGGCGCACGGCGATGGGTCGGATCGAGCGTTCCAAGCAGAGGTAGCGACGAGCTACGCCCGACTGTTATAGCCGAGTCTAAAGATCGGACCCTATATGGGACATTTCCGACGCCTGCCTCGCCAAA
Organism: uncultured Spirochaetales bacterium; assembly: GCA_964653555.1. GTDB lineage: Bacteria > Myxococcota_A > UBA9160 > UBA9160 > SMWR01 > JAHEJV01. The sequence goes on along the minus strand of CAZZFT010000006.1, from coordinate 6,527 downwards.
GACTAACCCTAACATGTCTCTAAAGATCTCTAGACGACTACAAAAGGGGTGCGCCGAAGATGCCGCTTGACGCACCGAGTGGGCGGCGTGTACAAAGGAGCTGCTGGATGCCTTGGGCGCGGAGTCACTTGTGCTGCTTCGCTGGCTTTGGGTTCTGGCTGTATCGGCTCCCTGGCTGCTGGCGGCGCCGGCGCGGCCCGCGGTCCCCGCCGATGGGAGCGGAGACGGGTTGGCGCGCGCCCAGCGCTGGATCGCCGAGCGCGAGTACTGGGCCAGCCCCGGGCCGGAGGGCCTCCAGGCGCCGAACCGGACGCAGAACCTGCGGAGCGTCTTCGGCCCCCGGGGCCTGCGCGTGCGCGACCGCACGGCGCCTGGCAGCCCCGAGCTCGTAACGCTCTCGTGGGTCGGCGTGGGCCGCCCCGGGAAGCTGCGCGCCCCCGGACCGGGAACGGTCTCGAGCGAGCAGGCGCGCGTCGAGGTGCGCCGCGCGGCCGGGCTCGTCGAGTGGTATCGCAACTCTCCCGAGGGCCTCGAGCAGGGCTTCGAGCTCGCGAAGGCTGCCCCGGGCCGCGGGCGCCTCGTGCTCGAGCTCGCGCTCGAGAAGGCCACCGCGCGCGCACTCGGCGACACCCTCCAGCTGCGTAGCGAGACGGGCCGCTTCCTCTCCTACAGCCAGGTGTCGGCGCGCGATGCGAGCGGTCGCGAGCTCGCGGCGGTGCTCGAGGTGCCGGACCCGACTCGCATCCGGATCGTGGTCGACGACGCCGGGGCGCGGTACCCGGTGGCGATCGACCCGATCCTCACCGCGACCGCCGACGCGCAGATACTCGGAACCGGTTTCGACGGCCTGGGCTACGGCGTCGCCTCCGCCGGCGACGTGAACGGCGATGGCTACGCCGATGTGATCATCGGCGCTCCCCTCTACTCGAACGGCCAGACGTTCGAGGGGGCGGCGTTCGTCTTCCTGGGGGGCCCGAGCGGGATCGCGAGCGGCAGCGAGGCGAGCGCGGACGCGATCGTCGAGTCGAACCAGGGCTTCACGAGCTTCGGTTCGAGCGTCGCCTCGGCCGGGGACGTGAACGGCGACGGCTACGCCGACGTGATCGTGGGCGCTCCCAGCTACTCGAACAGTCAGTCGGGCGAGGGAGCCGCCTTCGTCTTCCTTGGCGGGCCGTCGGGCGTCGCGAGCGCGGATCCGTCGACGGCGGCGGCCGTCCTCGAGTC
>CAZZFT010000006.1:0-5203 GCA_964653555.1 uncultured Spirochaetales bacterium | reverse complement strand
CTACGACGCGGGGCAGGCCGGCGAAGGAGCGGCGTTCGTGTTCCTCGGCAGCGCGTCTGGGGTCGCGAGTGGGAGCCCGGCCTCGGCCGCTGCGCAGCTCGAGTCGGATCAAGCCTGGACGGACGGCGATCCCGGCTTTTCCCCCTCCTTCGGTAACCGCGTGGCGGGCGTCGGCGACGTGAACGGAGACGGCTATGCCGACGTGATGGTCGCCGCGACCGAGTACGACGCGCCCCTCGTGGACGAGGGAGCGGTGTTCCTGTTCCTCGGGAGCGCGTCGGGGATCGCGGATGGCAACCCCGGGACGGCGGCCGCGCAGCTGCGAGGGGCCCAGGCCGGCGCGGAGTTCGGGGCTCCCGCCGCCGCCGGCGACGTCAATGGCGACGGCTTTGCGGACGTGATCATCGGTGCCCCCGGCTACAGTGACGGTGAGACTCTGGAGGGCGCGGCGTTCGTGTTCCTCGGGAGTGCGTCCGGCATCGCAAGCGGCAGCCCGGCAAGTGCCGCGACTCAGCTCGAGTCGAACCAGGCGGGCGGGATCTTCGGGTTCGGCGTCGCCGGCGCCGGAGACGTGAATGGCGACGGCTACGCGGACGTCCTCGTCGGTGCTCCCGGGTACGACGCGGCCCATGCGAACGAAGGGTCGGCGTTCATCTACCTGGGAGGCGCGTCGGGGATCGCGAGTGGCAGCGCGGCGACCGCGGCGGCCCAGCTCGTGTCGGACCAGGCAGACGCCTTGTTCGGATGGGGCGTTGCGGGAGCGGGCGATGTCGACGGAGACGGCTACGCCGACCTGATCGTCAGTGCGCCGTTCTACGACTCCGGGCAGACCGACGAGGGAGCCGCCTTCGTGTTCCTCGGCGGAGCGTCCGGGATCGCCTCGGGGAATCCTGCGACCGCCGCGGCCCAGCTCGAGACGAACCAGTTCGAGGCGGCGGGCTTGGGTATCACGCCGTTCGCCTTCATTGCCATGCCTGTGGCCGGCGCGGGAGACGTGAACGGCGACGGCTTCGCCGACGTAGTCATGGGCGCGAGCTACTACGATGACAATGGACAGACGGACGAGGGCGCGGCGTTCGTCTTCCTGGGCAACACGGAGGGTCGCCCGCTGGGCACGCGTCAGCGGCGCGGCGACGGCAGCGGCGTCCCGGTGCAGCCATGGGGGACGTCGTCGAATCCGACCGCCTTCGCGGTCGAGCTGCTCGCCAGCCATCCCGACGGAACGGGCCGCGTGAGGCTCGAGCTGGAAGCGTGTCCGCCCGCGGTGCCGTTCGGCGACGCGAGCTGCACGACGCTGCTCTCGCCGGGCTGGCTGACGGTGACCGGGGCGAACCCGGAGGTGCTCGTCTCGCAGACGCTCTCGGGGCTCTCGTCGAACACGCTCTATCGCTGGCGCGCGCGCGTGCTACACGCCGCCGCGACGGGGCCGTTGTCCGCGCATCCGGCGCACGGTCCGTGGCGGCGCGTGAACGCACAGGCGACGGAGGCCGACATCCGGCTGCTGCCCGAGCCGGACGCCGTGCTCTCGCTCGCGAGCGGAATCGCGCTCCTGGCCGCGCTCGCACGCGCCCGGCGGCGCGATGTCTCCGCGCTGTGCTGCAACCGCCGCTTCGCGCCGCGGCTTTAGGTCGGCGACCTGGTCGCGTACTTCACAATCCTGGGCCGCTACGGCCGTGACGAGCCGCGCTGGCGCCTGGCAGCGATCCTCGAGGTGCAGCGGCGCTTCGAGACGCACGAGGCCGGGGCCCGCTGGTACGGCGACCCGCCGTCCACAAACTGCATGGTGCGGCAACCCGCCGCTCCCGGTCAGCCACGTCGGCGAGCCGGGCGAGAAGGACCTCCGGAGATGAGCAGCCGGGGCCCCGTGTGACGGTCCTACCGGCCGACCGTGCGCAGGGCGATTCATCGGCTGCAGCCGGCGCCAGCGTGGGTCCCGCGACTACGGGTCTGCCGGGAGAGACCGGATCCGGCGTCACGGCAGCGCCGTCGGAGGGACTCGGGTCCCGAGCCCGGACTCGGCGACCCGGCGAGCGGAGACGAGCGCCCCGGCGGCGCGCCGGGTTCGATTCCCGCCCGCTCCATCATTGTTCACCGATATCTCAGCGGCCTACGAGTCCCGGATTCGCTCCGAACTCCGGCTGCACTCCTGGCGTTCTCCAAGTCGGCCAAGAGCGCGGGCTGTCGGGGATCTCTGGGATAGAAGACGCAGAGATTTCAGTGCCGGGTTAGCGTGCTGCCTTCCAGACCGCCGCGAACTGCTCTCGAATCTCCCTCTGGCCCCTGTAGCTGTCCAGGCTGGGGACGCCGACGAATCGTCGGTCCTCATCAATCAGGTAGCCCACGAACATCCCGACCATCTCTACCCAATTTCTCCACTGGAGCTTCCCCCTTGGAGCGGAGTATCTCCCGAATCTGGTGAGGATCTCCTGCGCCAGCTGGAGTCGAGCTGGTCGGTGACGTCGCCCGAGGCCGCAGCGTTCAGGCCGAAGGCGCTCAGGGTCTGATTGAATCGTCCCGCGCCGGGATCGTTGTGGGTGAATGTCGCCGTCAGTCCGCCAACGGTGATCGAGACGCCAGACAGCGCATTGTCGATGGCAAGACCTTCGGCGCCCCGCAGATCGAACACGATCGGAAGAGCGTCCGCGCGCGTCGCGGCGAGTGCAATGCTGCAAAAACCGACAGCGAGCGATACGAGTGCGGCACGGCTGCCGCGTGCCGGACGACCACGAGGGCGGATCGCCACGGGTTGTGAGGCAACACGTTCGCGGCGGGGGGAGTAAGACGATAATGAGCGCATCTCTACCCCTTCCCAAGAGTATTGGGCGAGTCTCTTCCCCTGATCTGTTGACGTCAATCGGAAATTGCGCCATGCGGTCCTAACTCCACCGCCGCCCGAGGGCGACGGCCGCACCGGGAGGGAGGCGGAGATCCGGTCGCGCCAGCGGCGGTTTCACGGCGGAGTTGCCGGGAATAGGCCCTCGGCTCGGTGCGGGTGGGAGCGCCCAGAGAGTCTCTGCCCCCGAGTCGAGATCCCTTCCATCCCTGGGCGATGGCAGGACGGCAACGGCACCGGACTCGTCTCGGGCGCGTCGGTTTGAAGATGTGTCCTGGGTGCAATTCGCCCGCTATAGGACCTCGGGTGGTGTGACTTGTGGTGTGACGGAGCGCGCGATTCAACTGAATTCAGCCGCATCGGGTGCAACCCGGAGGGAATGTAACCATTGCGGGATCGCATAACTAGGCGACGCGGCTAGTGATCGTGATTTTCGTCATTTGGATTCGACTCCCGTTGGAGACGCCATCACGCCGCTCGCGGGCGGTGTCGACGGCGGATCAACGCGGCGGCTCCCGCGAGCAGCAGCGCGGTGAGCGCGGCGAGGCCCCAGAGCGAAAGGGTCGGGACGGCCGCGGCGGGCAGGACGACGAGGGCGTTCTCGATCCCGCCGAAGACCCACACGTCCGGCGGGTCGATGCGGATGAAGAACTTTCCCTTCTTCGTCTTGTCCAGAAGCTTGCCGGTGACGTGGAACTTCCCGTCCACCACCGTGACGTCGATGCTGTCGATGTCGACGTTGCTGCCCGCCGACGGCTCGAGGATATCGAACTTCCACGTCGTCTTGGTCGTCGCACCGAGCTCGATGTCGAAGTTGCCGTCACCGTCCGCAGTCTGTGCCGGGGGGCGGACGACGCTGGTGTCGACCGCCGGCGCCCGGTTCTCGATGTAGCCGTCCGTGGCCGGGTAGATCTCCGAATGGTCCTCATCCGACGCCTCGTCGTCGAACTGACAGTTGCATGCCTTCTGCTGCCACGCTGCGGTGTCCATCTCGGTGATGAGGAGCTGCGCGTGCAGCAGCTCGTGGTAGGCCAGCGTCTCGTCGGCCAGCGGGCCCAACGGAGGGTCGGCTTCGTCGGGGACCGTCACCTCGGGGTCGAGCATCACCCAGTTGTCGGCGGTCACGGTCTTCGCTCCATCGGCGATCGCGGAGCTTGCGTTCCAGTAGTAGGTTCCCGCACTGTCGGCCGCGGCCAGGTTGGAGTCCCACTTGACCAACGTCGTCGTGATGTTCACGGTGACGCTGGCCACGGTACTGCCCTCGGGACACGGAAAGCTCTTCGACACGACACCGCTCAGGGACGCCAATGCGTCGGCGACCCCCGTCGGCATCGAGGCCGCGTTCGCCTGCAGCCGCGCGATCTTCTGATTCCAGACGTTGGTCTCCTGTGGGGTCGGAGGCTGGGTTCCCGGAGGTAGGGCGCCGGCGCGCGTCGGCAGAGTGGTCGATAGAAGCACCAGCACCGCGATCCGCAGCATCGTGGACGCGACGGAAGTCCGACGAGCCGGGTGGGTCGACCCGATGAGGCGGGATGCTGCACTTCTCATCGTCGGCTCTCTCCTGCGCGACGCGCGCACCGCTCCGCCGAGCACGTCGACGGACTCAGGCATTCTACGCCGGCTTCCGCGCCGACCGCGCGCGAAGTTCGCCCCACCGGACTGGTCGGCTGGCGATCCGCCGCTCGGAGCTCGCTAGCGGTAGTCCGGATTCGGGAAGTCGAAGCGGCAGCCGGCGTCCCACTCGGAGCGCTGGTTGCCGTGGGCGGGGATGCCGCCGGCGTCTTTCAGCATCCGCGCCATGTGCATCAGGTTCCAGGTCATGAAGGTGGTGTTGCGGTTGGTGAAGTCGTTCTCGGGGCCGCCGGAGCCCTCGTCGAGGTACGAGGGACCGGGGCCGGCCTCGCCGATCCAGCCGGCGTCGGCCTGCGGTGGGATCGTGTAGCCGATGTGCTGGAGCGCATAGAGGACGCTCATCGAGCAGTGCTTCACGCCGTCCTCGTTGCCGGTGATGAGACAGCCGCCGACGCGGCCGTAGACGCGTACTGCCCGGCGGCGTTGAGCTGCCCCGACGCGGAGTAGAGCCGCTCGACCACCTGCGTGCAGACCGACGACTTCTCGCCGAGCCAGATCGGGGTGCCGATCACCAGGATCTGCGCCGCCATCACCTTCTCGAGGATCGCGGGCCAGGCGTCGGCGGGCACGAACTCCTTGAGCCACTCGATCACGGCGGGTGCCAGGGGAACCACTCGCCACTGCGGAGCGCCCACGCATTGCCTACGCGGCTGAATCGGAACTCGCAACTTTGGAAGCTAAGTGATGGAGCCGACGAGCGGATTCGAACCGCTGACCTGCTGATTACGAATCAGCTGC
>CAZZFT010000005.1:0-82434 GCA_964653555.1 uncultured Spirochaetales bacterium | reverse complement strand
TCGTTCTTCGGGGTGACGTCCACCTCGTCCTGCCCCGAGATTCCCGCCTTGAAGTTCTTGATCGCCTTGCCCACGCCCGAGCCGAGCTCCGGCAGGCGCCGCGCGCCGAACAGCACGACGACGATCCCGAACACGATCAGCAGCTCGGTGGCTCCGATTCCGAACATGGCGGATCTCGCTCTCGAGGGGACCGGGCCCCCGTTGGGTGGCTGTAGACAGGGTGACCGCCCGCCCGAGCACGGTCAAGTTGGGGCGCGCGAGGCGCGGTCCGGTGGCATCAGGACTCGGATTCGATCCGCTTCAGCTCCTCGAGCACGACTCCGTCAAGGGCGTCGGTGCTCTGGAGGCCGAAGAGCACGATTCCGTTCACGACGAACGCCGGCGTACCGGTGAGACCGATCCGCTGCGCCTCCTGGACGTCGGCCTCGACCGCCTGGGCGTGGCGCCGGGATCGCACGCACTCGTCGAAGGCCTCGGGCTCGAGGCCCACCTCGCTCGCATAGCGACGCAGGTCTTCGTCGCCGAGCTGGCGCTGGTTGGCGAACAGCAGATCGTGGAACTCCCAGAACCGGCCGCCGTCCGCGGCGCACGCCGCGGCCTCCGCGCTCGCTCGCGCGCGCGGGTGGATGCTGTCGAGGGGCAGGTGTCGGTAGACGACGCGAACGTCCTCGGGATGGCGCGCGACGATCTCTTCGAGCACCGGCTTCGCGCGCTGGCAGAACGGGCACTGGAAGTCGCTGAATTCCACGATCGTCACCGGCGCGCCGTCCGGGCCCCGGGAGGGGCCGTCCGGGCGGACCTCCACGCGCGGTCGCGGGAGGAGCACCTGCACGTCCGCCTTCGCCACCAGATCGTCCAGGGCCCCCTTCCGGGCCTCGCCTTCGAGGTGCGAGCGGATTCGCGGGCTCAGCTGGTCGAGTGGAGCCCCGCGCAGGCGGTCGGCGTTGTCGCTGTAGAACGCCTCGATCTGCTCGTCGGTCACCGGGGGGAGCGCAGCGAACTCGGTGTCCAGCAGCTGCTCCCGGGTCAGGCCGCGTCGCGCCGCCTCCTGGTCGATCACCCGGTCGGAGACGAGATCGCGAAGCGCATCGGAGCGAAGCTCGTAGACCTTCGACGTGTTGCCTCCGCCGGTCTCCCGGTCGAACAGGTCCTGCTTGATCGCCGCGTCCAGCTCCTGGACGGTGATGATCTGGTCGCCGACGCGCGCCGCGACGGGCGAGTCGGTGTCGGTGCCCCCGAACGTGCCGCAGGCGAGGCAGAAGGCGGCCGCCGCGATGATCACCCCGAGGATGCGATGCATGGAACCTCCCGATCTCGGTCTCTGTGTCCCGGCCCGCTCCGGCGCAGGCCCACGCATGGCATCGGCGCGAGCGGCCGGCGAGTATAGGTCCGTCGATTCGGGCCGCGTCCCGCGGGACGCCGGCGCGTCTTCGGCCTCGGCTCAGATCGCCAGCGCGCGGCCGAGAAAGGCGCCGATCGCCTCCGCGGTGGCGCCCGACAGATCGGCGGAATCGGCCTCGACGGTGACCGTTTCCACGTGTCCGCGCTCCACGGCGCGCATTTCCGGCTCCCCGCTCCCGGTCAACCACAGCAGTGGGCGCGGGGCGATCCGGCCGACGTGCGGGTGGGGGTCGAGCTCCGCGGCGACCAGGGGGTCGCGTCTCGGGACGAGCACCACGGCGGCGGGGCGCGGGTCGAGGGCGCAGAAGGCGCCGCCGACCTGGGCGCCCAGACCGAAGCCGAGGAAGGCGATCCGCTCGGCGTCGATCCAGGCCAGGGTGGTCAGCGCGTCGAGCGCGCGCTCGACGTCGATCACGGACTGGCGCGCGAACTCCAGCGCCAGCGCGCGGCGGCGGGGGTCGGTGCGGTCGACGTCCGTGCCGATCAGCCAGTGCAGGAGCTTCTGGTCCGCGCGCGCGCCGTGCAGCGGGAAATCGATCGCCGCGACCGCGGCACCGGCCTGGGACCAGGCCTTCGCCGCCGCCTCGATCACGTCGGCCGCCGATCCGCCGAGCGCGTGCTGGACCAGCAGGAGCGGGTAGGGCCCGCCGCCCTCGGCGGGCAGAACGAGGCGCCCCGACACCCGGTCGCCGCGGCTGCTGAACTCGATCTCCTGGACACGCAGATCGGGCCGCGCCGCGATTCGCGATCCCTGGCGAACTGCCAGCCCCAAAGGCTCCGGGTACCCCGCCAAGCGCAACGCATCGGCCATCGCCGCGGCAGCATACTGCCGGCTCGAGGCGAATCAACGCGCGAGCAGCACCTTGCGAACGCGGTAGAGATTCGACTTCACCGCGTCCTCGCTCTTCCGGAGCGCCGCGGCGATGTCCGAGATCGGGTGGTGCTCGAGGTGGTGCAGACGGAACAGCTCACGCTGCTCGGGAGACAGGCGCTTCTCGGCGGCGCGCACCAGCTGTGCGATGCGCTCCTGAAGCTCGTACTGCTCCAGGGGCGTCGCCTCGCGCGGACCGGCGAAGCCGTCCAGCTCCAGCTCGCCCTCGCCGTCGCCGTTGGGCTCGAGGGGCACCGTCGGGTGCTGCCTCCTCTTGAACCGGCTCGCGATCGTGAAGCGGGCGACGCCCAGCACCCAGGCGGCAAAGGGGGCCTCGGCCCGGAACGAGCCCAGAGAGGAGAAGATGTTGATGAAGATCTCCTGGGTGGTCTCTTCGACGTCGGCCCGGTTGCGCAGCCGCTTCTCCGCGAATCGGAACACGCGCCCGACGTAGCGCGAATACAGCAGGTCGAAGGCGTCGCGCTCGCCGGAGAGGACCCGCTCGACGAGCTCTTCATCACTCGGTTGACGCGCGGGGGAGCACGTCGGTGCCGACATCCCAATCCTCCGATTCCCAGTGCCAGCGCGCTCCGCCTGCGGTGCGCGGTCGCGGCGGCCGCCGCGGAGAGACCACTCCGAGACGGAGCCGCCCCTGAGGAGGGAGTGGCTTCGAGCGGTGCAGAGGTGTTGAAACTTTCTGCGCAGGGCGGAGATTTTCCCCGCGGGGCGCAACCGGATCGGGCCGCTACTCCGGATCCGGGACGTCGAACTCCGCGCGTTCCTCGGCGGTGAGATCGAGGTCGGCCGGCGACAGCCCGGACCGGAATCCCCCGCCTTCCCGGGCAGGGGACTCGGCCTGACCGGTCGGGCTCAGGGCCTCGATCAGGGCACCAACGCCGACGCCGTTCTCGACGAAGCGCAGCAGCCCGAGTCGCAGGGTGCCCGGGCCGACGGCGCGGGCTGCGGCGAGGGCAGCGGGCTGGAAGTGGGGTGCCAGCAGCACGACGCGAACCTCCGCGTCCGGCCGCATGCCGGCATGGGGTGCGAGCTGGATCCAGTCCGGGATGCGGGCGGCGACCCAGTCGCGCTGGGCGAGGCCGCGGGCCACCAGCGCCAGGTCGTCGCCGCCGCGGCCGACCATCACGATCACACAGCGCCCCTGCCCGTCGCGCCCGACCCAGTCGATCCGCGCGTCGGCGCCGAGCACGTTCTCCGCCAGCGGATGCCAGCCGACGACGATCGAGCCCAGCGCGTCGCGCAGGACGCGGCGGCGCTCCTCCGGCGCCGGGGGCGTGGTGAGCCTCAGGTCAGACAAGCAGCAACTTCCGAGCGTCTTCCCAGAGCATTCGCGCCACGTCGCGCAGCGCCCGCGCCGCCCTCGACTGCGGGTGCTCCAGGCCGATGGGTCGCTGCGACGCGATCGCCCGGTAGACGTGAAGGTCGTCGGCGAGCAAACCGTAGCTCACCGGCGTCCGAGCCAGATGCCGCGAGGCGGCGTCTGCGACGCGGGCGAAGGCGAGCTCCGCATCGCGCATCCGGCGCACGCCGTGGATCACCAGGCCGACCAACGGCTGGGAGCCAGTCTGGTAGGCGAGCTTGGTCAGGGCGTACGCCTCCTGGAGATCGCGCACGTCCGGGGTCGCGAGCAGGAGCAGCCAGCGCAGCAGGGCGCGCGTCGCTCCGTCGCCAATCAGCCAGGCAGGTGGCGTGCAGACGACCACCACGCCTCCCTCGTCGCAGCCGTCGGCCTCGGCGATCGCGATGTCGAGGGCGACCCGCGTCAGCGCCGCCACGTCGCCGACGGCGGCCGGGACCATCCGCGCGCCGAGCGGTCCGCGCCCGGGCGGGGGCCACAGCGCGGAGGCCGAAGGGTCGTGCGGCACCACCAGCGTCGCCCGCGCCCCGAGCCGCGCGAGCTCGACGGTCAGGTTCCAGCTGAAGGCCGCCCGGACCACGTCGCGGCTCGCGACCGGAACCGACAGGATCGGGAGCGCGACCGGACGGGTCTCCGCCGTCGCACCCGAAGGGCCGTGCGTCCGCGGCTCGCTCTCCTCGGCGATCGGAAGGAAGAAGTGCAGGACGTCGTCGAGATCGCGGGGCAAGGCTGTGCTCGGCTCGGAGAAGGGGAGGGGTTAACGGACGACGAGGATCGAGTTGCGGCCACCCACGTTGCTCGCGACGCCTTCCGGGTTGTCCGGGTCCTCGCGCCACTCGCCGTCGACGACGTAGCGGTACTGATAGCGACCCGGTGCCAGCTGGAGAATCTTGGTCCACACGCGCGTCTCGCCTTCGGCTTCGATCAGCGAGCGCACGCCGCGGTCGGGCACCCAGCCGTTGAAGTCGCCGGCGATGCGCACGTCGCGGGCGCGCCGGTCGCGGAAGCGGACCACCACCTCTCGGGGCGCCTCTCGCTCCGGGGCCAGCGACGACGCCGGCGCGTCCGCTGCTTCCGGCGCGTCGGCGGCCACCTCGACCGCGAGGGCCGCGTAGTCGTGCGCTCCGTTCGCGGTGCGGGAGACCGCGTGGATCGGTCGTCCGCGCCGCGCCGCCTCGCGCAGCTTCACATTCTGGCGGATGACGGTGTCGTAACAGAGGTCCTTGAACATCTCCCGGATCTCTCCGAGCGTCTCCCGCGCGTAGCGGGTGCGTCCGTCGTACAGCGTTGGCAGGATGCGGACGGAGAGCTCGTGCCCGATCCGCTCGGCGAGCAGTGCGATCGTCTCGAGCAGCTTCTGGACCCCGTGGATCGCGAAGTAGCTGGTCTCGAGCGGAACGATCACCTCGCGCGCGGCGCGCAGGGCATTGAAGGTGAGCAGGCCGACGGCCGGGGCGCAGTCGATCAGGACGAAGTCGTACCGCTCGCCGATCGCGTCCAGGGCGCGGGCGAGGCGATCGGTGCGCGTCTCCACGGGCTCGGTCGCGAGCTTCTGCTCGAGCGCGGACAGCACGATGCCCGAGGGAGCGACGTCGATCCGCTCCGCGACCCGGAGGCACACCTCGGGAAGTCGGCGCGCGCCCTCGGGGTCCGTGAACACCTCGTAGAGGTTCTCGTCGAGGCGCTCCGGATCCGCACCCAGGGCGAGCGTGGCGTGGGCCTGAGGATCGAGGTCGATGACCAGCACGCGGTAGCCGTCGGCCGCGAGAGCACCGGCCAGGTTCACCGCCGTGGTGGTCTTTCCACAGCCCCCCTTCTGGTTGACGATCGCGATCACCCGCATGCGAGGTTCCCCCTTGGCTGTCCGCAGCAGAGCGGCCGGGGGGCCTCCGCGCTTCCCACGGCGCGGCCCGGGATCGGGCCGCTGGACGCCGGCGAGGCGATCCGGAGTCGGCTCACTCCGGAGGGGATCAACGGGAGCTCAGGGTGTACGGCCGCCGACCCGGGCCTGGGTCGGGGCGGTGGAACGGGACGGATCGGCGCGCTCGCCGCGGAAGGCCTCGATCTCGCGCTGGAGCTGCGCGATCTCGAAGATCCATTCCTGCCCCGAGACGGCATCGAAGGCGGTCCCGTCCCGGAAGGCCAGCACCACATCGCCCGTCGCCACCAGCACGACCTCGGCCAGCGGGTGCTGGACCGAAGGCAGCAACTCTCTCAGCGCACGGATCGATTTCCGAATCCGTTGGACCGAGACGCCGGCATCGATCAGTCGTTTGGCAGTCCGGAGGGCCACCAGATCCTCGAACGCGTAACGCGCATGGCCCCCGGGAGTCCGGAACCCGGGACGGACCAGATCAGTCTCGTCCCAGTACTGGAGCTGACGGCGCGAGACCCCGATGATCTTCACGACGTCACCCACGGAATACAGTTCGCGGGCAGCTCGCATGTCCGTGGCCGACCCCCCCTCCACAGGACGAGCGGAACGTAGACCCGACCGCCCGGTCGAGTCAAGCCAATCCGCGGGGTGAATTGTCGTTTTCCAGGGCGAAGACTCCGCGAAGCACGGATGAAGGTCCGGGTGCGCTGGAGTAGCGTGCGAGGCCGCATGACCGATCCCAAGCGAGGCGAACGACCCGATTCGAGCCCTCCCACCGCGCCGGCCCCGGCCGAGTCCGAAGAGCGGCGGCTGTGGGTGGAGGATGGTGGGGTCCGCCGGCCTTTCATGCGCGGGATCATGATCCACTCGCTGATCGCGCGCGGCGTGCCCTTCGAGGAGGCCAACGCCGCCGCGAACGCCGTCCGCGACCGCCTGCGCCCGCGGGGGGTGGTGGACAAGGCGGCGATCGTGGAGGTGCTCCACGAGCTGATCGATCCCGCCATCTTCGAGGTCGAGCCGCCGCGGGAGCCGGCGCCCGAGATCCTGGTGCGGGGCAAGGGGCGCGAGCAGCCCTTCTCGAAGGGGGTGCTCTCCCAGTCGCTGCTGGCGGCGGCCCTCGACCCCAACGACGCCTTCGAGTCGGCGCGCGACATCGAGCGCGAGCTGCGCCGGCGCGGCCTGTCCGTGATCGACCGCCGCGACCTGCGCCGGATCGCCTACGACACGATCGCGCGCGGGGTCGGGCCCAAGGCGGCGGAGCGCTACCTGGTCTGGCGGCACTACGAGGACCCGCGGCGCCCGGTGCTCCTGCTGCTCGGGGGCGCCGCGGGCGTCGGCAAGACGGCGATCGCCCTCGAGGCCGCGCATCGCCTCGGCATCGGCCGGGTCCTGTCCACGGACTCGATCCGACAGATCATGCGCCTGATGCTCTCGCCGCAGCTCGCGCCGGCGATCCACGGCTCTTCCTTCGACGCCTACACCCACTACCCGCCCGGGGTGCTGGGCGCCGACCCGCTCTTGGAGAGCTTTCGCGCCCAGACCGCGACCGTGGGCGTCGGGGTGCGCGCGTCGATCGAGCGCGCGATCGAGGAGAACGCGAGCACCGTGATCGACGGAGTCTCGCTCTTCCCGGGCGTGCTCGACCTCGAGGCCTACTCCGAACGCGCCGACCTGATCTTCCTGGTGGTCGCCGTCCTCGATCGCGAGTCCTACGCGGGGCGCTTCGCGACGCGCGCGGACGGCGCCCGCCTGCGACCCGCACATCAGTACCTCGACAACCTCGACGCGATCCTGCGCATCCAGGACCAGTTCCTCGAGGCGGCCGAGCGGTTGCGGATCCCGATCGTCGTCAACGACCGCTTCGAGACGGCGGTACTGCTGGTGATCCGGCACCTGACGGAGACGCTCTCACGGCGTCCCGGCTACGATCCGGCCGCCCTGCTGTGAAGGCCCGCCTCCGGGGCGCCGATACCGGAGGTGTGGAACGCAGGCTCTTCCGGCTCTCGAAGGCCCTGTTGCTCGGGGCCGCGCTGGTCGCCGCCCTGACCGGATGCGGAACGCTGAGCGTCTCCCGGGAGGAGGAGATCGGCGCCCAGGAGGCGCGCGACCTCCGCCGCGAGCTCGACTTCGTCACGGACCCCTACGTCGTGGACTACGTGGAGGCGATCGGCGCGGAGATCGTGGCGGCCTCCGGTCCCCAGCCGTACCAGTTCCGATTCGACGTCGTCGAGGACGACAGCCTCAACGCCTTCGCACTGCCCGCCGGTCACGTCTACGTGCACACCGGCATCATCCTCGAGGCCGCGAACGTGAGCGAGCTGGCGGGCGTGATCGCCCACGAGGTCGGGCACGTGGTGCGCCGCCACGTGGCGCGCAACTACAACATGCAGCGCAACACCGGCATCCTGTACCAGGTCGCCTCGATCGCGGCCGCGGTCTTCGTGGGCGGGAACGCCGCCGCCGGGGGGCAGATGGTGGGCGAGCTCGCGGCCGTGGCCTTCGTCAACCGGTTCACGCGGGAAGCCGAGGCCGAGGCCGACGCGTTCGCGGTCGAGGTGCTGCCGCGCGCCGGCTACGACCCGCGAGGACTCGTGAGCTTCTTCGAGACGCTCGCCGCCCAGGACGCCGACGCGATGCCGGAGTTCCTCTCCAGTCACCCGACGACCGACAACCGGATCGAGCACACGTCGGAGCTGATCGATCGCACCGAGCTCCCGCCGGACCTGATCGTCCGCGACGACGGCAAGCTCCAGATCATCCAACGCCGCATCCAGCTGCTGACGCGCCGACGCCGCTGACCCTGCGATCGCGGCTCCGCTGTATAGTGGGGTCCGAACGCGCGCAGGAGAACCGGATGCCCCTCGTCCCGCCGAAGCCGACCACGCTCGGAGCGCTGCTCGCCGCCGGCTACGCCGCGCGCCCGGTGCGCGAGGAGATCCGGGTGAATCTGCTCGAGCGCCTGCGCAAGGGAGCCTCGGTCTTCGAGGGTGTGCTCGGCTACGACGACACGGTGGTGCCGGCGGTCGAGAACGCGTTGCTCTGCGGTCACGACCTGATCTTCCTCGGCGAGCGGGGGCAGGCGAAGACGCGGATGATCCGGCAGCTCACGGGGCTGCTCGACGAGTGGGTTCCCGTCATTGCGGGCACCGAGATCCCCGACGATCCGACGGCGCCCGTCTCGGCGCGCGGGCGCGCGCTCGTCGCCGAGCACGGGGACGCGACCCCCGTCGACTGGCTGCACCGCGACGACCGCTACGTCGAGAAGCTGGCCACACCCGACGTCTCGATCGCCGACCTGATCGGCGACGTCGATCCGGTGAAGGTCGCCCAGGGCCGTTCCCTCGCCGACGAGGAGACGATGCACTTCGGGCTGGTGCCCCGCACCCATCGGGGGATCTTCTGCATCAACGAGCTGCCAGATCTCACCGAGAAGGTGCAGGTCGGCCTGTTCAACGTGATGGAAGAGCGCGACGTGCAGGTGAAGGGCTACCGGATCCGCCTGCCGATCGACGTGTTCGTCGTGGCCAGCGCCAACCCGGAGGACTACACGAGCCGCGGGCGCATCATCACCCCGCTCAAGGACCGCTACGCCGCCCAGGTCCGCACCCACTACCCGCCGACTCCGGCCCTCGAACTCGCCATCGTCCGCCAGGAGGCGACGCTTCCCGAGGCGCCCGAGGTGGTGATCCGGATCCCGCCCTTCATGGAGGAGGTGGTCGCGGAGCTGACGTTCCAGGCGCGCTCCAGCCCGGACGTGAACCAGGCCTCGGGTGTGTCGGTGCGCATGTCGATCGCCAACTACGAGACGCTGGCCGCCAACGCCCTGCGGCGGGCCCTGCGCGTGGGCGAGCCGGTTGCAGTGCCGCGCATCAGCGATCTCGACGCCCTCGAGACCTCGACCCTCGGCAAGATCGAACTCGAGTTCGCCGGCGGCGATCGCAGCGAGGCGGACGTCGTGCGCGAGCTGCGGCGCCGGGCCTGCAAGGTGGTCTTCGACCACCATCTCGGGCCCGACGCGCTCGGCCCGGTGGTCGAGGCCTTCGACCAGGGCTGGAAGGTGGAGGTGTCTCCCAGCATGCCCTCGCGGGAATACCTGACGGGTCTCGATCAGATCGCCCCGCTCCGCGAGGCGGCCGTGGCACTCGCCGGCGACGACGAGCCGGCGCTCGTCGCGTCGGCGATCGAGTTCCTCCTGGAAGGCCTCCACCTCGCGAACCGTCTGAACAAGACCGAGCGCGAGGCCGGCGCCCGCTACGCGCGTTCGTGAAGTCCCACGTCTACAGCCGCTGGGACGGGTCGCTGCAGGAGTTCCGACTCGACGCGGAGCGCGCCCTGGATGCTCTCTCCGACCTGCTGATGGAGGGGCTCGACGCGCGGGACGCCCTCGAATGGATGCGCCAGCACGGGTTCCCGCTCGCCGGTCTCGACATGCGCGTGATGGGCCTCGAGGAGCTGCTCCGCGAAGTACGCGAGGAGATCCGCCGGGCGGGGGACGAGCTCGCCCGGCGACTGGAGGAGCTGCTCGACCGCGAGCAGGAGCGGCTGCGCGAGAGCTCCGGCTTCGAGTCGACGCGCATGAACGACTTCCTCGAGCGGCGCCACGCGGGCGGACGCGATCTCGCGGAGGCCGTCGAGCGCTTCGGCGACTACCGGTTCGAGGACGCCGAGGCGGCGCGTGCCTACCGCGAGCTCCGCGACGCACTCGAGCGACTGCGCCGCCTCGAGCAGCTCGGCCGCGATCTCGCCGAGGGCAACCTGACCCGGATCTCCGCCGAGCAGCTCGGGGAGCTGCTGGGCGAGGACGCGGCGCAGTCGTTCGTGTGGATTCGCGACCTCGAGTCCACGCTCGAGCGCGCCGGCTATCTGCGCGGCGACGATCCCCAGCTCACGCCGCGCGCGATCCGGCGGATCGGCGCCCAGGCGCTTGCGCTGGTCTACGCGAGCCTGCGCAAGGACCGACCGGGAGCCCACGAATCCGACGCGCGGGGAGCGGCCCTGCCGCGGCCCGACGAGACCAAGCCCTTCGAGTTCGGTGATCCGCTCGACCTCGACGTCGTGCGGACCCTGATCGAGGCCGTCAAGCGCAACGCGCGCGCCGCGCCGGGTCGGCCGGTACCGCTCCCGCTGCCGCTCTCCGTGGAGGACTTCGCGCTGCGCGAGCGCGACTACCAGACCCAGGCCACCACGGTGCTGCTGCTCGACATGAGCTGGTCGATGTCCTGGGCGGGACGCTTCCCGGCGGCGAAGCGCGTGGCCCTGGCGCTCGATCACCTCGTCCGCACCCGGTTCCCGCGCGACCGCTTCTTCGTCGTCGGCTTCTCCACGCGCGCCCGCGAGCTGCACCCGACGGAGCTGCCCGAGGTGAGCTGGGACATGGGCGATCCCTTCACGAATCTCCAGGAGGGACTGGTGATCGCCGAGCGTCTGATCGCGAAGCATCCGTCGGCGAGCCCCCAGGTGCTGGTCGTCACCGACGGCCAGCCCACGGCCTATCACCTCGGCCGCGAGCTGCACGTCGAGTGGCCGATGGGCTTCGGCGGAGTGTCGCCCCATGCGGTCGCGGAGACGATGAAACAGGTGCGCCGCATCACGCGCCGCGGAGTGACCATCAATACGTTCATGCTCGACGACGCGCCCGAGCTGGTCGGCTTCGTGGAGCGGATGACTCAGGTGAACCGGGGCCGGGCCTTCTTCACCAGCCCCGAGGCGCTGGGCTCGTTCCTGATGGTGGACTACCTGCGCGGGAGCCGGCGCCGGCGTTGATGGACCCGCCGCGCGAAACGGTCCGCCGCGTCGGCTCGGGTCTGGCGCGCTGGGTGCGCCGCGGCCTGGCGCGCCGCTCTCTTCCGCGCGCCGAGCGCTTCTGGGCCACGCTCGAGCTGCCCTCGCCGGTGGTGGACGTGCCGCTGCGCCATTGGGGGCGCGACGGAATCACCTCGCTGCTCGGTCTGCTCGAGGCGCTCGAGGCCGTCGCCGAGGACCCCCGGGTTCCGGGGCTCGCGCTGCGCGTGGGCGGACCGCCCGGTGGGCTCGCGAAGGCGCTCACCCTGCGACGCGCCCTCGACGCGGTGCGCGCCCGGGGCAAGCGGGTCGTCGCCTGGGCCGAGAGCCTCGATCTCGAATCGCTGTACGTGGCGTCGTCCGCCGACCGACTGTGGATCCCGGAGACGGGCCGCGTCGTCGCGCTGGGCCTGCGCGCCGACGGCTTCTACCTGCGCGATCTGCTGGCGCGGATCGACGTGAAGCCGGAAGTAGTCCGGGTCGGCACCCACAAGAGCGCCGCCGAGATGCTGACCAACGACCGCATGTCCGACGCCCAGCGCGAGCAGCTCGAGGCGATCCTGGGAGACACCTTCGACGTGCTGGTCGAGGGCATCGCGGCGGGACGCGGCCTCGACCCGACCGCGGTACGCGAGCGGATCGACCGCGGACTCTTCGGCGCGCCCGCTGCGCGTGAGGCGGGGCTGGTGGACGACCTCGTCTACCGGGACGTGCTCGAGGAGCGCCTCGAGCGGGAGGCGGCGCGCGAGTCCGCGCTGCCGTTCGCTGCCGAGTGCGTGGACGCGCGCGTGCTCGCCAGCGCGCGCGACGCCGGCGGTGCGCGCGCGTGGATCGCGGGTCCGCCGCGCATCGCCTACGTGTTCGCGAGCGGCGCGATCGGGCGCGGGCGCGGCGGCCGCGGAATCGCCTCCCGCGTGTTCGAGGAGCGCCTCGGTCGCATCGCCGAGGACCGCCGCGTGCGTGGGGTCGTGCTGCGCATCGACAGCCCCGGTGGCGACGCGCTGGCTTCGGACCTGTTGTGGCGGGCAGTTCGCGTGCTGCGCCGCGAGAAGCCCGTGATCGCCTCGCTGGCGGAGGTGGCCGCCTCGGGCGGCTACTACCTGGCGAGCGCGGCCGATCGCGTGCTCGCGGAAGCCGCCACGATCACCGGCTCGATCGGCGTGATCGGAGGCAAGCTGGATCTCTCGGGTCTCTACCGGCGGCTCGGAGTCGGTGTCGATGCGGTCGAGGTGGGCGACCGCGCCGGGCTGCACAGCTCGGCGCGCGGCTTCACCGCCGCGGAGCGCGAGGCGGTGGGCGGCGAAATGCGCGAGCTCTACGCCACGTTCCTGGCGCGCGTCGCCGAGGGCCGCGGCCTCGCCGTCGACGCGGTGGAGCGGGTCGCAGAAGGGCGCGTCTTCACCGGCCGCCGCGCCCTGGCTCACGGACTCGTCGACGCACTCGGGGGTCCGCTCGAGGCCCTGCGGGAGGTGCGCCAGCGGGCCGGGCTGCGCGCGACCGAGCCCGTGGTCCTGGACCTGCACCCGCGCCTGCCGCGCTTCGCCGCGCTGCGCGCGCTCTCCCGCTGGCTCTCCCCGTGACGCGGACGCTGAAGACGGACATCCCCGGCATCGACAGGCGCGTGTCGCTCGACGAGGTGCGCGAGCTGGGCTTCGAGAAGATCTTCGCCGGGCGCGCACCGACCGTCCTGCCGCTGGTGGTGGAGGTCGGCTTCGGTCGAGGCGAGTTCCTGCTCGATCTCGCGACGAGCGAGCCCGAGCAGGCCTTCGTCGGGATCGAGCTCTCCTACAAGCGGACGCTGAAGATGGCGCGCCGGCTCGCGCGCCGGGAGATCGCCAACGTGGCCCTGCTCGAAGGGCGAGCCGAGGCGGTGATCGAGGAGGCGCTCGGCGATGCAACGGTCGCCTGCTTCTGGCTGAACTTTCCCGATCCCTGGCCCAAGAAGCGCCACCATCGCCGCCGCTTCGTCCAAGCCGACACGCTCGCCCGGATCGCCCGACGGCTCGTGCCCGGGGGCCTGCTGCGGATCGCCACCGACCACCCCGACTACGCCGAGTGGATCGACGAGCGCCTCGCGGCCGCGCCTGAGCTCGAGAACCGCTACGCGCCGGACCGCTGGCGCCCGCGGGTGGAGGGGCGCACGGCCACTGCCTACGAGCTCGAGTGGCGCGCGCTGGGCCGCGCATTCCACTTCTTCGAGTACGCGCGGCGGAGCAGCTGAAGGCGGGATCGGGTCGCCCCGATGCAGCGACCGCCGCCAGCGCGCTGGAGGCTCGCCGAATCATGAGCACGCAACTCGCGACGGGAATCGCGCTCGGGGTGATGATGCTCGCGAACGCGGTGGTCGGGCTCAGTCTGCTGCTCGGCGCGTGCCTGATGGTGTTCCCGCTCGACGGACAGCAGCTCACCGGGAACCTGGTGCCGAGCCTGCTCACGATGGCGGTGTCCATCGTCACGGGCGTCAGCATGTACCTGGCCTTCCTGCCTCCGCGCTCCTACCTCGCCGGGGTGCAGCGCTGGGCCACCTAGCGGAGTCGGGCGACCCGTCCCCGCGCCGAGGGGCCGTCGCTCAGGCCGCGTCGCCGTCCTCGTCGGGGAAGCGGGCGCGGAGCACCTCGGCCAGCACGCGGCAGGCGTCGGTGACGGTGAAGATCCCGGCCAGCTTGCCCCGGCGCGTCACCAGCGCCGAGCCGAGGTGGCGCAATACCATCTGCTCGAGCACCTCGTCGAGGCGCTCGTTGAGGTCGACGACGTAGGGATCGCGGGTGCAGATGTCGCGCACCCGGATCTGCTCGTGGGTCCGGCGGCTGGCGGCCGGATGCACCAGCCGGGCCACGTCGCGCTGGCTCACGATCCCCACCAGCGCTCCGTTCCGCTCGACGGGCACGTGGTGGACGCCGTGCTCGCGCATCACCTCCTCGGCGCGCAGGATCGGGTCTTCGAGCTCCACGCTGTACGGAAAGGGTGTCATCACCGCCTTCACGGGCGGGATCCGGTCGAGTCGCCGCAGGTCCATCGCTAGGCGATTCCGCGCGGGAGTCCCAGCAGCGCGCCGGCCTCGGCGGGGGTCGCCAGAGGGCGGCCGTGCTTCTCGCACAGCCGGCGCGCCTGCTCGATCTCCGCGACGTTGCTCGCCCCGCCCATGTGGTCCTCGAGGCCGACGCGCAGGTGGCCGCCGCGCTCGACGGCGCGCTCGGAGATCGGCGTGGCGAGCAGCGGCCCGCCCAGCACGGCCACCGCCCAGGGCAGTCCGGTGCCCTCGATCATGGCCAGATACAGGTCGAGCGCCTCGGGGATCGGCGGTGCGCTGAAGCTCGGCTCGCCGCTCCCGAAGTAGCCTCCCTGGCTGAAGTAGAACTTCACCAGCGCGCCCGCCGGAAGGCGTCCGGCGCGGTGATAGGCGAGGATCACGCGCAGGAAGCCGGGCTCGAAGATCGCGATGCTCGGCCCGAGACGCAGCCGTGCGCAGGCCTCCACCTCGTGGTGGACGTGCGAGAGCGGATTGGCGTAGACGTAGTCGAAGACGGGGGCGCTCGCGTCCGTGGGCACGGAGCCCAGATTCACCGAGCCGGGATCGAGCAGGCCCTGACGGATCAGGCCCTCGGCGGCGAGCGGCTCGTGGTGCCCGTAGCGCTCCTCGATCGTGTCGCCCATCCCCATCGTCGGGTAAAGGATCGCGTCGGGACGCTCGGCCAGGATCGGACGGTACGCCTCCCGGTAGAGCGCCGCCGCCGCCTCGGCCGGCCGCATCGGATCGTGGGTGTGGGTGTGCACGACGGCAGCGCCGGCGTCCAGGCAGCGCAGCGCCTCTTCGGCGATCGCCTCGGGCTCGCGCGGCACGGCGGCGTTCTGCTCCGGCGTCGTCACTCCGTTGAGGGCGACTTCGAGGATCACGGGCGCGGACGGCTTCACGGCTCCTCCTTCGGGCGGCGCGCGCCGGCGGCGGGCCCGGCGCCGCCGCGATTGTGTCACGAAGCCCGCCGCCTGCCGAGACCCGGGCGCCACCCCGGGAGCACCGCTACGTTCCGCAGCCGCCCGCCACGCCCGATCGGTTTCCACTCCGTTGTCGCACCCCGCTCCGAATCCGGATCCGTCTCCCGCTCCCGCTGCGGTCTTCCGCCGCGAGGGCGGCCGCTGGTTGCCCTCCCACTTCGCCCAGGGACCCTGGAATCCCGAGCACATGCACGGCGGGCCGATCTGCGGCGCGCTCGCGCACGGGATCGAGGCCTGCGAGAGCCCGGTCGCGATGCGGGTGGCGCGCATGACCGTCGAGATGACGCGCGCCGTCGCGATCGAGCCCTTGATCCTGCGCGCCGAGGTGACGCGCGCCGGCCGGCGCATCCAGCAGATCGACGCGCGGATCGAGTCCGGCGGGAGCGTGCTCGCCCGCGCCACGGCACTGCGCATCCGCGTCGGGGAGCACGACCGGGAGACCGCGATCCCGCTCCCCGATCCGGTGCCGGGGCGCGGATCGGACGCCACGCCCGAGCCCGGAGCCCAGCCCTTCGGGCCCGCGTTCGTTCCGGGCTTCCTGCGCGCCGTCGACTTCGAGCGCTCGCGCATCCCGCGCCGCGGGCAGTCGGGCCTCACCTGGACGCGGCTGCGCGTCCCCTTGGTGGAGGGCGAGGCCCTCACGCCCTTCGTGCGGCTCGCCACGCTGTGCGACTTCGCGAGTGGAACCGGCAACGCCCTCGACTTCCGCCGCTTCACCTCGATCAATCCCGATCTCTCGCTGCACGTGCTGCGCGAGCCACGCGGCGAATGGATCGGCCTCGAGGCCCGGACCGTCCTCGAGGCCGACGGCATCGGTCAGCCCCACGCCGTGCTCTTCGACGAGCAGGGGGCGGTCGCCCACGCCCTCGCTTCCCTGCTGGTCGAGCGCCGGCACGACGCCCCCTAACGGGTGCAGGGAGCGATGCGGATCGCGCGCGGAGCCACTACCGTGAACCACCTTCGCCGGAAGGAAGGCAGGATGGACGCGACGCGGAGCGGCAGGTGAAGCTCGGTCGAGCGGGAACGATTGCGGCGGTGGCGCTGCTCGCGATCGGTCTGTTCGCGGCCTACCGACTCTTCGCGCCGGCATCGGAGTCCGGGGCGCGCGCCCCGGAGCCTCGCGCCTCCGCCCCGCCCGACGCACCGCCGCCGGCCGCACCCGAGCCGGCGCCGGATGCCCTGGCGACGGCGGAGCAGGCCGTCGAGGCGGCGCGCGCGCAGCGCCGCGCGGCGCGCTCCCAGCTCGGGGACGCCGAGACGCAGATGGAGCAGGTCGAGCGCGACGTCGAGCAGCTGGAGCGCTTCGTCGCGGACCTCGAGGCGCGCGGGGAGGATCCGGTCGATCACGCCGACGAGGGCCTGGCGTTGCTCCATCCCACGCTGGATCGCTACCGCGAGACGGCGACCCGAATCGAGGAGGCCCAGAGCGCGCTGCGCGCGGCGGACCGCGACCTGGCGAGCGCCGAGCGGGCCCTCGCCGACCTGCAGGCGGAGCGCTCCGGCGGAGTCTCCGAGTAGGCGGACGGCTCCGGCAGGCGAGGCCCCGCGCCGAGGCGCATTGCGCCCCGACGCGGGCCCTGCGGCGTCGCACTCTCGAAGGCCCTTGCCTCAGGGGCAGGGCGCGAACGGACGAGAGGGCGTGGTCCCGCGCGAGTAGTTGCAGCCGAACAGCGGCTCGGCGACGACCGCGGGATCGAGGATCTGGTCACCGCCCGGCCGGACACCGGTCTCGACCCAGGACACCGTGTCCGCGAAGCTCTCCACCAGCTCTTCCGGCGAGAACTCGCAGTGCCCGATCGCGCGGGTCGCCCGGCTGACCAGGTTGCCGGCGCGGCCCTGGTCCGCGGCCTCGCGGGCGTAGATCTGCTCCATGGAGAAGGGCACGAACAGGTCGCCCGTGGTGTGCGTCGACAACACCGGGATGTCGATGTGGCCGGTGATGATCGGGATCCGGCTCACGCGCAGCACCTGCGGCGGGTTCACGCCCGGGTCGCGCATGATCCGGATGATCGCGTCGTTGAACGCGACCTCCTCGGCCGAGAGCGCCGGGTCCGAATCGAGCTGGTAGACGCGATCCGTGTTGTCGTAGATGTTGCCCGACACGATGCCGTCGATCGTTCCGTCCGAGCCGCTGAAGCTGAACAGCAGCTGCTGGAAGAACGAGAATGCCGTCGTGACGAGGGGCCGTGGGCCGCCCGAGATCTGGACCGTGAGGTCGCGCAGCTTCGCGCCCTGAGCGTTCACGACGGCCGTGGAGCCGTTCCCGGTGAACAGCGCCGACGGGTTCACGTACAGCGCGGCGAGCGTGGCCGGGAGGATCGTGGTCGCGTAGTCGTCCGGCGGCGGGAACACCGAGGTCACTCCGGCCAGGGTCTCGGCGCCGTAGGAGAAGTCGCCGAAGTAGTCGAACAGGGCCGTGTCACCCATCACGCCGCAGAACGGCGCGGCGCCGTCGTACTTGATGCCTCCGGAGAGCTTTCCGAGCACGATCACCAGGCGCTCGCACAGCTTCGAGAAGGGACCGGGCGCGCACGCCACGTTCGGGAACTGCTCGATGGCGGCGCCGATTACGTGTCCGCCCATCGAGAACCCGGTGATCAATGTCTTGTGGGGATGGGCGATGTTCTTGTTGAAGTAGCGCACGAGGCTGTTCGTGCTCTCTACACCGGCACGCACGTCGTAGTAGTTCTTCGAGTAGCTCGAGGCCACCCAGGCGTAGCCGTTGGCCAGGAAGTACGTGCGCAGCGGAGGACTGTCGACGGTGAGCTCCGCGCCGGTTCCTCGGTAGCCGTGGGTGTAGACGATGAGATCGCCGTTCCAGTTGTCCGGGACCTCGATCCGGAAGCCGGCACCCTTGTCGATGCCCCAGTAACGGGTCGACGGGAATCCAGGCACCTCGTCGAAGGGAAGCTTCGCCTCGTCGACGAAGAACTCGCGGGTGTCCTGCGGGACCTCCTCCTCCTGCTGGAAGAAGCTCGCGAGCGCGGGGCTCGCGACGAGAAGCAGTAACAGGCTCGCGGCGATTCCAGATCCAGATGTCGATTCTCTCATCCTCTGCATTCCTCCTTGGGTGGCGATTCCGCTTCGGCCCGCTTCGATGAAGCCGACGGGACACTCCGGGGCCAAGGGCCCGTTCGGATTGCGGGCAAGGTCCGACCTGCGTCCACGTCAGCATGGGCCGGATACGATCCGAAAGTCCACCCTGGATTGCGCTGAAGTTCCGCCGATCGGCGAATTTCCGTCCCGCCTCGTGCGTGTCCGTCACTCGATCGGCCCGGCAATCGGCCCTTCGCTAGGCTGGCTCCCCATGGCCGAGCCGCTCCACATCAAGGACCACTCGATCGAGGGCCTGCGCGAACGTCTGGCGGCGGCGGGGGAGCGGCCGTATCGGGCCGAGCAGCTCGCGGCCTGGCTGTACCGGCGCGGGGTCGAGGATCCGGACCAGATGACCGATCTGGGCCAGGCGCTGCGCGAGCGCCTCGGCTCGGAGTGGGGACTCTCGGCGCTCGAGGTGGAGCGCGTCGACCGCTCCAGCGACGGCACCTGCAAGGCGGCGCTCGTGGCCCGCGACGGTGCGCGCATCGAGTCCGTCCTGATCCCCGAGGACGACCGACTCACGTTGTGCGTGTCGACCCAGGTCGGGTGCGCGATGGCCTGCTCGTTCTGTGCCACGGGCTTCATGGGTTTCCGCCGCAACCTGCGCACCGGCGAGATCGTCGACCAGGTGTGTCGGATGCGGGCGTTCGCGCCCGAGGGGCGCCCGATCAGCAACGTCGTCTTCATGGGGATGGGCGAGCCGCTGCTCAATCTGCCCGCGGTGCTGGAGGCGGTGCGCCTGCTCGTGCACCCGAAGGCCTTCGGGCTGGCGCCGCGACGCGTGACCGTGTCGACGGTCGGAGTGGTGCCCCGGATCGCCGAGCTGCTGGCGCAGGTGCCGGTGAACCTGGCCGTCTCGCTCCACGCCACCACCGACGCGGTGCGGGATCGTCTCGTCCCGCTGAACCGGCGCTACCCGCTGGCGGCGCTGCTCGGCGCGCTGCGCGGCCTCGAGACCGTCACACCCCGGCGACCCGTCTTCTTCGAGTACACGCTGATCGAGGGCGTGAACGATCGATCCGAGGACGCCGAGCGCCTGCCCGGGCTGCTGCACGGGATTCCCGCGAAGGTCAACCTGATCCCGATGAATCCACACCCGGACAGCCCCTACCGCCCGCCCTCGGAGGTCGCGATCGATCGATTCCTGCGCATCCTCGCGGGCCGCGGCATGACCGTCACGCTGCGTCGCAGCCGCGGCCCCGACATCCAGGCCGCCTGCGGCCAGCTGGCGCTGCGGGGCTAGCTGGGAGGCGGGCTGCTGCCGGGCCAGGGGGGCGACTCGGAGAGTCGGCCGACGCGCGCAGCGAGCCGCAGGCGACCGCCTACCGGGCCAGGCGCCCTTCAAGCGGGAGTACGGAGGGGCCGAAGACGCACTCCGGGGGAGGATCGGCTTGCTCTACGCGGTCGGCGACATCCACGGGGAGCGCGAGCGCCTGGAGGTGCTGCTCGCGTCCCTGCCGCTCCAGCCCGAGGACCGCTTCGTCTTCGTCGGCGACTACGTCGACCGCGGGCCCGATTCGAAGGGGGTCGTCGACGTCCTGCTCGCTCTCGCCGAGGACTACGACTGCGTCTTCCTCGCGGGCAACCACGAGTCGATGTTCCTCGACTTCCTGGACTGGCGGAACGAGGACTACTTCGCCGGAGACGCCTTCCTCGCCAATGGCGGCGACCGCACCCTCGCCAGCTACGGCTACTTCGACCTGCCCGATCCCCATCCCTCGAAGTTCGTGCTGCCGACGGCGCACGAGCGCTTCTTCCGGTCGTTGCGCCTCTATCACCGCGAGGGCGACTACCTGTTCGTGCACGCGGGCATCGGCCGCGCCCTGCTGCGCGAGACCGATCTCGACTTCGCGCTGCGCCGTGCGAGTGCAGAGGACCTGCTCTGGGACCGCTCGACCCTGGAGGCCCCGCACCAGCTCGGTGTCACCGTCGTGTACGGCCACACCCCGAGCCCCGACTTCGCCCTGCGCTGGAACCCGCCCTTCAGCATCGGGATCGATACCGGCGCCGTGTACGGAGGGCGTCTGACGGCCATCCGGCTGCCCGACGAGACGGTGTTCCAGGTCTGAGGACCGCGCGGGAGCGCGCGAGCGGCGCCTCAGCTCGTGCGCGGCTCGACCACCGGCACCACCAGGGGCGAGCCCGCGGGCAGCGCGGCGAAGTCGAGATCCGGGTTGTACTGGCGCAGCAGCCACACCGGTACCCGGTACTTGCGTTTCGCCAGGTACCAGAGCGACTCGCCCGGTTCGAGCACGTGGCGCTCGGTACCGGTGACGACGAAGGCCTCGAAGAACTCGTTCTGGAGCGACTGGTGGTACTCGAGCCGTCGCTGCTCGAACTCGGCGGGGGAGACCCGCGCGAAGTCGAGCTTGAGCCGCTGCCCGATCACCACAGGCTGCTCGAAGCGCATGCGGTTGAGCTTGCGCAGCTGGCTCGCCCGCACCTCGAGCCACTCGGCGTAGTGGCCCAGGGTTTCGGCTGCCTGAACGGTCACGCGATTGCCGTGAACCGAGTAGTCCGAGGGGTCCGGTCGCGAGGACGGGTCGCCGACGGAGGCGGGCGGCCCTTCGGGCTCTGCCTCGAGATCCGGGTCCGCCTCGAGCTCCGGGTCCGCCTCCAGATCGGTCTCCGCCTCGAGATCGGAGGTCGCCTCTATCTCCGAGTCGATCTCGGGCTCCGGATCGGGCGCGAGGTCGGGCTCGAGCGGCGCGGGCTGGGGCTCGGCGATCGGTGCCGGGGCCGGCTGCGCTGCAGCGGCCGAGGGCGGGGCAGCGGCCGCGTCCGACCGCCGCGGCGGCTCGGGTCTGGTCTCCGCCACCGGCTGCTCGTCCACCGGAATCACCGGGCTCGCGCTGGCCACCACCGTCGGCTCGGCTCCGGGCAGCCGCAGTCGCTGGCCGACCGCGATCTGGTGCCGGTTGCGGATTCCGTTCTCGGCCGCGAGCGCGCGCTCGCTGGTGCCGAAGCGCCGCGCGATCTTCCACAGCGTGTCGCCGCGCTGCACGCGGTAGACGCCGTCGCTCGGCGGCTCCTGCTGCGCCACCGTCGCGACGCGGGTGCCGCGGGCGCTGTCCGGCAGCACCAGCACCTGCCCGACGCGGATCCGGTGCCGGCTGCGCAGGTTGTTCAACGCCACGAGCTGGCTCTCGCTCACGCCGTAGTGGCTGGCGATTCGCGAGAGCGTCTCTCCTCGGCGCACCTTGTGGAACTGGTCGCGGTCCTGCCGCGCGAGGCGCGAGGTGGACGGGATCTTCGCGATCAGCGCCTCGACCGGCTCGCTCATCGCGGCGCTCGGCACGCGGACCTTGAAGCGGCTGGGCACGTGCTTGTTCCCGTTCCACACCGACGGGCGCAGCGCCGGGTTGTGCTCGCGCAGCACGCTCAGGTCGAGGCCCAGAGCGTTCGCGAGCGTGTCCGCCGGAGTGAACCAGGGCAGCTCGATCTCGGTGTACTCGATCGGAGGATTCATGCGCAGAGCGCCGAAGTAGCGCGTGGGATCGCGGTCGATGCGTGAGGCGGCGAGGAAGGAGGCGTAGAAGTTGCGCGAGGCGAAGCCGAAGCTGCGGCTCTTGTAGCGGCGCACGATCTCGCCCATGTCGGTGGTGCCCAGGGTGCGCGCAGCGCGCTGCATGCCCGCCGCTCCGTGGTTGTAGGCGGTGATCGCCAGCGGCCAGGTTCCCGTCAGCTCGCGGTTCTTCGCCAGCAGGCGCGCGGCCGCGTCCGTCGCGATGTAGGGGTCGAGGCGCTCGTCGATCACGTTGTCGATGCGCATGAACAGCCTTCCCGTGGAACGGGTGAACTGCCACATGCCGGCCGCGCCCACGCGCGAGTAGGCCTTGGGGTTGTAGGACGACTCCACGTGAGGCAGGGCGACCAGCTGGGTCGGGACGCCGCGCGACGCCATCGTGTCCTCGACGAACTGCCGCCACTGGCCCGAGCGGACCAGCCCCTCGCGGAAGCGGTCGGCGAGGCCGAGCTGGAAGCGCAGCTGGTCGGCCGCGTGACGCAGCGTCGCGTTGCTGACGCCGTCGGGCCACTGAGCCAGGACGCGCGCCTCGTCGCTGGTGAGTCCGGTGCGCTTGCCCTTCGCGAGCGCGAGCAGCGCCGCGCGCAGGCGCTTCTTCGCGCGCTCGGTCTCGAGCTCGCGGGCCCGGTGCGACAGCCCCTCCGGGAAGCGGATCGTCTCGTAGACGACGCCCAGGTTCTCGGCGTCGTGGACGAGGCCGGAGTGGCTGTCCACCTCCGTGTAGACCCGGGTCCAGAACTGCACGGCCGGCTCGAGGCTGGCGGGTGTCGGCAGATCCTCGGCGCTCGCGGTGGCAGCCAGGAGCAACAGGGCGGCGAAGGCGGCGATACAGCGCGGCATGGACGCGAATTCAATCGGCCAATGGACCTCGAAACCTGTGCGGCTTCGAGGGGAGCTTCGCGTGTGCGCGATCACCCGAGGACGTCCTATCTGCGCCCCGCGGGGTCAACGGCGGCGGTTCTTCTTGCGCGACTTTCGCGCCTGCTTGCGCTTGCCCCGCTGCTGCGAGCGGCGCTTCTCCAGCGCGCGCCGTCCCGGTCCCCCGCCCCCTTCGAGCAGGGTCGCAGGCGACAAGCCCCCGGCACCCGCCAGCTGGCCCATGCCCGGAATCCGCGACAGGAGACCCCCGCCGCCGGACCCGAGCGCCGACATCATCCCCCGCATCTGTTCGAAGCGCTTGACCAGCTCGCGCACCTCGGAGCTGCGGCGCCCGCTGCCCCGGGCGATCCGCCGCGCCCGACTGCGGTCGATCAGCTCCGGCTGCTTCCTCTCGCTCGGGGTCATCGAGCGGATCAGCGACTCGACGCGGACCAGCTGCGACTCTTCCATCTGGTCGGCCAGCTGCCCGAACATCGGCAGCTTCGACACGACCTCCCGAAGCGGCCCCAGCTTCTGGATCATCTTGAGCTGCTTCAGCAGGTCGTCGAGGCCGAACTGGCCCTTCAGCAGCCGCGCGGCGTCGGCCTCGGCCTCCTTCTCGTCGACGACCTCCTCGAAGTCCTTGACCAGGCCGACGATGTCGCCCATGCCCAGGATGCGCGAGGCCATCCCCTCGGGCCGGAACTCCTCGAGGCGGTCGAGCGTCTCGCCGGTGCCGAGCAGCTTGATCGGGACGCCGGTCACCGCCTTGACGGCGAGCGCGGCGCCGCCGCGCGCGTCGCCGTCGAGCTTGGTCATCACCAGCCCGTCGAGGGGCAGACGCTCGGCGAAGGCCTTGGCGACGTTCACGGCGTCCCGGCCCATCAGTGCGTCGCACACCAGCAGCGTGTTGGCGGGCTCGGTGGACGCGCGGATCTCCTCGAGCTCGCGCATCAGCTGGTCGTCGATCGCCAGGCGGCCGGCCGTGTCGTAGACGATCGCGTCGAAGCCCTCGGAGCGGGCGCGGGCCTGCCCGGCCTTGCAGATCGCCGCCGGCGGCTCGCCGGGCGCGCCGCTGTGCACCGGCACGTCGATCTGCGCGCCGAGCGTCTGGAGCTGCTGTACCGCCGCCGGTCGGTAGACGTCCGCGGCGACGAGCAGCGGACGGCGCCCCTGCTTCTGGAGGTGGCGGGCGATCTTGCCGGCCACCGTCGTCTTCCCGACACCCTGGAGCCCGACCAGCATGATCGAAGTGACGCCCCGGTTCCGCGCCAGGGAGGGGTCGACCGGCCCCATCAGGTCCACGAGCTCCTGCTCGCAGGCCCGCACGAAGTGCTGGCCGGGAGTCACCCGGATCGAGCGCCCGGCGGCGTTGCGCACGCGCGTCTCGACCTTCTGGCCGAGGGCGCGCTGCTTGACCCGCTCGAGGAAGTCGCGAACGACGGCGAGGTCGACGTCGGCTTCGAGCAGCGACATCCGCACGTCGCGGAGCGCCTCGCCGATGTTCTCCTCCCCGAGCTCGCGCACGCCCGAAAGGCGCTCTCGCGCGGCTCCGAAGCCCCGGGTCAGCGTCTCGAGCATGGGGGCGGACTGTAGCGCGGCGGAGCTATGCTGGGCCGCCAGCGCTCACGGTTCGAGAGGAGGGGGGATGCCGACCGAGGTCGCCGCCGAAATCGCGGGCAACGTGTGGAAGATCGAGACGCAGGTGGGCACGGAGGTGGCCGAGGAGGAGGTGCTCCTGATCCTCGAGTCGATGAAGATGGAGATCCCCGTCGAAGCGCCCTGCGCGGGGCGGGTCAGCGAGATCCGAGTCGCCGAAGGCGAGAGCATCGAGGAGGGCGCCGTCCTCGTCGTGCTCGATTGAGCACCGGGCTGCCAGGCGAGGTCGAGAGCAGGTCACCATGAGCGCCGCGTTGTCGGCAAGGAGGCCGAAGGCCAGACGGATCGGGCGCGAGTCGCTGCCCGACGTGATGGCGCGGCTCGCGGCGGACGGGCGGGCGAACCTGCTGCTGCTCGACCTGGCGGCGCGGCTCGGAGAGCCGCCGCTGCCCGGGGAGATGGCCACCGAGCTCGTCGGGGCGTTCGCCAACGGTGAGCTGATCGGAGTCGCCTCGCTGCGGCCGACGATCGTCTTCGACGCGCACATCTCCTCCGAGGCCCTCGAGACGCTCCTGCCCCTGATCGCCGCGCTCGAGGTCGGTCTGGTGAAGGGCGACCCGCCCGCGGTCGAGCGTCTGTGGTCCCACGTCTCCCGGCGGCGCCACCGCGTCTGGGTGGATCGCTTCGAGACCAGCTACGAGCTGCGGTCCGACGCGGCGAGTCTCGCGGGCGTCGGCTCCGCACGCGTCACCCGGGTCGCCGACGAGGAAGACCTCGAGCCGCTGGTGTATGCGGCGCGGGAGAGCCTGCGCGAGGAGCACCGACCCGACCCCTTCGCGGGCGACGCGCGCGGCTTCCGTCGCTGGGTGCGAGGGCGCCTGCCGCGGGCGCGCCTGGTGGAGAGCGGAGGGCAGGTGCGTTTCGTGGGCTACGCCGACGTGCAGCGGCCCGAGGGCTGGCTGCTCCAGGGCGTCTACACCTGGCCCCAGGCGCGTCGGCAGGGGCTCGCCGCGGCCGGGACCTCGGCGCTGTGCCGCGAGTCCTTCGCCGCGGGCGCCGACCACGTGCAGCTCGCCGTCGTCGACGGCAACGAGGGCGCACATCGCCTCTACGAGGGCCTGGGCTTCAAGCCCTTCGGCCGCCTGCGCACGATCCTCTTCACCTAGCGATCCACATCCGGTAGTGTGCGGCGGCAACGCGCGCGCGTCCGCGCGAAGCGCGAAGGAGGCGCTGGACATGGGTTGGCTCGACGGCAAGGTGGCGATCGTGACCGGCGCCGGTGGCGGCATCGGTCGTGAGCATGCGCTGGCGCTGGCGCGAGCGGGAGCGTCGGTGCTGGTCAACGACCTCGGTGGCTCGCGCGACGGCACCGGCAAGGGGCACTCGATGGCCGACCAGGTCGTCGAGGAGATCCGCGCCGCGGGCGGCGAGGCCGCCGCCAACTACGACGACGTCTCCACGGTGGCGGGTGGACGGAACATCCTGAAGGGAGCCCTCGGCGCCTTCGAGCGCGTCGACCTCCTGGTGAACAACGCGGGAATCCTGCGCGATAAGTCCTTCGCGAACACCACCGAGGAAATGTGGGACATCGTGGTGAAGGTTCACCTCAAGGGGACCTACTGCGTCACTCACGCCGTCTACAACCACATGAAGGACTCGGGACGGGGCGGCGTGATCATCAACACGTCCTCCACTTCGGGCCTGAACGGCAACTTCGGTCAGTGCAACTACGGCGCGGCGAAGGCGGGCATCGCCGGTTTCTCGCGCTGTCTCGCGATCGAGGGCGTGAAGTACGGCATCCGCGTACACATCCTGGCCCCGGTCGCCCTGACGCGGCTCACGGAGGACCTGCCGGGCTTCAAGGACGACGACGCGCTTCGCGCGAAGATGAGACCGGGTCTCGTCTCGCCGCTGATCGTCTACCTCGCCAGCGACGACGCCAAGGATCTGACGGGGAAGACCTTCTACGTCGGCGCCGGTCGCATCGCCGAGATGCGGGTGATCACGCATACCGGCCGCACCAAGCAGGCCGAGGGTGGCTTGTGGACGCCCGACGAGATCGCGGACGCGATGAAGCCCGGGGAGATCCTGCTGCCGGAGTAGGGCCACGGCGTTACCTTCCGGCCATGCCGGAGAAGTCGACTGGTTCGGCGCCTGCCGAGTCCTCTCTGACCCAGCGGCAGGCGACCGCGGCCGCTGCGCCGAAGCCCGACCCCGGGGAGGGACTGCGCCGCAGCGACCCGCTGACGGCGATGACGCCGCGCTTCAATCTGTTCTTCCGCACCTTCGCGCGGCGGTTCTTCGGGCACTTCGACCTCGACGACGCGACGGTCGCCCGGCTGCGAGCCCTCGAGGACCAGGGCGCCGTCGTCTACGTGATGCGCTATGCGAGCCGCCTCGACTACTTCCTCTTCAACACGCTCTTCCGCCGCGAGGGGCTGCGCCTGTCGGGTTTCGCCAACGGCATCCGCTTCTGGTACTACCGCCCGCTGGGCGACGCCCTGCGCACGGTGTGGCGACGGCCGCGCGGCGTGCCGCAGGACGTCGAGGTGGTGCGCGCTCGCGAGTATTGCCGCGAGCTCACCCGCGAGGGCGGCTCCTTCTTCCTGTTCCTGCGCACGGCGAGCCTGCGCTCGCAGCTGCGCGGGCTGCAGGGACGCATCGAGCAGAGCCGTCAGGAGCGGGACCTGTTGACGGAGGTGGTGGCCGCGGCCCAGAGCTCGGGCCGTCCGGTGCACGTGGTTCCGCTGGCGCTCTTCTGGCGCAAGGGGCCGAGGGCGCGCCGCCGGTTCCTCAACCTCTCTTACGGCGCCCTCACGCGACCCAACGACTTCGCCAAGGTGTTCTCCTTCCTGACCACCTACCGAGGCCTGCACGTGAAGGTGGGAGAGCCGATCGACGTGCAGGGCTTCGTGGCCCGCCGGAGCGAGTCGACGCCCTCGGCGCTGGCGCGCGTGATTCGCCGCTCGATCCTGACCTTCCTCTACCGCTCCGAGCGCGTCGTCGAGGGACCGGTGCTCCAGCCCTATCACCGGGTGCAGGAGATCGTGGTGCGATCGCCCGAGGTCGCCGAGGCGGTGGCTCGCTACGCGTCCCAGCACAAGGTCTCGGGCGAGAGCGCGCGGGTCCGGGCCGAGAAGATGTTCCGCGAGATCGCCGCGAACATGAGCTCGACCTTCCTGGCGGTCCTCGACCTGGCGGTCGGCGCGGTGATCCGGCGCCTGTTCGTCCAGGTGGAGGATTCGGGCCTCGAACGCGTGACCGAGGTCGCGCGCCGCGATCCGGTCGTGCTGGTCCCGACCCACCGCTCCTACTTCGACTTCCTGATCATCTCGGTGCTCTTCTACCGACGGCACATGCTGCCGCCCCACATCGCGGCCCGTGAGAACATGGCTTTCGGCCCCTTCGGCTTCCTGTGGCGTCGAGCCGGGGCCTTCTTCCTGCGCAGGAGCTTCGACGACCCGCTCTACAAGGCCGTCTTCCGCACCTACGTCGGCTACCTGATCAAGGAGGGCTTCACCCAGGAGTTCTTCATCGAGGGAGGGCGCTCGCGCACGGGCAAGACGCTGCCGCCGCGCCTCGGAGTGCTCTCCTGGGACGTGGAGGCTTTCCTCGCCAGCGGGCGTCGCGATCTGCTCTTCGTGCCCGTGGCCCTCACCTACGAGCGACTGGTGGAAGAGGGGGCGATGGTCGGAGAGCTCGAGGGCGGCGCCAAGGAAGCGGAGAGCATGCTGGGACTGGTGCGGGCGGGGAGGTTCCTGCAGCGCCGCTTCGGCTCCGTGTTCGTCCACTTCGGCGAGCCGCTCTCCCTCGCGGTCGCCATCGGCGACCGGCGCGAGCAGATCGAGGGCGACGACGAGGAGTCGGTCGCAGCGCGGCGCCACTTCGTCGAGGAGCTCGCGAACGGGATCGTCGAGCGGATGAACCGGGCGATCGTGCCCCACGCGACCAGCGTCGCCGCGTGCGCGTTGCTCGGGGAGCAGCGCCGCGGTCTGTTCCGTCGCGATCTCGCGCTGCGCATGCAGCAGCTCGTCGACGTGCTGCGTCTCATGGACGTCGAGCTGACCCCGGCACTGGTGCGCGACGAGGGGGACTTCGCGGACTCGATCTCCTCGCTTCTGCGGATGGACCTGATTCGCGCCGCCGAGGACTCGCGCGGCGAGATCCTGTTCTTCGAGCCGGGGCGGCGCCGTGCCCTCGACATCTACCGCAACACGATTCTGCACTTCCTGGCGCCTCCCGGCTTCCTGGCCCGGGAGCTGCTGGCGGGCGGAGCGCGCGAGCGCGTGAAGGCGCGGGTCGGAGAGTGGCTCGAGATCTTCTACGGCGAGTTCTTCATCGCTCGCGACGTCGAGCTCGCCGACCATCTGGAAGCGTTCCTGGTCCACTTCGAGCAGCGGGGCTGGATCGCTTCTGTCGACGGCGGGCTCCGGGCCACCTCCGAGGGCGTACCGCACCTGGAGTTCCTCTCCGAGCAGATGTGCGCCGTCGTCGAGAGCTACTACGTGGCGGTGTTCGCGGTCGCGGAGCTCGTCGAGCCGATCCCGCGCAAGGCGCTCCACAAACGGATCGCCGAGCAGTTCGAGCGACTGGCGCTGATCGGGGAGGTGGGGCTGCCCGAGGCGCAGAATCCGGTCACGTTCGCGAACGCCGTCGAGGGGATGATCCGCCGCCGGATCCTGGTCGTCTCCCCCGGCGGCGAGGGCGATCGCGGCGATGCGCCGCTCGCGCGCGGTCCGCGCTGGGACGAGCTCGCTGCGCTGCGCACGCGTCTGGCAGCCGCCCTGGGCACCCGGTAGCCTCGCGCGCCCCGCGAGGTCGGATGATGGCTCCCGCACAGAGCGCGCGCACGAAGAGTCCCGCACGAAGCCGGTCACGGAGCGCCGGGCCCGGGGCCGGTCGTCGGCTGCGCCTGGGCCTGCCGAAGGGCAGCCTCCAGGCCACCACCGAGAAGCTCTTCACCCTCGCCGGCTTCGATCTGCGCATCCGCGAGCGCTCCTACTACCCCGACATCGACGACCCGGAGATCGAGTGCGTCCTGATCCGGGCTCAGGAGATGGCGCGCTACGTCCAACAGGGCGTGCTCGACGCGGGCATCACCGGCATCGACTGGACGCTCGAGAACCGCGCGCGCGTGAAGGAGGTCGCCGATCTGCGCGCGCCCTGGCCGAACTACAATCCGGTTCGCTGGGTGGTCGCGGTCAAGGAGGGCTCGCCGATCCGCCGGCCGAAGGACCTCGCGGGCAAGCGGATCGCCACCGAGGTGGTGAATCTGACCAAGCGCTACCTGCGTCAGCACGGGGTGTCCGCGAAGATCGAGTTCTCCTGGGGTGCCACCGAGGTGAAGCCCCCGCTGCTCGCGGACGCCATCGTAGACGTCACCGAGACCGGCTCGAGCCTGCGCGCCAACAGCCTGCACGTGATCGACACCGTGCTGGAGAGCACTCCGCGCTTCATTGCCAACCGCGAGTCCTACGCCGATGCCGGGATGCGCGCCACGATCGACCGGATCGTGCTGCTGCTGCGCGGAGCGATCCGCGCTGCGGACCGCGTCGGCCTGATGATGAACGTGCCGCGCGCGCACCTCGAGACGGTGCTCGACGTGCTGCCGGCCCTGGGCACGCCGACCGTGTCGACCCTGGCGGACGATCGCTGGGTGGCGGTCAACACCGTGATCGAGGAGCGGCTCGTGAAGGAGCTCCTGCCGCGCCTGCGCGAGGCCGGCGCGCGCGGCATCGTCGAGTACCCCCTGAACAAGATCATCGAGTAGGGGCCCGGGGGATGGAGCGGGTGCTGCGACTGCTGGGAGCGGCGCCGAGCTATGCGCGGATCGCCTGGTGGGGCCTGGCGTCGCCGCGCTTCGAGCGCGACGAGCACGTGGTGCATCAGGCGGCGATCCTGGGCCCCGAGGGAGTGGTCCTGGCCCTGCGCAGCGATCTCCGGGGGTGGGAGCTTCCGGGAGGAGCAGCGCTCCCGGGCGAGGAGGGGGCGGAGGCCCTGCGCCGCGAGGTCCGCGAGGAGACCGGCCTCGAGGTGGAGATCCAGCGCCACGTCGGCGACTACCACCGGAGCGGCTTCCGGCCGCACTGCGCGCGGATCTACCTGTGTCGGGTGCGGGGAGGCGCGATGCAGCCCAGCAGCGAGACCCTCGCCGTGGAGTGGTTCGACCCGCTGGCGCTGCCAGGCACGCTGCTGCCCTGGTACCGCGGACCGCTCGCCGATGCTCTCGACCGGCGCACGGAGCCCGCCATCGTCCGTGAGCGCCAGGGCTGGCGCCACGTGCTGGCAGGGATGGTCATCGACCTGGTCGTCCGCTGGCGCGGCCGCTGACGGGGCGGAACGACCCGCCGGGCGACGGTCGGATCGAGGACGAGCCGGGGCCCCATCCAAAGGATGCGACCGGCTCCGGAGCGGCCGTGGCGAGGCCAGGCGCTCCTAGCGCTGTCCCTCGCGAAGCCCGCTGGCCTCCCACTCGCGCGAGAGCTGCTCGAGCTTGCGGGAGAACTCGTCGAAGGGCTCGTCGAAGGAGAGGATGATCTCGGTCGTCCGGGGGATGTCGTCGCCGTTGAGCAGGCCGCGGTAGCGGTTGAGATTGGCGAGGATCGCTTCGGCCACCTTCAGCGCTCGCTTCTCCGTCTTGATCAGGGGGGACTGGAGCGTGTAGACGTTGTTGCGACCCCAGAGACTCTCGTCTCGGACGATCGCAATCTCGCGGTACACGCTGTTGATCGGGTCGAAATTGTACTCGACCCGGACTTCCTTGAAGATGTCCGTGTTGCCGGTATAGAAGCCGCGCTCCTTCTCGACTTTGCCGAGCTGGCGACAGCGCGGGCAATAGAAGGTGTCACCGTGGTTCAGGAGGAAGACGCCCTTCGCGTAGTCCTCACAGTCCGTGTTCTCGCAGTACCCGACGCCTCGCTTCATGCTCGCCATCCCTCGCCTCGGGTCGCCTCCGGGGGCCCCGGTCACTCCTTCCACCCTGTGTGGAAGATGCGGATGTTGGTGCCTCGAACCCGACCCGGGCCCTTGGGGACGGGATTCGCAAGCCCTGTGCCAAGGCATCCGCCAAGTCCCGGAACCGCTCCGATGTGAGGCGACGCCACCCGTTGGGTCGCGGTCCTGCCAGGGAGCTGCGTGCGTGCGAGAAGGGGGTCAGTCACAGCGGGGGTGAACGCCGTCCGACGAAGGTGGGAAGACCTCTACCGCGAGCTGCCTATCCGCGACTCGATCGAGCCCGGATGCGAAGTGTCCATCACAGCTGCGCGCACACGCTTCCCCTCAGGGGGGTGGGGTTGCGGTCGCCTCCATGGGTCCGGTACTGGGGGTGGTCGGTGCCTTCTCGATGTCGCGCGACTGCTCCTCGGAGCCCCCCGCGACAGGTCGAGCCGACACAAGGCTCTTCGCTTATTACTGCCGGTGCTACCGGGTTGTCAACCGGCATCTTGCAAGTCGCTCGCGGATCCCGCGCAATCGACTGTCCGGGTCCCACGCAGGACCGCGCGGATCACTCGTCGAGCACGTACTCGAAGGTCACGAAGCCCAGGATCACATAGGCAGCATCGGCCACGATCAGCAGCTGGAGCGGCTCGAAGGGCACGGTGCCGGTCTCCAGCAGGCCCCCGGTCGCGCGAACGGCGCCCGAGATCACGGGAATCAGCAGCGGGAGCAGCAGCAGGGGGAGCATCACCTCGCGGAAGCGCGTTCGGACGGCGATCGCACCGAAGAGCGTGCCCGCGCTGCACACCCCCAGCGATCCGAGGGCCACGACGCCGGCGAGCGGCAGCGCGACCGGCCACCAGTCGGCGTCGAAGAACAGGGCGAACACCAGCGCGATCAGGGCCTCGACGACGCCGAGGATCGCCAGGCTCGCGGCGGCCTTCCCGAGGAACACCCAGCCGCGGTCGGTGGGGGCGAGGGCGAGCGCCGACAGGGCGTCGTTCTCGAGCTCGAGGGCGAAGGCGCGGCCCAGGCCGAGCAGCGCGGCGAACAGGTAGGTGATCCACAGCAGGGCTGGGGCCAGAGGGAGGGAGGCGGAGCCGGTGCCACCGGGGAGGGCGAACTGGAACACCGCCACGACTAGCATCGCGAACAGCGCCATTGCCACCGCCCGGTCGCGGCTGCGCCATTCGGTGACCAGATCCTTCCACAGAATCGCCCAGAACACGTTCACGCAGCGCGCTCCGCGCTTCCCAGGGCGGCGGCCAGGGCCGCCTCCAGGTCGGCCGTGTCGGCGGATACCGGGCCGCTCCAGGTGCAGCGTCCGGAGGCCAGCACCAGCGCCCGATCGGCGAGGGCGCGCGCCGAGTCCAGCGCGTGGGTGGCCAGCACCGTCGTGCAGCCGCCTGTGCGCAGCCCGGAGAGGCGTTCGACCAGCCGCTCCGCCGCGCCGCCGTCGAGCCCGGTGAAGGGCTCGTCGAGCAGGACCAGCGCGGGGTCGTGGATCAGGGCCCGCGCGATCGCGACGCGCTGGGCCTGCCCGCGCGAGAGCTCCGCCGCGGGGCGCTCGGCCAGCGCGCCGATCCCCTCCCGCTCGAGCCGCTCGTCGGCGCGCGAGCGAGGCGACGGGAGGCCCTGGAGACGCCCCGCGAAGATCAGGTTCTCCCGGACCGTCAGGCTGGGCGAGAGCAGGGTGGCGTGACCGACGTAGCCCAGGCGCGCGCGCGTCTCGCGGTGGTGGGCCGGGCGCCCGTCGATCTCGAGACTCCCCTCGCTCGGGCGGGACAGCCCCGCGATCAGGCGCAGCAGCGTGGACTTGCCGGCCCCGTTCGGTCCCAGCAGGACGAGGCTCGTGCCGGGCGCGACCTCGAGCTCGAGGTCGCGCAGCGCCGCTGCGCGACCGAAGCGTTTGGTGACGCCGCGCGCAGCGATCGCCGCACCGCTCACGCTCCGTCGGCCCCCGAGGCGAGCTTCTCGCCGCACTGGGAGCAGAAGGCGTCGTTCGGGCGGAACCGCGCGCCGCACGCGGTGCACACCAGTGCCGCGCCGCAGCGGGTGCAGAAGCGGTGCTCCGCCTCGGGCTGCGCGCCGCACTGCCCGCAGAGGGCGACCGCGTCCGTGGACCGGCTCGTCCCGACGGCTTCGACCCGCGCCGGAGCGCCGGAATCCGCGGCGGGAGTGACGGGCGCGGGCGGGGCGGGAGAGGGCGCGAACAGGACCGCCGCCGCGCGCGAGCGCAGCTCGCTGCGCATCGCCGCGTGGTCCTCGGGCGTGAGCTTTCCGGTCTCCAGGTCCTCGTCGAGATCCTGGAGCGAGCGAACGATCGCAGCGCGCTCCAGGGATGCACCGTCGGGCTCCCGCTCCTCTCGTCTCGCTGCCGCCCCTCCGCGCAGCGGTGCAGTCAGGAAGAGCAGCGCGGCGAGCCCGGCGAACACCGCGAAGCCGGCCGAAGCCCAGCGTCCCTCCTCGCCGCGCGGCGCCGTGCGCAGCAGGGAGATCGCGACCGTCTCGAGGGGCTCCACGGCGAACGCCTCGAGATGCTGGTAGGTGCGTTCGTCCATCCGGACGGGTCGCCTGCGGTGCAACCGATCCGTCTCGGCGATCACGCCGTTGTCGGCGACCAGGACCGAGAGCAGCGGGAGCTCGCGGTCGAAGCGCTGCAGCAGCCGCGCGCCGGAGCCGGTGGCGGGCAGTCGGTAGCTCAACGCCAGCTCCGAGGGCCCGCGGGGCAGCGGTCCCTGGATGGCGAGATCGCCCGAGGGATCCCTGCGCAGCCCGGCCTCGAGCGTCTCCGGGGAAAAGCGCAGCGAGCCGGCGCCCGCCGGCAGCGGCAGGCACAGGAGCGGCGCGCCGGACGACACCAGCGGCTCGCCGTTGCCCTCCACGTCGAGCACCACCCGCTCGTTCACCTCGAGGGCCGCATCGTCGAGCTCGAGCCACAGCTCGGCTCGCTGCGTGCGCACCGGCGCGCTCGCCTCGGCCACTGCCCCCGGCTCCGTGTGGATCGCGAGCTCGAGCGGGCCCGGTGCGAAGGCCCCGGAGCGCTGGGCTCCGAGCACCCGGCCGTCCTCGGTCACGTCCGGAGCGGACGACAGGACGTCGGAGGTCACCGAGAGCACCTCGCGCGGAGCGAGCACGAGCAGCGCCGGGGCGCCGTCGGGCAGCCCGATCCGCGCGGACGTGCTGTCGATCGGCAGGCCGTAGCCGAACTCGATGGTCTGTGAGCCCGGGTAGAGCGGGCCCCAGAAACGGAGCCGGCGCCCCTCGAGGACCAGGCCCTCGCTGCCCGCGAGCGACTCGAAGCCCTCCGCCGCCTCGGGCAGCTCGACCTCGAAGATCGGCGCCGCTTTCGCGCGCTCGGCGGCGGGCACGAACAGGACCTCGGAGCTGGGGTTGCGCAGGGCGTGGGAGTGCTGGAAGTGGAGATGGGTGCATCCGCGCTCGATGCGGATCTCCACATCGCCGGCTTCCGCGACCCCGGTGTCGCTGACCGCGTCCGAGATCTCCAGCTCGACGCTGTGCTCCAGCTCTCCGGGCGCGAAGGCGAAGCGGGCGCCGAAGGGGACCCCCCCTTCGCGCGCGCCGATCAGGTACACGACGCCGGGCTCGTTGGAGACCCCCTGGAAGCGGAAGCGGCCCTCGGCGTCGCTCGTCGTCTGGCGCAGACCGGCGTTGCCGTCGGCGGAGAGCGCGTAGAGCAGCACGTCGACGTTGGCCGTCGCCTCGGGGCGCGTCGCGTGAACGAGGTGTCCCACGACCGCCGCCGGGCCCGACGGGACGTCGGCGCTGCGCTCCTCCTGGGCCCCGATCGCAGTCGCTGCGAGCAGCGCCGCGACGGCGATGGCCATGGCGAGCGCCCGCGGCGCCGGGCGCGGCGCTCGCTTCATCGTCGCTCCGCGCTCCTCATCGCCGTTCCGGATGAGGCCACATCACGGTGAGCGTGCCGAGCACGAACACCACGCCGCCGATCCAGATCCAGTTGACCAGGGGATTGCGGTACACCTTGAAGGTCGCGGAGCCGTCGTTCTCGATCGCCGTGAGGATCACGTACAGGTCCTCGCGCAGCGTCGAGTACACCGCCGGGATCGAGGCGGGCTGCTCCTCCAGCCAGTACATGCGCTTCTCGGGCGCCATCACCGCCAGCGGCTGATCGCCCCGGTACAGCGCCAGGCGGGCCACGGCGCCGCCGTAGTGCTGGGCGGGCAGCGCCTCGGCGGTCAGGTACTTCATGTGGTAGTCGTGGATGGTGAGCTCGTCGCCGGGCCGCAGGTTCTCGAGCTTCTGCTCGTTGAGCACCGAGCCGGTGATCCCGATCAGGATGAACACCACGCCCAGGTGCACGATGTAGCCGCCGTAGCGCTGCTGGTTGCGGCGCAGCAGCTCCGCCAGCGCCTGGAGGGCGTTCTCGTCGCCCTTGCGCGTCCGCGCGCGCACGGCGCGCACGTACTCCTGGACGATCGTCCCGATCACGAAGGCGCACAGGCTCCACGCCACGTACGCGTAGAGACTGATCTGGGCGCCCAGGGCGATCCCGAGCCCGGCCGCCGTGAGCACGCCCAGCGCCGTCGGCCACACGAACTGGCGCCGCAGATTCGCGACCGACGCGCGCCGCCAGGCGATCAGCGGCCCGATTCCGGTGAGCAGCAGCAGCAGCGGAGCCAGCAGGGAGCCGAACAGGTTGAACCACATCGGGCCCACCGCCCTGCGGTTTCCGGTCAGCGCCTCGGAGAACACCGGGAACAGCGTGCCCCAGAACACCATCGCCAGGATCGCGATGAACACCCAGTTGTTGAGCAGGAAGCTCGCCTCGCGCGACACCATGCTCTCGAGCCGGACCTCGCTGCGGATGCCCTTGCGGCGGATCCACAGCGCCGTGAGGAAGGCAATCGCGGTGACGAGGACGTAGCCGAGGAACAGCGAGGTGAAGATCGGCGTCTGAGCGAAGGCGTGCACGGACTGCACGACGCCGCTGCGGGTGAGGAAGGTGCCGAACAGACACAGGGTGTAGGTCAACCCGATCAGCAGCAGATTCCAGGTCTTCAGCATGCCCCGCTTCTCCTGGATCATCACCGAGTGGAGATAGGCGGTGGCGGGGAGCCAGGGCATGAAGGAGGCGTTCTCCACCGGGTCCCAGGCCCAGTAGCCGCCCCAGCCGAGCACCTCGTAGGCCCAGCGTCCGCCCAGCAGGATGCCGATCGACAGGAACATCCACGGGAACAGCGTCCAGCGGCGGGTGGTGCGGAACCAGGCGGTGCCCAGCTCGCCCGAGACCAGCGCCGCAAAGGCGAAGGCGAAGGGAACCGCGAAGCCGGTGAGCCCCGTGTAGAGCATCAGCGGGTGGATCAGCATCACGGGGTGCTGGAGCAGCGGGTTCAGTCCGCTTCCGTCCGAGGCGACGTGGCCGGGCGGCAGCTTCTCGAAGGGATCGGTGACGGCGACCAGCAGGACCAGGAAGAAGATCGCGTTGGCGAGCAGCACCGCGACGACCCAGGGCATGAGCACGCGCGCGCGGTTGCGGTGGAACCACACGGCGGCGGTCGCGTAGGCGGAGAGCATCCACAGCCACAGCAGCAGCGAGCCCGCCTGGCCGCCCCACAGCGCGGCGAGGCGGTAGGGCAGCGCCATGCTGCGCGCCGAGTGCGCGGCCACGTAGACGAGCTGGTAGTCGTAGCGGGCGAAGCACAGGAAGAGCGCGACCATCGCCGAGGTGACCAGCGCGAACACCACCCCGACGCTTCGCTCGGCGACGCGCGTCCATTCGGGGTTGCGCTGCACGCCGGCGTAGATGGCCGCGCCGAAGCCGGCGGCCGCGAGCAGCAACGCCAGACGCAGGGAAACCGCTCCGATCTCGGACATGCCGCTCCTCGGGCCGAATCTCCCGACTAGCCCTTCGTAGAGGGCGGGCGCGCGGTCCCGCCCGCTGCCGTCGCGCCCTCGACCCCTTCGAACTTCGACGGACACTTCGCCAGGAGCTTGTCCGCTGCGAAGTGGGACGTCGCGCCGTCGCGCGCCAGGCGTCCCTCGAGAACGACTTCAGCTCCGCCCTTGAACATATCCGGAGTCTCCAGGCTGGCGAACACGACGGGCATCGTCACGTCGCTGGGACCGCCCGCGTGGGGCGGTGTCGCCTGGACGGCGAAGGTCACGCGCTGGCCCTCGACGTCGCGCTGGATCGACTCGGGAACGACGTAGCCGTGGACGCGCGCGGGGATTCCGCTCTGGGCCTCGGGTGAGGCCGCGAATTCGCCGAGCGTCTTGTAGTAGGTGAAGGAGGCCCCTTCCTGGAGGTTGCTCGCCGCGTACCAACCGAGCAGGAGCGCGATCAGCGTGGCTCCGCCGGCGATCTGGAACCCCTTCGACATGGCCGCGGAGAGTATCCGATGGGTTCTCGTCGGTCAAAGCGACCGATCGTTTTATGCCATGAAAATCGAGCACTTGCGAACGGGCTTCGGTTGACACCCCGGCCCCGCACGGCTACCCGGAGGCATGCCCGCGAAGCTCGCCGCCCGCGTCGCCCGGGTGCAGCCGTTCCTGGCGATGGAGGTGATGGAGCGCGCCTTCGCGATGGAGCGCGCCGGCACACCGGTCCTGCACCTGGAGATCGGCGAGCCCGACTTCCCGCCCCCCCCCGCCGTGGTCGAGGCCTGCGCCGCGGCGCTGCGCGGGGGCGAGACGCGCTACACCGACAGCCGCGGTCTGGTCGAGCTGCGCGAGGCGATCGGCGTCGATCTGGGCCGGCGCTTCGGCGTCGCGGTGGACCCGGAGCGCGTGATCGTCACCAGCGGCACCTCCCCGGCGATGCTGCTCACCTTCCTGCTCCTGGTCGATCCGGGCGACGAGGTGGTCATCGCCACACCTCACTACCCCTGCTACCCGAGCTTCGTCCACGCCTGCGGCGGGGTCCCCGTGTTCGTCCCGAGCGACCCGGGTCACGGCTACCCGCTGGACGTCGACGCGGTGCGCGCCGCGCTGACGCCGCGCACGCGCGCGATCGTC
Organism: uncultured Spirochaetales bacterium; assembly: GCA_964653555.1. Classification (GTDB taxonomy): domain Bacteria; phylum Myxococcota_A; class UBA9160; order UBA9160; family SMWR01; genus JAHEJV01. The sequence continues at coordinate 44,126 of CAZZFT010000005.1, read as the reverse complement.
GTGGCGTCCCCCGCCAATCCGACCGGCGCGGTGCAGAGCCGCGAGACGCTGCGCGCGCTCGCGGAGCTCGGGGTTCCGATCGTCTCCGACGAGATCTACGACGGCCTGGTCTACGACGGCGCGCGCGTCGTGTCGGCGCTCGAGCTCGACGCCGAGTGCTACGTGCTGGACGGCTTCTCGAAGCGCTACGCGATGACCGGTTTCCGACTCGGCTGGCTGGTGGCGCCCCGCGAGCGGGTGCGCCCACTGCAGATCCTGCAGCAGAACCTGTTCATCTCGGCGAACCGCTTCGTGCAGCGAGCGGGGATTGCGGCGCTCGAGAAGGGTGAGGCGGCGGTGGTGGCGATGCGCGAGGCCTACGCGCGCCGGCGCGACCGGATGGTGGCGGGCCTGCGCGAGCTCGGATTCGCCGTCCCCCAGACCCCGGCGGGCGCCTTCTACGTGTTCGCTGACGCCCGTGCCTTCGCGAGCGACTCGCGCGCGCTGGCCTTCGACCTGCTCGAGCGCGCCCAGGTCGGCACCACGCCCGGGGTGGACTTCGGCGCCGCGGGGGAGGGCTGGCTGCGCTTCTCCTATGCCGCCTCCGATGCGACGATCGAGGAGGCGCTCGCGCGGCTGGCCGACGCGCTGCCGGCGCGGCGGTGAGGGCTCGCGGCTTCGACCCGCGCGTGTCCTCGGCCGAGCTGCTCACGAGTGCCGCGGACGCCTCGGGGTTTCCGCGGCCGGGCGCCCCGGAGATCGCTTTCCTCGGCCGCTCCAACGTCGGCAAGTCGAGCCTGCTGAACGCTCTGGTCGGGCGCCGATCCCTCGCGCGCATCTCTTCGACCCCGGGCAAGACGCGCCTGTTGAACTGGTTCCGCGTCGTGCGCGGCGGCCGCGAGCTATGGCTGGTCGACCTGCCCGGCTACGGCTACGCGAAGGTGGCGAAGCGCGAGCGCGAGGACTGGAAGCGCTGGATCGAGAGCTACCTCGCCGATCGCCCCACGCTGCGCCTGGCGGTGCTGCTCCAGGACCTGCGGCGCGACCCCGGGGAGGACGAGACCCTGCTCCTGGGCTGGCTCGCCGAACGCGGCGTCCCCGCTCTCGTCGCCCTCACCAAGTGCGACAAGCTCAAGCCGATGCGCCGCGCCGAGCGGGTTCGCGCGCTGTCGGCCGACTCGGCGCTGCCCGGCGCCGTCGTGCTCGCCACGTCGGCCGCGAGCGGCACCGGCCTGCGCGAGCTGTGGGCGTCGATCGAGGCCGCGGTCGCCGACCCGCCCGCCTAGGCCGACAGCGTCCCGCCTAGCATCGGGAGGAACCCCGGTCGGCCGAGCGGCGTCTAGGCACGACGGGATGGATGCGGGCCGCTGCGCCGCCCGGGGCGGATCGCTCGCCGCGGGCAGCGGGGGCCAGCCACGTGAACGTGAACTCGACCGCTTCCGCGACCGCCTTCGCCTCCTGCTTCCTCGCCTTCGCCAGCTCCGAGGGCCGCGCGTGTGGGTTCGTCTCCCTTCCCCCGACGGCGGTCGTCGACACGGGCCGCAGCTCGATCGACGCGGACCTCGAGGTCCGGATCGACGGCAGCGGCGACGACGCGAGCTGCAGCGCGCTGCTGGAGATCCCCCTGTCGAAGCTCCCGAGCCGGAGCGTGATTCCGCGGCCGAGGGAGCTGGCCTCCGAGCTGATCCCGGTCGCCCGCTCCTACGGCGCGACGATCTGCCAGCTCGTGGTCTGGGTCCTCGACGACACCGAGACCGCGGGGGACGTCGATGGGGATTCGGACGCCTGCTGGAGCGGCTCGTTCCGCTACGACAGCGACTTCTGGCGCGTCGAGACCGAGGACGCACCCTGCTGGTGAGCGCGCTCGCGGGCGCGCCCGCTCTCAGCGAAACAAGTCCGTCGCCGGATCACGCAGCATCGCGCGCACGCTCCCGTCGCCGACGGGTGTCACGCCGCGGACCCAGACGGCGGGGATGCCGGCGTCCTTGCGCATCAGCAGGCCCGCGGCGGCGGCGAGCTGATCGACCGTGGCGGTGGCGGTGACCTCCAGGGGTCGTCCTACCCAGTCCACGCCGCCGCGCAGGTCCTCGATCGGAGCGATCCCCGCGCAGCCGAGGGCGACGTCGACCAGCCCCTCGCGCCACGGGCGGCCGAAGGTGTCGCTCACCACGACGCCGAGCGGTCCGGCGCCGCGTCGCTCCAGCGCGTCGCGCAGGGCGCCAGCCGAGGCGTCGGGGTCGATCGGGAGCAGGACCGCGGTGTCGGCGGAGGCGTTCGAGAGATCGACACCGGCGTTCGCGCACACGAAGCCGTGTCGCGTCTCGCAGATCAGCGCGCGGTGTCCCCGGCGCACGATGCGCACGCTCTCGCGCAGCACCAGCTCGACGTGCCGCGGATCCTTGTCGTCCTCGGCGGCGATCCGCCGCGCCTCCTGCGAGGGCTCGACCTCCGCGAGGGCCACGAGCCGTCCCTCGGCCTTCGAGACGATCTTCTGACACACGACCAGGACACCGTCGTGGAGGTCGATTCCCTGGGCGGCCGCTGCGTCCCCGAGGAGGCTCGCCAGGTCGTCGCCGGGTCGAACGGCGGGAACACTGGTGATCGCCACCAGCTCGAGGCGCGTCACCCGTCGGCCCAGGCTTCGAGCAGCGCGCGGGTGCGCGGTCCGAGGGTGCTCTTCGGAAGGATCGCGCGGGCGTCTTCGGCGAGATCGACGTCGATCGCCAGGGACGGGAGGGCGATCTCCACGCACGTGACACCCGCCTGGGCCGCCGCGTCGCGGTGGCGCTTCGCGCTGTCGCGGCCGAAGCGGGCGGGGATCACGTCGGCGGGGCGGCGCAGCAGCGCCGAGGTTCCTCCGTCGCTCGAGGGCGCCAGCGCGATCCCGCGCTCCGGCCCCTCTTCGAGCAGCCGCGCGATCTCGCCCGGATCGGCGGCGGCGACGTCGCCGAGCACCACGAGCACGCCCTCGCCGGGGTGCGCCGCTTCGGCGCTGGCGGCCTCGACCGCTGCGTTGAGCCCGGGATCGGGGCGGAGCAGCACACGGGCCCCCTGCTCGCGGGCCCGTTCGGCGACGGCGCCGTCGGGAGTCACGACCCACACCCGCACGATGCCGGGTACCGCGAGCAGACACGCGATCACGTCGCCCATCATCGCCAGGGAGAGCGCCTCGACGTCGCTGCGCGGGCGATCCGGCAGCAGCCGCGACTTCGACGCCGCGAGCGCCTTCACGGGGACGATCGCGACGGTCATCGCAGCGAGCTCGCCAGATCGAGCGCCTGACGCGCGAGCTCGGCCGCGACCTCCGGGCTGCGCATCAAGGTGTCGACGACCCGGGTGCGCAGGCCGCGTGCCTCGATCGAGGACTGCTGAGCCGCGTCGCGGGTGTCGAGCACGTACCCGTCGAGCAGGTCGCCGTAGAGCGCGGCCACTCCGCGCGCCGACACCTCGTGCCCCAACCCACGCAGCAGACGGTCGGCCGGGCCCTTCACCGGCGCCCCGCCGATGATCGGAGAGATCGCGACGACCGGCGCGCGCGCGGCGTGTAGCGCCTCCCGAACGCCGGGCAGCGCCAGGATCGGTCCGATCGACACGAGCGGATTGCTCGGGCACACGAGCACGACCTCGGCGGCGGCGATCGCCTCCAGCACGCCCGGCCCTGGGCGCGCGCGCGCGGCGGCGGACAGGACGACGTCGGCCACGTCGTCGGGCGCCCCGTCCCGGGCCAGGTACTCCTCGAAGTGCACGACGCGTCCCCCGCCCAGCACGACCCGCGTCGGGCAGGGGTCCTCGGACATGACCAGGATCCGCGACGCGACGCCGAGGGCGCGGCGCAGCTCGTCGGTGGCCTCGGCCAGCCCCACCCCGGCGGCGAGGCGCAGGGTGCGGTGGTGGCAGAAGGCGAAGTCGCGGTCGCCGAGGCGGAACCAGGTCTCGTGGCCGAGCGAGCCGAGGGTGTCGATCAACGCCGTCGTGTCGCCCTCGATCCCGTAGCCGCGCGTCCGGTCGACGCGGCCTGCCAGTGTGTAGGTCACGATGTCCACGTCGGGCGAGACGTGGACGCCGTAGAAGCGCATGTCGTCGCCGGTATTGACCACGACCGAGATGTCCTCGGGCGCGGTCGCGCGCACCAGCCCGGTCAGGAAGCGCGCCGCCCCCACGCCTCCGGCGAGGGCCACGACGCGGGTCGGCGCATCAGGGGGCATCGGCTTTGCCGCCGCCGGCGCGTTGCGCGCGCAGCGCGCGCAGCTCCTCCTGGCGCTGGGGCAGGCGTTGCGCGATCGCGTCGATCTCGCCGGCGTCGCGCAGGCGCTGGGCCTCGTCGCCGTCGGAGAGATAGTCGGCGAGCACGGCCTCGTCGTCCGCGATGGCGCGCTCGAGGGCCTCGATGCGCGCATCGAGCTCGCTGTCGGGCACGGGCGCGGGCTCGGGGGTCGCGGGCTGGGCGAGGCGCACCGGGGCCGGCGGCGCGACCTCGACGATCTCTGCCTGCCCGCGCTTGGCTTCGGGAATCTGCTGGACCTCGGTCGTGTAGTGGACAGCGCCGCTCCCGTCCTTCCATCGGAAGAGCGGGGTTCGCGAGCTCGCGCCGAGCGAGAGCGGTACGGCGAGCAGCAGCGCGGCCGCGGCGATCGCGCGCGCGAGCGGGAAGCGGGGCGGACGCGCCGGCATGGACCAATTCTCGAAGAGGCGCTGGGGGGCGTCAAGCAGGCCTGCGGCGTGGGCGCGAGTTCGCGCGACCGCGTCAGCGCACGGGCACGCGGGGGCGCGCGCGGCCTGCCGCTCGCGCGCAAGTGCGCGGACTCGCGGGCGTCGCCGCGAGGCGCGGGTCCGGCACACCCCTTGCTCCGGCGCCGCGCGTGCGTCTGCTCCAGATCGATCGCCTCGCGCGCCTCGCGCTGCTCTCGCTGCTCGCTGCGTCGACGGCCGCCGGTACCGATGTCGCCGGCGCCCGCTGGCTGCAGCTGGGCGCGCCCGCAGGCATCGATCGCGCCCAGGCGCTTGCCTTCGACGGCGCGACCGCCCGCCTCGCCGTCGGGGGTGAACGCGGCGTGGCCTGGGGCCCGATCGACGGACCGCTCGAGCGCGTGCTCGCCCGCGGTCCGGTGCGCGATCTCGTATTCGAGCCCGACGGCACTCTGCTCGCGGCGACCGACGCTGGCCTGTACCGGATCGCCGGGCCCGGCCGCGTGTTCTCCGAGCGGATCGGCACCGGCGAGGCCGCCCGCGCGGTCGCCGATCTCGACTCGGCCGCCGGGTGGCTGGCGGCGGCCACCGGGGCCGGGGTGTACCTCGCCGAAGCATCCGTCCCCGAGCCCGTCTGGCGGCGCATGCCGGAGCTTCCCTTCGGCGAGGCGCGCCGAGTGCTCCTGATGCCCGGGAGCGGCGGTGACCTCACGGTGTGGGCCGTGATCGACGGGGCGCTTTGGAGAGCGGGTCCCGACGCGCTGGGAGTGCGCCAGGCGCTCCCGCTCGCAGGCGAAGGGGAGGAGGGACCCCTCGACCTCGTCCGCGGATCCCGGGGCGAGTTGTTGGTGCTGCTGGCGCGATCCCTGGCGATCCTCGCGCCCGGGGGCGGCTGGCGGGTCGAGCATCCCGTGCTGCCGCCGGGAGCGGTTCCGCTGCGCCTCGTGGCGGATCCCGATCGCCTGTGGCTGGCCACCGACGCCGGGCTGCTGACGGCCCCGGACGCGGCCGGCCCGTGGCGGCGCAGCGGTCCGCCGGCGGGAAGCATCGCCGTGACGGCGGTCGCGGGCACGGGCGACCACCTGGTCGTCGCCACCGCCCGCGGACTGCTCCGCATCGTCGACCGGTCCGGCAAGGACGCGGGGCGGCGGTCGCCGGCTCCGGCGCCGTGGACCGACCCCCCGGTGCGCCAGGTGCAGCGCCAGGCCCTCCACTACCTGGCCCTCGCGCCCTCTCGCATGCGCGAGCTGTGGGACGCCGCGGGCCGCAGCGCGCTCTACCCGGCGGTGAGCCTTCGCGGCGACTGGGGGCGCGACCGCGACCACGGGATCGACGACGACGAGGCGTTCCTGTCGGGCGCCAAGCGCTACCTCCGCGACCGCGATCGCAGCGAGGGCGAGGACTACGGAGTCTCCCTCGAGCTCTCCTGGGACCTGGGCGAGGCGGTCTTCAACCCCGAGCGCATCGACGTGTCGCGCGAAGCGCGGCTGGTGGCGCAGCTGCGCGACGACGTGCTCGACGAGATCGACCAGCTCTACTTCGAGCGCCAGCGCGTGCTCGCCTCCCTGGCGGCGCCGGAGCCGGAGGCCTCCGAGACGGCGCTGCGCCTGCGCGCTGCCGAGCTGGCCTCCGGTCTCGACGCGTGGACGGGCGGCTGGTTCAGCGAGCAGCTCGCGCACCGGGATTCCGCAGGTCCCTCCCTCCCCGAACAGGAACCATTGCCATGACGTTCTCGCTTCGCGGCCTCGCGGCCGCCTTCGCCCTGGGTGGGCTCGCCGCTCCGGTCGGCGTCGGCGCGCTGCCCCTGCTGTCGGAGGTGTTCTACGACGCCTCCGGCTCCGACGACGGACTGTCCTTCGTCGAGATCTACGCCACTCCGGGCACCGTACTCGACGGGCTGATCGTCGAGGGAATCAACGGCTCGAACGGCGCCGTCACCGACCGCCTGGACCTGTCGGGCGTGGTCGGGGCGAACGGCCTCTTCGTGCTGGCGGACGACGCGGGCGACGGGACGACCGCAGTCCCGAACGCCGACCAGATCGCCGACTTCGACTTCCAGAACGGCCCCGATTCGGTGGTGCTCCGCGACGCCGGATCGGTGCTCGACGCGCTCGGCTATGGCGACTTCGGGCCGGCCGACTTCTTCGCCGGGGAGGGCAGTGCGGCGCCCGACGCGCCGGCCGACAGCTCTCTGGCCCGGCGCTTCGCCGACGTGGACACCGGCGACAACGCCAGCGACTTCGCGGTCGGCGCGCCGTCGCCCGGGAGCGCGGCGATCGCGGGCGTCCCCGAGCCGGTCACGGGCTCGCTCTTCGCCGCCGGCCTGGCCGGTCTCGCCTGGCTCGGCCGCCGCGATCGCCTGGCACCCTAGACGCCCCTCGAGCCCCTGAGGCCCGCTTCGCGGCGGCGGTCCATCGATCCCTCCTCCCGCCGCCGCTGCCCCGGCGCGCGTCTCTCGCGCGCCGGGGCCCAGGGCGTCCGGCCGGGATCCGGGCTCCACAGTCGGATCTTCCCCATGGGAAAACGCGGGAAACCTCAGGTTGGGCCGCAGGAGGCCGAAAACGAAGCTCGATGACGGTCTGGTGTGCCCGTGCTTGCCTGCGACTCCGGTTCCGGCCCGGTCGACAAGTGCGGGACGGAGGGGAAGACTGCGTCGCGCAGGCGGCGCGGCTCGGGGGCGGGGGATGATCACCGGCGCGAACACGAACGTCCGCTACCGGGGAATCCTCTTCCACGTGCAGACGGAGGACAGCGGGCGCGCCAACCCGCACATCATCAGCCACGTGTACCACGGCGGAACCATCCTCGGAACGCACAAGACCGACTACTCCGATCACCTCGAGGCCGAGGACCTGGTCGGTGTCGTGCGCGGCATGATCGAGGAGCAGCACGCCTCCATGCTCGAGAAGCTCCAGAGCGGGGGCTTCGACGAGGTGATCGCCGAGCGGCTCGGCGACACGGCGGTCGATGCCGGCATCGAGGCGAAGGGTTCGCAGGGCTCCCAGGAGTCGAAGCCGGACACCGAGCCCGAGGCGAACGCGCCTGCGGACGCGGAGCAGCCGACCCCCGCGCGCAAGGCGGCAACGGCGCCGAGCACCCAGCGCGGTGAACGCACTTTCGGAGAGGGCATCGGCTCTCAGAAGCCCCTCGACGAGGTGATCCTCGAGTACCTCGCGGAGAAGGCCCGCGAGCGCACCGCCGATCGCACCAGTACCGCGGCACGCAAGAACCGCCCGGCCGGGTGAGCGCGGGCGTCGGCAGGCCGGGGCGCTGGCGCGGCCACCCCGCCGGGGCCTCCCCTCGTCCCGTCTCGGGGGAGGCGGCCGCTCAGCTCTTCCACGTCTCGAAGTCCTACCTCGCCGGAACCTACGCCCTGCGCGACGTCACGCTGGAGTTCGCGCGCGGGGAGCTGGTGTTCCTGACCGGGCCGAGCGGCGCCGGCAAGACCTCCCTGCTGCGGCTGCTCTTCGCCGCGGAACGGCCCAGCGAAGGGCAGATCGTGGTGCTGGGTCGCAACGTCTCCCGCCTGTCGCCGCGCTCGGTGCCGGCGCTGCGCCGGCGCATCGGCGTCGTGTTCCAGGACTTCAAGCTGCTCGCCCGCCGCACGGTCGAGGAGAACGTGGCCCTCGCGCTGGATGTGGTCGGGACACCGCGACGCGCGGCGCGCGCGCGGGTGTTCGCGATCCTGAAGCAGGTGGGTCTCCAGCACCGGCGCTACCAGAGTCCGCTCTCGCTCTCGGGCGGTGAGCAGCAGCGGGTGGCGATCGCGCGCGCGCTGATCAACGAGCCGGAGATCCTGCTCGCCGACGAGCCCACGGGAAACCTCGACCCCGATCTCACCCTGGAGATCATGGATCTGATCGCCGAGACCGCGACGCGCGGCACCACGGTGGTGGTGGCGACCCACGACCAGTCGATCCTGCAGCGCTTCCGCAAGCGCACGGTGCGGCTCGAGGGCGGCCGGATCGCAGAGGACCGCCCGGCGCCGGGAGCGGGAGTGTGATCCGTCCGCTGGCGCGTGTCGTGTACTTCGCGCGCACCGCGCTGCGGGGCATCGCGGCCACGCCGGGCACCGCGCTCGTCGCCACCGGGACGATCGCGGTAGCGCTGGTGCTGGTGGGCGCCTTCGGCCTGCTGGTGATCAACATGCAGGAGCTGCTGCACCGGGTCGGCGACGCGGTGCAGGTGACGGCGTTTCTGGAGCAGGGTCTGGGCGACGCGGAGCGCGAGGCGCTGCGCCAGCGCGCAGCGGCGCTGGAGGGCGTCGCGCAGGTGCACCTGGTGAGCGAGGACGAGGCGCTGATCCGGTTCCGCAACGGCGTGGGTCGCGGCTTCGCCCTGGACGAGGCGCTCGGGTCGAATCCGCTCCCGGCCTCGCTCGAGCTCACCCTCGTCGAGCAGGCCCAGACCGCGGCGGCGCTGGAGCGCGTCGCCCAGGCGGTTTCCGCCCTGCCCGGTGTGGTCGACATCGCCACCGGCGCCGACTGGATCGAGGGCTACCTGCGCGCCCTGGCCCTGGTGCGCGGGCTCGCGATCGGGCTCGGCGTGATCCTGGCGTTGGCGACCACGCTGATCGTCTCCAACACGATCCGACTGGCGGTGCTCTCCCGACGCGACGAGCTCTCGATCCTGACCCTGGTCGGGGCCTCCCGCGCCTTCGTGAACACGCCCTTCCTGATCGAGGGCGCGCTCCAGGGGGCGGCTGGAGCCGCCTTCGCGTGGCTGCTCCTCTACGCGCTTTTCCGCCTGGTGCTGCCGGGCTTCGAGTTCGGACTCGAGCTGGTGCTCGGGGGCCTCGCGCCGCGCTTCTTCGATCCGGTCGAGACGGCGTGGCTGTGCGGCGGTGGCACCGCGCTGGGTCTGCTCGGGTCGGCGATCGCCGTGGCCTCCGAGAGCCGGCCGTGAAGCGCGGCGCGCTGGTCGCCGCCGGGATCGGGCTGTTGGCCGCGGCCTCCGCCGCCCAGCCCACCGCGGACCTCGAGAAGATCCGGGCCGCGATCGAGACCAGCCGCGAGCGCGTCGCCGCCTACGAGCGCGAGCAGCGGGGTCTGCTGGAGGCGATCGACGCCATCGACCGCAGCGCGGAGCTGCTGCGGGTCGAGGCGGCGCGGGCCAAGGAGGAGGCGCGCGAGGCGCGCGCTGCCCTCGAGGCGGCCGAGGCGACCTCCGCCGACGCCGCCACGCGGCTCGCCTCGCTGGAGCGCGCGATGGCGAAGCGCGCCGTGGCCCTGTACCGGGCGGGCGACCTCGGCACGCTGCGCCTGCTGTTCTCGGCCGGCGGGCTGCGGGACTTCTTCACGCGGGTCCAGCTGCTGCGCCGGCTGCTGCGGAGCGACAGCGATCTGATCCAGCGCCACCGCGACCAGACGCGCGCTCTGGAGCGGGCGCGGAAGCGCGCCGCCGCCGCGCTCGAAGCCGCCAGCGCCGCCGACCGCACCCTGGCCCAGCGCACCCGGGAGCTCGAAGACGAGCGGCAGCGCAAGCAGGGCCTGGCCCGGGAACTCGGCCGCAACCGTGCCCGGGCGCGCTCGGCGTTGACCGAGCTGGAGATCGCCGGGCGGGCGCTCGAGGAGACGGTCGCCGCCTGGGGCGGCTCGGCGCAGGAGCGGGCCGCCGAGGCGCTTCCCGACGGCCCGCCCTTCACCGCGCTGCGCGGTCGCCTTCGGGCGCCGGTCGACGGAGAGCTGGAGGAGAGCTTCGGCCGCGTGGTCGACCGGGACTCGCTGACGGCGACCTTCCGGAAGGGAGTCGCCTGGCGCGCGCCCGTCGGCACCCCGGTCCGGGCCGTGGCCGCGGGGCGCGTCCGCTATGCCGGTCGCTTCCGCGGCTACGGCAACGTCGTGATCCTCGACCACGGCGAGGATCACTTCACCGTGTCCGCGCACCTGGACCGGATCGAGGTCGGGCTCGGCGACGCGGTCGCGGCCGGCGCGGAGATCGGAACGGTCGGCGAGACCGGATCGCTCGAGGGACCGCGCCTCTACTTCGAAGTGCGGCGCGGCGGCGAGGCCCTCGACCCCGCCGAGTGGCTGGCCGCTCTCGGCACCCGGGCGCACAGCGGGTAGACTGGATCCGTTTCAAGCGGGGCCGCGAGACTTCCGAAGACGCCCGAACACGCCCGTACCCGCCTCGATGGCGCCAGCGACGACGGCCGGCGCCGCGACGAAGCGGGGCAGGGCAGAGCAGCAGGGAACGCACATGAACCGCAACCGCATCGGCTTCCTCCTCACCTTTCTGGCCGGAGTCAGCGCGGCCGCTCTGGTGATGGGCGTGGCCAGCGGAGTCCGCAGCGTCGCCGCCGCCACCCGCTACGACGATCTCGACCTGTTCACGAGCGTGCTGCGCCTGGTGGAGCAGAACTACGTGGACGAGGTGGACGAGAGCGCGCTGGTGCGTGGTGCGGTGCGCGGGATGCTCGCCGAGCTCGATCCCCACTCCTCGTTCCTCGACACCGAGGCCTACCGCGAGATGCAGGTGGACACGCGCGGCGAGTTCCACGGCCTCGGCATCGAGATCACCAAACGCCGCGACGGCTTCATCGAGGTGGTGTCGCCGATCGAGGGCACGCCCGCGGCCGAGGCCGGGATCAAGGCGCACGACCAGATCGTGGCGATCTGCCCGACCGAGGTCCCCAAGGACTGGACCGAGGAGTGCCGGAGCAGCAAGAACATGACGCTGTTCGAGGCCGTGCAGCTGATGCGCGGGAAGAAGGGCAGCGAGATCACGATCGAGATCTTCCGCGAGGGCTTCGAGGAGCCCCAGCCGATCACGATCCGGCGCGACGTGGTGAAGATCCAGTCGGTGACCGGGCGCATGCTGGAGCCGAACTACGCCTACGTGCGCATCCGCGCCTTCCAGGAGCACACCGTCGAAGACCTCGAGGAGGTGCTCGCGAAGCTGCACGAGGAGAGCGGTCAGAGCAGCTTCGAGGGCCTCGTGCTCGATCTGCGCGACAACCCGGGCGGCCTGCTCGACCAGGCGGTCAAGGTCTCGAACGTCTGGCTGAAGGACGGTCTGGTCGTGTACACGAAGGGCCGGGTCGAGGACCAGCGCCAGGAATTCCGGGCCAACGGCGAGGGCACCGAGCCGAACTACCCGATCGCGGTGATCGTGAACGAGGGGACGGCGAGCGCCTCGGAGATCGTCGCCGGCGCCCTTCAGGACCAGCGCCGCGCCCTGGTGATCGGCCAGAAGACGTTCGGCAAGGGCTCGGTGCAGACTGTCTACCCCCTCGATGACGGGGCGGGCCTGCGCCTCACCACCGCGCTCTACTACACGCCCGCGGGTCGCTCGATCCAGGAGGTCGGCATCACGCCCGACATCTCGGTGAGCCAGGGAGGCGAGGAGGTGGCCGAGAACGGCGCGCGGCGGATGCGCGAGCGGGACCTCGAGGGACACTTCAGCCACCAGGACGCAGAGCCCGGCGCCGAAGAGGAGCCGGATGAGCCCGAGTCGCTGGCCGACTTCCCGGCGGAGGCCGCCCCGGGAGACGACGCCCAGCTGGCGCGTGCCGTCGAGGTGCTGAAGAGCTGGAACTACTTCGAGCGCCTGCGCGAAGAGCCGATGCAGATGCAGGCACGGGCGCCCGAGGCCGCGCCGCCCACGCCGTAGCTCGTGACCGAGACCGGCGTCGCGCCGCGCATCCATCCGGTGGGCGCCGTCGTCGCCGGCGTGCGGCGCCTGCTCGAGGAGCGTGTCGGTCGGCTGTGGGTGGTGGGCCAGATCAGCAACCTGCGCCGGCCCGCCTCGGGGCATCTCTACTTCACACTGGTGGACCCCGATGGTCAGCTGCGCGCCGCGATGTTCCGGTCTTCCACGCGGCAGATGGCGTTCGAGCCCGAGGACGGCATGGAGGTGCTGGCCTACGGCGATCTCTCCGTCTACGAGGCGCGCGGCGAGCTCCAGCTCGTGGTCCGCGCGCTCGAGCCGCGCGGCGTCGGAGCGCTCCAGCTCGCCTTCGATCAGCTGCGCCGGCGTCTCGAGGCCGAGGGCCTGTTCGCGCCCGCTCGCAAGCGTGCGCTGCCGCCGGTTCCGCGACGACTCGGGATCGCGACCTCCGCCTCGGGCGCCGCGCTGCGCGACGTGCTGGAGGTGGCCCGCCGCCGCCTGCCCGGGCTGCCGTTGCGGCTGGCTTCGTGTCGCGTGCAGGGACTGGGCGCGGAGCACGAGGTGGCCGCGGCGCTCGGGGCCCTGGCCGCGCACGGGGAGGTCGACGCGATCCTGCTCGTCCGGGGCGGGGGCTCGCTCGAGGATCTCCAGCCCTTCAACACGGAGATCCTCGCCCGCGCGATCGCCGCCTGTCCGGTGCCGGTGGTCGCGGGCGTCGGTCACGAGATCGACGTGACGATCGCCGACCTGGTCGCCGACGCGCGCGCCCCGACCCCCTCGGCGGCGGCCGAGCTGGCGATCCCCGACCGCCGCGCCCTCGCCGGTGAGCTCGCCCGGCGCGGCGAGCGTCTCGAGCGGGCCGCGCGCCGCCAGGTCGAACGGCTCCGCTCCGACTGGCGGCACGCCGGCGCGGAGCTGCGCGCGTCGGCGCCCGCGCGCCGCCTGTCCGCCGGGCGTGTGCGCTGGGAGTCCGCGCGCAGCGGGCTGGCTCGGGCGATCGCCGCGGACCTGCTGCGCCGCCGGGGCGAGCTCGCTCGACACGCCGCGTCGCTCGACGCCCTGTCGCCGCTGGCGGTGCTGGCGCGCGGCTACGGACTGGTGCGCCGCGCGCGCGACGGCGCGATCGTGCGCGAAGTCGCCGACGCGCCTGCTGGAGAGGTCCTCGCGGTGCAGGTGGCCCGCGCCGACCTGACGGTGCGGGTGGAGGCCGGCCGTCCGCGAGCGACCCGCTCGGTCGCCGACACCTCGGCCCCCATCGGTTCCCCGACGAACGGGCGCTAGCTCGGCAGGAGCCCGCCTTCGCCTCGCTGCGCGTCGGCCGACTCTGGAGCCGGCCTTCTTGCTAGAGTGCGCGCGTGAGTGAGCCCGCCGACGCCGCGCGCGGCGATTCCGTCGCGGACCTCGCTTTCGAGGGCGCCCTCGACGAGCTCGAGGTGCTGGTCGACCGGCTCGAGGGAGGCGAGCTTGCGCTCGAGCAGGCGCTCGCCACGTTCGAGCGGGGCGTCGCGCTGTGTCGGCGCTGCGCCGAGCTGCTCGACCGGGCGGAGGGTCGGATCGACGAGCTGGTGCGCGAGGGGGGTGGCTTCGCCCTGCGCGCCTTCGAAGGTGATCCGGGCTCCGAGGAGTGAGATCGGTGGACGCGCTGGCCTACCTCGAGACCTGGGCGCCGCGCATCGAGCGGGCGCTCGACGCCGCGCTGCCGAAGGCGTCGGAGCCCCCCGCGCGGCTGCACGCCGCGATGCGGCACCTGGTGTTCCCGGGCGGAAAGCGCCTGCGTCCGGCGCTGGCGCTCGCCGGCGCCGAGGCTGTCGGAGGACAGCCGGAGATCGCCCTGCCGGCGGCCGTCGCCGTCGAGCTGGTCCACACCTACTCGCTGGTCCACGACGACCTGCCTTGCATGGACGACGATGCCCTGCGGCGCGGCCGCCCGACCGTACACGTCGCCTTCGACGAGGCCACCGCCGTGCTGGCCGGAGACGCGCTGCTCACCGCCGCCTTCGCCGCTCTGGTGGCCGACGCCGGGCCCGGCGACAGCGCCCAGCGTCTGGCCGCGGTGCGCGATCTCGCTCACGCGGCCGGCGCCGCGGGCCTGGTCGGAGGCCAGGTGGACGACCTCGGTGCGGCCGCGGGCGACGCCGCGCAGGTGGAGAGTGTGCACGCCCGCAAGTCGGCGGCGCTGATCGCGGTCTCGATCGTCGCCGGGGCGCGCCTCGCCGGAGCCGGCGAGCCCGTGCTCGCCCGCCTGGCGGCGGCCGGCCGCGCGGCGGGCATCGCGTTCCAGATCGCAGACGACCTGCTCGACGCCGACGAGGACGAGGGCTGCTCGCTGGTGCGCGTGCTGGGCCTCGACGGCGCGCGCGCACGCGCCCAGGCGCTGCTGGCCGAGGCGCTGGACGAGCTCGCATCCCTGGGCGCGGCCGGCGAGCCGCTGCGCGCGCTGCTCCGGTACGCCGTGACGCGCGATCGGTGACATCGCTGCGTCTGGACGAGCGTCTCGTGCGCGACGGACTCGCCGAGTCGCGCACCCGCGCTCAGGCCCTGATCCGCAGCGGCCGCGTGCTGGTCGACGACGTGCCCCACGAGAAGCCGGGATCCCGCGTGCGCGACGAGGCGGCGATCCGCCTGCGCGGAGAGACGCGGCGCTTCGCGTCACGGGGTGGCGAGAAGCTGGCCGGAGCGCTGGACGATCTCGCCGTCCCGGTCGCCGGTCGCGCCTGCCTCGACGTCGGAGCGTCGACCGGAGGCTTCACCGACTGCCTGCTCCAGCGCGGCGCGCGCTCGGTGGTGGCGGTGGACGTGGGCTACGGCCAGCTCGACGCGCGTCTGCGCGCCGATCCCCGCGTGGTCGTGCTCGAGCGCACCAACGCCCGCCACCTCGAGCCCGAGGCTCTGCTGGAGCCCGTCTCCCTGGTCACCGCCGACGTCTCCTTCATCTCCCTGCGCCTGCTGCTGCCCGCGCTGGCGCGCTGCGCGCCCGAGGCCACGTGGCTGCTCCTGGTGAAGCCGCAGTTCGAGGTCGGACCCGAGCGAGTCGGCAAGGGAGGGGTGGTCCGCGACGACGCGCTGCGCACCGCCGCCGCCGACGCGGTGTCCGCCGAGGCGGCCCAGCTGGGCTTTCGGGAGGTCGGCCGCCACGACAGCCGCCTGCCCGGGCCGAAGGGCAATCGCGAGATCTTCCTGCTCTGCTCGCCGGTCCACCCGCCCGGCGGCGGGGCGCCTTGATCACCGGGGAGATCGGTCTTATGTTCTGCGAGCAATTTGGACTCAGGAGTACAGTATGCCCTTGATCGAAGTCACCGCGCCGGCTGCCCAGCGGATCCGCGAGCTGCTCGACAAGGATGGAAAGGCGGAGACCCACGGCCTGCGCATGAAGGTGGTGGGCGGCGGCTGCTCCGGGCTGCGCTACGAGCTGGCCTTCGACGACCAGGTACGCGACGTCGACACGCAGATCGAGGTGAACGGGGTGCGCGTGATCCTGGACGAGAAGAGCGCCCTCTACCTGGCCGGCACCACGCTCGACTTCGTCGATACGCTCCAGGAGTCGGGCTTCAAGATGAAGAATCCGAACGCCTCCTCCACCTGCGGCTGCGGGGAGTCCTTCTCCGCGTGACCGCGAGCGGCCCGAGGCCGCGCACAGCGAGCCGCGGGCCGGCGAAGTCCAGGGGACGGCCGACGGGCCCGATCGGCCCCCGGAGTGGCCGGATGCCCCAGCCCCCGATCTACCTCGACCACCACGCCACCACCCCCGTGGACCCTCGGGTGGTGCGCGCGATGGAGCCGTACTGGAGTGAGGACTTCGGCAACCCCTCGAGCGCCTCCCACGTGTACGGCTGGCGGGCCCAGGCCGCCGTCGAGGAGGCGCGCGAGCAGCTCGCCGCGGCGATCGGCGCGTCGGATCCGCGCGAGATCGTCTTCACCAGCGGCACCACGGAGAGCGACAACCTCGCGATCGCCGGCATCGCCCGGGCGGGGCGCGGTCGCTGCGACCATCTCGTGACCAGCGCGATCGAGCATCCCGCGGTGCTCGATACCTGCCGCGCCCTTCGGGCCGAGGGCTTCGCCGTGACCGAGCTGCCCGTCGACGCCGGAGGTCTGGTCGATCCCGAGGCGGTGCGGGCGGCGATCACCCCGCGCACCGCTTTGGTGTCGATCGCGGCGGCGAACAGCGAGATCGGAACGCTGCAGCCGATCCCCGAGATCGCCGCCGTGTGCCGCGAGGCGGGCGTCCCGTTCCACAGCGACGCCGCCCAGGCCGTGGGCAAGGTGCCGATCGAGGTCCGCGCGGCGGGCGTCGACCTGCTCGCTTTCTGCGCCCACAAGCTCTACGGACCCAAAGGGGTGGGCGCGCTCTACGTGCGCCGCGGGCCCCCCAGGCTGCGGCTGGAGCCTCTGCTGCACGGCGGCGGGCACGAGCGCGGCCTCCGCTCGGGCACGCTGCCCGTGCCGCTCTGCGTGGGCTTCGCCCGCGCCGTCACACTCTGCCTCGAGGACCTCGCTGCCGAGGCGAAGCGAGTGCGCGGCCTGCGCGACCGGCTGCTGGCGGGCCTGCGCGACCGGCTGCCGGGCGTGGCGGTCAACGGCGACCTGGACCGCCGGCTGCCCGGCAATCTGAACGTCTCCTTCGAAGGGGTCCGCGCCGACGCCCTGCTATCGGCGCTCCCCGACGTGGCGCTCTCCACGGGGTCTGCCTGCGCCTCGGCCCGGGGCGAGCCGAGCCATGTGCTGCGCGCGCTCGGACTCGACCCGGAGCGCGTCCGCTCCGCGCTTCGCTTCGGAATCGGCCGCTCGAACGACGAGGAGCAGATCGATGCCGCCTGCGCGCGGGTCTCCGAAGAGGTCGCCGCGGCCCGCGACCGGGCACCGGCGAGGGCCGCGGGCCGGGCCGTCGACCGGCGCTAAGCTGACGCCTCCGCGGCCGGGACCCCGCGAATCGTTCCAGCCGGCGGGCCATTCGACCGAAGCCACTTCGGAAACGCGAACCCGGGAGGGAGATCTCTTTGACCGAGCAGAAGGCAACCAACATCACCTGGCACTCGGGCCAGGTGACGCGGAAGGACCGCGAGCAGCGGCTCGGCCAGCGGGGTGTCACCGTGTGGCTGACGGGCCTCTCAGGGTCCGGGAAGTCCACGATCGCCGTGGCCGCAGAGCAGGCGCTGATGAAGCGCGGCTGCCACGCCTACGTGCTGGACGGGGACAACATCCGTCACGGTCTGAACAAGAACCTCGGATTCTCGCCCGAGGACCGCACTGAGAACATCCGGCGCATCGGCGAGGTCGCCAAGCTGTTCACCGACGCGGGCGTGATCGTGATGAGCTCCTTCATCTCCCCCTACCGGGCCGATCGCGACGCGGTGCGGGCGATCATGGACGGGGGCGACTTCGTCGAGGTGCACGTGGCAGCGGACGTCGAGACCTGCGAGGGGCGCGACGTGAAGGGGCTGTACAAGAAGGCTCGCGCCGGCGAGATCCCCGAGTTCACCGGAATTTCGGCACCCTACGAGGCGCCCGAGCGTCCCGAGCTGGTGCTGGACACCAACACCCAGTCGGTGGAGGAGAGCGTATCCGCCTTGATCGACTATCTGGAAGGGCAGGGGTACCTGGGGCGGCACTGAGGCCGCACCGACCCGCCCTACGCCGGGCCGGGCGGACGGTCGATCCGGCCCGGTTCGCTCCGACCCCGCTTCGGGAGCCAACGCCGTGAATCGCCGGAACCGAATCCTGTCCCATGCGCTGGCCGGGCTCCTGCTCGCCCTGGGGACGGCCGGCTGCGCCGGGCTGGGGCTCGGAGCGGGGCGACCGGAGGGGCCGGGGCGCGAGATCCGACCGGAGGCGCCGCCGGAGTACGACGTGCTGGTCTTCCACCAGCACATGGCCGACGGGCAGCCGGTCGAGGCGATGGCGGCGCTGGAGCGCGCCATCGCCAAGGACCCGGACTCGGCCTACCTGCACCGGCTGCTGGCCGAGATGCTGGCGCGCAACAGCGAGCTCGATCGCGCCGTGGAACAGGCCCGTCGGGCGCGCGAGCTCGATCCCGACGATCCCGAGCTGCGCAACTTCCTCGCCCAGCTGTACCGGATCCAGCAGAACACGGAGGCGGCCGAGGCTCTGCTGCGCGACGAGAACGGCGCGCCCCTCGACGAGCAGTCGGCCTGGCTGCTCTACCAGCTCTACCTGGAGGTCGACGACCTCGATGCCGGTCTCGCGACCGCGCAGTGGATGACCGAGCGCGAGCCCGACGAGCTGCGCGGCTGGATCGCGCTGGCGAACGTCCTGGAGAAGCTCGGACGTCCGCTCGAGGCCGAGGAGGCGCTGCGTCGATCCCTCGAGGTGGATCCCGACAACCTGCGCGTGTACGGCGCGCTCGCGCGGTCCATGCGTCAGCGGGGCGACCGCGAGGGAGCCATCGGCGTGTACCACGAGATGCTCCAGCAGGCGCCGGACGACCACTCGACGCTGCTGGCGCTCGCCGAGGTGCAGATCAACGACGAGGACGTCGAAGGGGCGATCGACACGCTCGAGCGCGTGGAGGCGAGCTACCCCAGCGACCTCGAGTCCGTCGAGCGGCTCGGCTACCTGCTCTACGAGGCGCGTCGCTTCGAGGACGCGGTGACGCGCTTCGATCGCGTCCTCACCCTGCTGCCGCGCGAGTACGAGGTGGCCTTCTTCGACGGGGTGGCGCTGCGGCGCCTGGGGCGCGAGCCGGAGGCGATCGCTGCCTTCGAGCGCGTGCCCTCCCATCACGACTACTACGCCGAGGCGCGCACCCAGCTGGCCGCGATCTACGAGCGTCGCGGCGAATACGAGCGGGCGCTCGCCGACGTCCAGAGCGCCCTGGAGTCCGAGCCGTCCCGCGAGCTCGAGCTCTATACGGCCACGCTGCGCGCGAAGATCGGCGATCTCGACGGCGCCGTCGCCTACCTGCAGGCGATGCTCGACAAGGAGCCCGAGGACGACGAGATCCTCTACAACCTCGGCGTCGTCTACGGCGAGGCGGACCGCAAGGAGGAGGCGCTCGCCTACATGCGACGCGCGCTCGCGGCGAATCCGGAGAACGCGGACGCGCTCAACTACATCGGCTACTCCTGGGCGGAGCAAGGCGAGAACCTCGAGCAGGCGGAGGAATACATCCAGCGCGCGATCGAGCTGCGCCCCGACAACGGGTACATCGTCGACAGCCTGGGCTGGGTCTACTACATGCGCGCGCGACCGCTGATCGAGGCGGGCGACCTGGCGGCCGGGCGCAAGTGGCTGAACAAGGCGATCGAGAAGCTGGAGCGAGCCCACGAGCTCACGGGCGGCGACCCGGTGATCTCGGAGCACATCGGCGACGCCTACCTGCTGCTCGACGAGCGCCGCCTGGCCCTCGACAACTTCGAAGAGGCGGCGCTGATGGGACCGCGTCCCGACGAGCAGCCGGAGCTGCGCAAGAAGCTGGAGTCCCTGCGACGCGAGCTCAAATAGGCGTGCCGCGGCTGGCGCTGTGCCTGGCACTGCTCGCGATCGCCGGCGGCTGCCGTGGCCTCGCGCCCGCGGTGCCGCTCGCGAAGGGCGATCCCCGACCCGAAGCCCTGCTGGCCGCGTGGCGGGCCGAGTCCGAGCGCCGGCACGGCCTCTACGCCCTGGCCCGCTTCGCGGTCGACGCGCCGGGCGCCGGCGTCGCCGGTCGCGACCTCGCACTGCGCACCCGTCAGCGGCTATGGCTCGAGCGGCCCGCTCGTCTGCGCGTCGAGGTGCTCGGATTCCTCGACACCACGCTGGCGGTGCTCGTCACCGACGGGGATCGCTACGCCGTGCTCGACACACAGGAGCGCCACTACGAAGAGGGCCCGGTCTACGAGGGGCTCTTGTGGGACACGGCGAGGCTCGACCTCTCCCCTCGCGAGGCGGTCGAGGTGATCCTGGGCGTTCCGGATCCCGGGGCCGCGTTGGTGCGCGCCGGCGCCTACCAGGTGGACGACCGGATCCGGATCGAGCTCGCCGACGACGAGGGACACGTGCAACGGGTGGTCGACTTCGGCGCCTCCGGCGAGCTGCGCCGACTCGCCCAGCAGGGCGACGGGGCTCGATCCGGCTGGGAGGCGAGCTTCGACGACTACGTGGAGATCGACGGCGCCCCCTTCGCGCGGAACGTCGCCGTGCGCAGCGACACGGGTCAGGCCGAGCTCACGCTCCGCAGTGTGGAGCTGAATCCCCTGGATTCCCCCGATACATTCCATTTGCGCGTACCGCAGGGGATCGACCCGACGGGCGGCGATGGCGCGGCGGAGGGGGGATGAGGGTCGGCCGTCGGGTCTGGGGAGCGATCGCTCTCCTCGCCCTGATCCAGATCGCGTCCTGCACCAACAACCCGTATCCCGATTCCGCCGACAGCGTGAAGGTGCGCTACGCGTATCTGCCCGGACCGCCGAAGACGCTCGACCCGGCCGTCAGCTACAACTACGCCGACCACACCATCCTCGCCAACATCTACGAGACGCTGCTCGAGTACCACTACCTCCAGCGCCCCTATCTGCTGATGCCCGGGCTGGCCGAGGCGGTGCCGGTGGAGCAGACGCTCCCCGACGGACGCTACTCGTACCGTTTCCATCTGCGGCCCGGGATGCGCTTCGAGAGCGACCCCTGCTTCGCGCGCGATGGCGCAGGGACCACCGACCGCGAGATCCTGGCCTCGGACGTCGCCTTCCAGCTGATGCGGATCGCCGATCCCGAGACGATCAGTCCGGTGGTCGCGACCTTCTCCAAGATCGACGGGTTCGCGGAGTTCGCCGATCGCCTGGTCGCTCTGCGCAGCTCGGATCCGGAGTTCGGCAAGCGGCGCATCGACCGCCAGTACGCGGACGCCGAGGGCGTGGAGGGCATCGTCGTGCACGGTCCCTACGAGCTGGAGGTGGTGCTGCACGAGCCCTATCCCCAGCTGCTCTACTGGTTCGCCATGCCCTTCACCGCCCCCGTGCCCTGGGAAGCGGTGGACTACTACGACGGGGAGGAGGGCCGCCCCTTCTTCAAGGAGCACCCGATCGCCACGGGGCCCTTCCGGCTGACCCG
This sequence comes from uncultured Spirochaetales bacterium, assembly GCA_964653555.1. GTDB lineage: Bacteria > Myxococcota_A > UBA9160 > UBA9160 > SMWR01 > JAHEJV01. The sequence goes on along the minus strand of CAZZFT010000005.1, from coordinate 22,808 downwards.
CTACGAGAAGCACAACCGCATCGTGCTCGAGCGCAACCCCAACTGGTACGGGACGCTCCACCCCGATTGGCGCGCGCCGGGCACGGTCTACCCCTCCCAGGGCGAGCCGGGCGACGCCGAGGCGGGGCTGCTGCGCCCGGAGTACGTCGGGAAGCCGCTCCCCTTTCTGGAGCGAATCGAGTTCCGCATGGAGAAGGAGAACATCCCGGCCTTCAACAAGTTCCTTCAGGGCTACTACGACGCCTCGACCATCATCCAGGAGAGCTTCGACCGGGCGGTGCAGGAGGGAAGGCTCTCGCCGGCCATGAAAGCGCGCGGAATGGAGCTGGAGAAGAGCGTCGATCCCGACATCTACTACATCGGCTTCAACATGAACGACCCGGTGGTGGGAGCTCGCGCCGGCGATCGGGGCCGCAAGCTGCGCCAGGCGATGAGCCTCGCGGTCGACGTGGTCGAGTTCGACCGCGTGTTCCAGAACGGCCGAGGCGTGCCTGCCCAGTCGCCGATCCCGCCGGGCATCTTCGGCTACGACCCGGACTACGTGAACCCCTTCCGGACCCCCGACCCCGACCGCGCGCGGGCGCTGCTCGCCGAGGCGGGCTACGAGGGCGGCATCGATCCACGGACGAAGCGACCCCTTCGCTTGTCCTTCGACACGCCCGATCCCTCGACCCGCGGCCGCCTCACCTATCAGTTCTTCGTGGACGCTTGGCGGCGGATCGGCCTCGACGTCGAGCTCAATGCCACCAACTACAACCGATTCCAGGACAAGGTGCGCGACGGCGCCTACCAGATCTACATGTGGGGCTGGATCGCCGACTATCCCGACCCCGAGAACTTCCTGTTCCTGCTGTGGGGGCCGAACGCGAGCTCGACGAACCCCGGCGCCCCGAACACCTCGAACTTCGTGGACCCGCGCTTCGACGCGCTCTTCGTCACGATGAAGGACATGCCCAACGGGCCCGAGCGGCTGGCAAAGATCCGCGAGATGCGCGCGATCCTGCAGAAGCAACGGCCTTGGATCGAGCTCTTCCACCGCGAGAACTACGTCCTCTACCACGGCTGGCTCCAGAACGTGAAGCCCGCCGGCATCAGCCTCCCCGCCAGCAAGTACGTGGACGTCGACCCGACGCTGCGCACCGAGCGGCGCGAGGAGTGGAACCGCCCGATCGTGTGGCCCGCCTGGGCCCTGCTCGGGATCTCCGTGCTCGTCACGATCCCGGGCATCGTGACCTTCTTCCGGGAGCGCCAGTAGTGATCGGCTACGCGCTGCGGCGCCTGCTCTACGGCTTCCTGGTGGTCCAGGGCGTGCTGGGGCTCCTGTTCGTGCTGTTCTTCCTCTACGCCGAGCCGATGGACATGGCGCGCCGCGCCGTGGGCGAGAAGGCTCCTCCCGCCGTGCTGAAGCTCTGGATCCAGGAGCACGGCTACGATCGCCCCTGGACCGACCAGCTCCGCGACCACTACGTCCGCATGCTCAGCTTCGACTTCGGCCGCAGCGACGCCGACGAGGTGCCGATCGCCCGCCGTCTGCGCGAGGGCGTGGGTCCGAGCCTCTCCTTCACCGTGCCCACCTTCGCGCTCGGCCTCGTGCTCGGCGTGGCGCTCTCCCTGTTCGTCGCCTACTTCCGGGAGACCTACATCGACCGCACCGGCGTCGTGATCGCCGTGCTCGCGATGAGCGTCTCGATCCTCCTCTACATCATCGGGAGCCAGTATCTGATCGGAAAGATCCTCAACTGGTTCCCGATCTCGGGCTTCGACCCCGACCCGCGCGTGCTGCCGCGCTTCGTGGCGATGCCGATCCTGATCGGCGTGGTCGCCGGGATCGGAGGCGACTTGCGTTTCTACCGCACGGTGTTCGTCGAGGAGACCAGCCGAGACTACGTTCGCACCGCCCGCGCGAAGGGCTGTGGGGACGGCCGGGTGATGGCCTTCCACGTGCTGCGCAACGCGTTGATCCCGATCCTGACGCGCGTCGTGACGGCGATCCCCTTCCTGTTCACCGGGTCGCTGCTGATCGAGTCGTTCTTCGGAATCCCCGGGCTCGGGGCTGTGACGGTGGAAGCGATCCAGGGCAACGACTTCTCGACGCTGCGTGTGATGGTCTTCATCGGCGCGCTCGCCTTCATCCTGTTCCAGATCGTCACCGACTTCACCTACACGCTCGTGGACCCGCGGGTTCGGCTGGAGTAGGGATGGGGGGCTACGTCGTCTCGAACGCGGTCGTCGCGCTGCTCGGAGTCGGGGCGGCGTTCACCGTGCGCGCGGTGCGCCGTAGCCGCTTCTGGAGCGATGCGGCGCGCGAGCTGGCGCGTCGGCGACCGCTCGCCCTGCTCGCGATCGCCGTCTACGTCGGGGTCGGTCTGGCCGACTCGGTCTCCTGGATCGACGCCGCGGGCGGCGTGCAGGGCGTCGAGGCCCACACGCCCCGCTCCCTGATCGATCGCGCCTTCCCCGCCGGCTTCCAGGAGCGCAGCTACTCGGCTCCCTTCGCCGAGGTCGAGTTCTACGGCGGCGCCCCGCTCGAGCATCCCGGCGCCCACTGGTTCGGTACCGACATCCTCGGCCGCGACGTGTTGCACCTGACGCTCAAGGGCGCCCGGATCGCGCTCCTGATTGGCGGCTTGACCAGCCTGATCGTGATCCCGCTCGCGCTCCTGTTCGGCATGTCGGCCGGCTATCTCGGTGGCCGGGTCGACGACGCGGTGTTCTTCGTCATCTCGACGCTGGCGTCGATCCCGAACCTGCTGCTCCTGATCGCGCTGATCCTCGCCCTTGGCCGTGGCCCCGTGCAAGTGTGCGTCGCGATGGGCGTCACCAGCTGGGTGGGCTTCGCCCGCATCGTGCGCGGGGAGACCTTCAAGCTGCGCGAGCTCGACTACGTGCAGGCGGCGCGTGCGCTCGGGGCGTCCGAGGCGCGCATCGTCCTGCGCCACATCCTGCCCAACGTGATGCACCTGGTGGTGATCACCTTCGTGCTGCTCTTCTCGGGGACGGTGCTCTCCGAGGCGATCCTCTCCTTCCTCGGCATCGGTATCGACGGCAGCTGGGGCCAGATGATCGACCAGGCGCGCGACGAGCTGGCGCGCGATCCGATCATCGCCTGGAACCTGGCTGCGGCCTCGGTGGCGCTCTTCCTGCTGATCCTGGCGGTGAACCGGGTCGGCGACGCGGTGCGCGACATCCTCGACCCGCGCACGCTGGTGGAGGATCTGTGAGCGCGCCGCTGCTCGAGGTCACCGATCTGGTCACGACCTTTCCCGCCGACGGGAGTCGCGCCGCCGTCGTGGACGGCGTGTCGATCCACCTGGAGGCGGGGGAGGTGCTCGCCCTGGTGGGGGAGTCGGGCTGCGGGAAGTCGATGACGGCCCTCTCGATCCTGCGCCTGGTGCCGCGGCCGGGGAGGATCGAGTCGGGGCGGATCGAGCTCGCCGGCCGGGACGTGGGCGCGCTGTCGGTGAACGAGATGCGGCGGGTGCGCGGCGCCGAAGCGGCGATGATCTTCCAGGAGCCGATGACGAGCCTCAACCCGGTGCAGGCCGCCGGTGACCAGGTGGTCGAGGCGATCCGACTGCACGAGCGCGTGTCCGCCGCGGACGCCCGCGCGCGCACCGTCGAGCTGTTCGAGCGCGTCGGGATTCCCGACCCCGAGTCGCGCTTCGACGCCTATCCCCACCAGCTCTCGGGCGGAATCAAGCAGCGGGTGATGGTCGCGATGGCGCTTTCGATGAGCCCGAAGCTCCTGATCGCCGACGAGCCCACGACCGCCCTCGACGTGACGATCCAGGCCCAGATCCTGGAGCTGCTGCGCGAGGTCCGCGATCGGATCGGAATGGGGATCCTGCTGATCACCCACGACCTGGGCGTCGTGAACGAGCTGGCCGATCGGATCACCGTGATGTACGCGGGCCAGGTGGCCGAGGAGGGCACGCGCGAGGACGTGCTCGCGCGTCCGCGCCATCCCTACACCCAGGGACTGCTCGCCTCGATTCCGTCGCGCGCGCGGCCGGGGGAGCCGCTGGCCGAGATCGCCGGCGTGGTGCCGTCGCCGGGCCGGTTCCCGTCGGGCTGCCGCTTCGCGACCCGCTGCTTCCGAGTGATCGATCGCTGCAGGAGCGAGGCCCCGGAAGCGACCCGGATCGGCGAGAAGCACCGGGCGTGGTGCCACGTCGTCGCCGCGGAGGAGGGGAAGGCGTGAGCGGACCCGGCGACGTCCTGCTCCGCGTCGAGGACCTGCGCACCTGGTTCCCGATCCGCAAGGGACTGTTCCGGCGCACCGTCGGCCACGTGCGCGCGGTGGACGGGGTCGATCTCCGGATCCGTCGCGGTGAGACGCTGGCGCTCGTAGGCGAGTCGGGCTGCGGCAAGACCACCGTCGGGCGCACGCTGCTGCGCCTCGAGGAGCCGACCTCCGGGCGCATCTGGTTCGACGGCGTGGACCTGGCCCGGCTCTCGGGGACGGCCATGCACCCGTACCGGCGCGCGATCCAGATCGTCTTCCAGGACCCCCTGGCCTCGCTCGACCCGCGCATGCGCGTGCGCGACGCGATCGCCGAGGGCATGGAGACCTTCGCGATCGGTCAGAGCGACGCCGAGCGCACCGAGCGCGTGGCCGAGCTGCTGGGCCGCGTGCAGCTCGACCCCAGCCAGATGTGGCGGTATCCGCACGAGTTCTCGGGCGGGCAGCGGCAGCGGATCTGCATCGCGCGGGCGCTCGCCGTCGAGCCTCGGCTGGTGGTGTGCGACGAGGCCACCTCCGCCCTCGACGTCTCGATCCAGGCCCAGATCCTGAACCTGCTGCGCCGCCTCCAGGAGGAGCTCGGGCTCACGTACCTCTTCATCACCCACGACCTCGGCGTGGTCCGCTACCTCGCGGATCGCGTGTCGGTGATGTATCTGGGACAGATCGTGGAAGAGGGCGAGACCGAGCGGATCTTCACCGACGCGCGTCACCCCTACACCCGGGCGCTGCTCCAGGCGGTGCCCTCGGTGGACCCCGCCCATCGCGGCGCGGCCGCCCGGCTGCGGGGCGACGTGCCCTCGCCGTCCTCGCCGCCCGAGGGATGTCGTTTCCACACCCGCTGTCCGGAGGTCTTCGAGCGCTGTCGGAAGGAGCCGCCGCCGTGCTACGAGGTGGCGGAGGGCTCCAGCCGCTGCTTCCTGTCGGACCCGGAGTCGCAGGCGACCGGAGCCGCCGCCGTCCCGTGGGAGTCGCGCGCGTGAAGCGAATCGATCCCGAGCGTGTCGAACGCGAGTCGATGTCGGACGTGGGCCGGCAGCGGGCGAGCAACCAGGACGCCTGGGGCGAGGGTCGGACCGCCTCGGGCGCCGTGTGGATGATGGTCGCCGACGGAATGGGGGGGCACGCCGGCGGCGAGACGGCGAGCCGGATCGCGATCGAGACCGTGTCCGCTTCGCTCGCCGGCGGCGACGATCCGCCCGGCGCCGCCCTGTGCCGCGCCTTCGAGGAGGCCAACCGGGCGGTGTACGACGAGTCCCAGCGCAACCCGCGCGTGGCGGGCATGGGTACCACGGGTGTGGCGGTGCTGGTGGCGCCCGAGGGAGCCTTCGTGGCGAACGTCGGGGACAGCCGTGCCTACCGGCTGCGCGGGGCCGCCTTCGAGCAGATCAGCCTCGACCACTCCCTGGTGGCCGAGCTCCAGCGCCGCGGCGTGCTCACTGAAGAGGAGGCGCGCTTCCATCCGCGGCGCAACGAGGTGCTGCGCTCGCTCGGCGTCGAGCACGAGGTCAGCGTGGACCTCCACGAGCTGGACCTCCGACCCGGCGATCTCTTCCTGCTGTGCTCGGACGGGCTCTCGGGCGTGCTGCGCGACGAGGAGATCGCCGAGGTGTTGCGGCGCTCGACCCCGGCCCAGGCGGCGCGCGCCCTGGTCGATCTGGCCAACGAGCGCGGCGGTCCCGACAACATCACCGTGGCTCTGGCGCGGGTTCCCGGAGAAGCACCGGCGCGTCCGGCGCAGCACCGGCGCATCTCGCCTCTCGCGGTCGCGATGCTGGTGCTGGCGTCGCTGCTGACGATCGCGCTGTTGTTCGGGAGACTCGGCTAACGCAGCCTCGTGTCGTGCGAGGTGTCGGCGATCGCGAGCGCCCGCTCGGCCAGGGGCAGCGCGGCGCGGCTCACCCGGTCGAAGGCCGCGCCCGCGGTCTTGCCGAGCTGGAAGCGCTTGTAGATGCCCTCGGAGATCACCGCGAGCTTGGTCAGCGCGAGCACCTGATAGAAGTCGATCTGACCCAGGTCGCGGCCGCTGGCTTCCGCGTAGGCCCGGGCGAGCTCGCTGCGGGTGAAGAAGCCGGGTCGGGCCGTCAGCGCGCCTACCTCCGCGATCGCGCTCGGCGGGTCCGAGGCCTCCATCCAGTAGATCAGCGTGTAGCCGAGGTCGGCCAGAGGATCGCCGAGCGTCGCCATCTCCCAGTCGTAGATGGCGACGACACGACCGGGGTCCTCCGGGTCGAGGGCCAGGTTGCCGAGGCGGTAGTCGCCGTGCACGAGCGCCGCGTCGGAGCGCTCGGGCAGGGCGCGCGCGAGGCGCGCGAGCAGCTCGTCGATCTCCGGCAGCGGAGCGGTGCGGTTCGCCTGCCACTGCTTCTCCCAGCGGCGCAGCTGACGCGCGAGGTAGCCGTCGGGGCGGCCGAAGTCCTCGAGTCCCACCGCGCGGGGGTCGACCGCGTGCAGCGTCACCAGGGTGTCGACCAGCGCGCGACTCGCCCGGGCCCGGTCGCGCTCGTCGGTGAGGTAGCCCTCCGGCAGGGTGGCGCCCTGGAGGACGACGCCGGGCCGGTATTCCATCACGTAGAAGGGGTGGTCGAGGACGGCCGGGTCCTCGCACAACGCGATCGGCCGCGGCACCGGCACGTCGCTGTCGGCGAGCGCGCGCAGTACGCGGAACTCGCGACGCATGTCGTGAGCCGTCGGCAGCACGTGTCCGAGCGGCGGCCGGCGCAGCGCGACGCTGCGCTCGCCCATCGTGACGCGATAGGTGAGATTCGAGCGCCCGCCGCCGATCAGCTCGAAGCGCAGCGGCGCGTCGCCGCCCGGGACTTCGTCGCGAAAGAAGCGGGTCACGTTCTCGAGGTGGATGCCCGGCGGCGTCTCCATCGCTGCGCATGCTACCGCGACCCGCGCACGCGACCGCTCCCGGCCCGCGCTGGGCCCGTCGTCTTGACACCCCCGGGTGGCGCGGTCACCCTGCGACGCCCCGAGCACGCGAGGCCGTTCCGCCTGCGCGGCCCGCACCACCGCCATCCGGAGGGCCCATGCGGCTCGAATACGGCTTCGAACTGTCGCAGGTCGACGTCCCGTGCTTCGCCGTCGAGGCGATCGAGGGCATCGGCAAGCTGTTCACCCTCGCCACCCTCGTGCTGAATGTCCTCGCCACGAAGGACCGGATCGAGATCGTGTTCCACGGGCTGAACCCGGACGACCCGGAGGCGAAGCTGGCCGCGTTCCGCGAGATCATCCGGGGCAGCAGCACCGCCGGGGATCTCCGCTACGAGCTCGGCAACGGCGGCCACATCACCGGCTCCTCGAGCTACTACCGGTGGGTCACGATCCGGGCCAGCTGAGGCCTAACACGACCGGGCGCTGATCGCCGGGGCGGATGGTCCGGGCGGGGAGGCGCAGCGCCTCGAGCGCCACCACCTGCGCCGCGAGCGCCCCCTCGCGCTCGACGCACGCGATGCCCGGGTCGGGCAGCGCGCCGGTCGCGAAGCCCGCCTCGCGCAGGCGTGCCCGGAGCGCGCTGCGAGCCCGCGCGGCGCGCTCCGCGGTGCAGCGCTCCGCGAGGCTGCTCGACTCGACTACCAGCAGCGACCGACCGGGAAGGCCGAGGCGTCGCCACTCGAGGAAGGCCAGAGGCTTCACGACGGCGACGTCGCTGGCCTCCAGCGCATGGGCCACGGCCCAGGCGCGCGCCGCCGTGCTCCGGCGGCGGAGTGGGGCGGTGCGCGGGTAGCGGCGCACCTCGACGCCCGGCGTCTGCGCTCCTTCCAGCGCCGCCCGCACCCGTGCCTCGTCGGCGTCGCGCGCGATCAGGCCGCGGCCGCCCTCGACCGCGAAGGGTCGCGCGCGGCGCCCCGCGCGCAGGCTCCGCCGCGCGCGGCTGGTGGCGTGAGCGCGACCGCGCGCGAGTGCCGCGCGGCCGACGGCGCGGAGCTGCGCGCGGGCGGTGCGGTCGAAGGGGCGCGTCAGGCCGAGGGCAGCGGCGCGCAGGCGAACGCGGTCGCCGAGCGAGAGCCGGGCGCGCAGCGAGTGGTCCAGGGAGCCGAGGTCGCGCATGCGCGCGCGCTCGCCGATCCGGCGCGCGGCCGCCTGGAGATCGACCAGGACCGGCGCGACGCCGGCGACCAGGACGTTCTCCCCGTGCAGGTCGCGGTGGACCCAGCCCGCGCCGTGCAGGCGCCGCACCAGAGCGCCGACGGCGGTGAGCAGGCTGCGACGCGAGCGCGGCGACGCGGGCAGGGCCTCGCCGAGGGGCCTTCCCTCCAGCCACTCCGTCACCACCACGTGTTCCCCGGTCGCGAGCTGGAGGTGCGCGAGCGGTGCGGGCACCGACAGCCCGGCGCTCCGCAGGCGCTTCAGGGTGCGCCACTCGCGCTCGGCAGTGGTGAGCCCGAGTCGCCGCTTCCACCACTCGCGGAGCGGGTGGCGATCGGCGGCGAGGTAGATCTTCGCGAAGACGGCGGACCCGCCCGGAAGCGCGACACGCGCCAGCCGTCGCCGCCGATCGCGTCGTCGCAGCCACTCGACGTCCTCGTCGCGGGCGAGGCGCGCCACCGCGCCCTCCAGCTCGGCGCGGCCCTTCGTCTCGCCCTCGATCCACCGGCTCGGGAGCGAGGCGGTCACGGAGGGTCCCGGCGCGCGGGTCGGCTCAGTGACCGGCGCGCCGGCGGAGCGCGATCGCGATCGCCGCCAGAGCCGTCGCGAAGCCCGCGCCGCTCCCCATCGCGCCGCCGCGCGGCGGACAGAACGCTCCCGCCTGGGACGACGCGGGGTCGAGAGGCGGGCCGGGGAGCGCATCCGCGCGAGCCGAGCCCGACATTCCCAGCAGGACCATCCCCAGTACGAGAGCGACAGCCGCCGCGTCGAGCCGGGCGCGCGAGCGAGCCGAGCGCGGTGCGGGATCGCAAGGCGGCGCAGAAGTCATGGGAGCTTCGAAGATACTGCCGATCGAACCCGCTGCCACAGCGGGCCTTCGCCCCGCTCGGGTCGGGCTGGCAAAGAGCCCGTCGGTTCGTATAGTACGCTGCCGCCCCCCGCCGGCGGGGCCGTTCGAACACTGCGCCGACACACGAAAGCCGTAGTCGCATTCGAGCCGGGCAGACACCACCGGGCGCGCGGACACTCCGTTTCCGCGAGCACCGGCGGCCGATGGTCGGTGGATCCGCCCGCCGTGGACGGCGGCGGTCAGGGAGGCGATCGGAGCATGATCGAAGCCAGTCACCTCTCGAAGCGTTATGGGGACGTCGTCGCGGTCGACGACGTCTCCTTCACCGTGGAGCGGGGCGAGGTGGTCGGCTTCCTGGGGCCGAACGGGGCAGGGAAGACCACCACGATGCGGATGCTCACCGGCTTCCTGCCCCCAACGGACGGCAGCGCGAAGATCGCCGGGCACGACATCTTCGCCGAGCCGCTGCAGGCGCGGCGCGCCGTCGGCTACCTGCCCGAGGCGCCACCGCTCTACCCGGAGATGACGGTCTTCTCCTACGTCGACTACGTGGCGCGCATCAAGGACGTGCCGCGCCGCGAGCGCAAGCAGAAGGTCGAGCAGGCGCTCGAGCGCTGCGGCCTGGCCGACGTCGCCCGGCGCGTGATCGGCACGCTCTCGAAGGGCTACCGCCAGCGGACCGGGCTGGCCCAGGCGATCGTTCACGAGCCCCCGGTGTTGATCCTCGACGAGCCCACGGTCGGCCTCGACCCGATCCAGATCGGCGAGATCCGGCACCTGATCGCCGACCTCGCCAGCGGCGGTGGCGACGCCCGCCACACGGTGATCCTCTCCACGCACATCCTGCCGGAGGTGGAGGCGATCTGTCGGCGGGTGGTGATGATCAACCAGGGGCGCAAGACCGTGGACGCGCCGCTCTCCGAGCTGACCGCGGGTGGCCACCGGCTCGACGAGCTGTTCGCCCGCGAGACCGCGCGCGACACCGCCCCGAGCGAGGAGGCGTCGGCGTGAGGCACGTTACCACCGTTGCCTGGCGCGAGCTGCGGTCGCTGTTCGTCTCGCCCGTCGCCTACGTCGTGCTCAGCCTGTTCGCGGTGCTCGCGGGCCTGTTCTTCATCCTCGGCGTTGCGGCCTTCAACGCCTGGGTCCTCCAGCTGCAGCAGTTCCAGGCCTTCGGCGAGCTCGAGAAGCTGAACCTCTCGGATCACCTGGTCTCCAACTACTACGATTCGATGGGCGTGGTGCTGCTGTTCCTGGTGCCCGGGATCACGATGGGCCTGTTCGCGGCCGAGAAGACCAACGGAACCCAGGAGCTGCTGCTCACCAGCCCGCTCACGATCTGGGACGTGGTGCTCGGGAAGTTCCTCGCCGGGGCGGCCTTCGTCGCGATCCTGGTCGGGCTGGTGGGGCTGTTCCCCGGGCTGCTCTTCGCCTACGGCGACCCGGAGCTGGGCAAGACGCTCTCGGGTCTGCTCGGGCTCCTGCTCGTCGGCTGGACCTACGTGGCGATCGGCGCCTTCGCCTCCTCGGTGACGCGCAGCCAGGTGGTGAGCTTCCTGATCACCTTCGTGCTCCTGCTGTGCCTGCTGCTCCTGCCGGCGATCTCCGACCTCGGCGTCACGGGCGGGGGGAGCCAGCTGGGGAGTGCGCTGCGCTGGCTCTCCACTGGAGAGCACTACCAGCAGATGCTGAAGGGCCTCGTGGACACCGCCGACCTGACCTACTTCGTCGCGATCATCGGATCGTTCCTGCTGCTGACCAAGGCCAGCGTCGAATCGGTGCGCTGGCGCTAGCCGAGGGGAGGAAGCGAGATGCCCGGACTGCCTGCGCTGCTCACTGCCCTCGGTCTGGTCGGGGTGGTGTTCGCCCTGCTCTCGTTCCTGGTGGTGCTGTTCAGCGGTGCGGGGCTGCAATCGGACCTGGCCTGGGTCGGTGGCAATTTGGTGATCGGCCTCGTGCTGCTCGTCTCCGCAGCCGCGATGAACCTCGACGCGCTGCGGGAGCGGATGGCCTCGGGCGAGGCGCGCCGGGTCGGCCGCTACGGCACCAGCGCCATCCTTTCCACGCTGCTGGGGATCGCGATCCTGGGCATGCTCGGCTTCCTGGGCACCCGCTACCACCACCGCTTCGACTGGAGCGAGCAGCAGGTCAACTCGCTCTCGGACCAGACCCAGAAGGTGCTCGAGGGGCTGGAGTCCGACGTCCAGGCGACGGCCCTGGTGAGCAGCCTCGACCAGGCGCCGGTGCGCGAGCTGCTCGACCGCTACGCCTACGAGAGCGACCGCTTCCACGTCGAGTACGCCGATCCCAACGAGCGCCCGGGCCTGCTGGAGGAGTTCGGCATCTCTCCCGACAAGCTCGGCGAGGGTGGCCTGGTGCGGGTGGCGATCGGCGGGGAGTCGGTCGAAGTGAGCGACATCGACGAGGAGCACATCACCAACGCGATCGTGAAGCTGACGCGCACCGGCGAGAAGGTCGTGTACTTCGTGCAGGGTCACGGAGAGGATCCCATCGAGGGGGAGGGCGCGGCCGACCGCGGGGGCTACGGGCGCGCCGCCGACGCGCTGCGCAACGAGAACTACCGCGTCGAGCCGCTGCTGCTGGCGCGGGCCGCCGACGTCCCCGAGGACGCCGACGTCGTGATCCTGGCCGGCCCGACCCGCCCGCTCTTCGACGACGAGCTGGCGACCCTCGACCGCTATCTCGGGCGCGGCGGTGCCGTGATGGTGCTGATCGACCCGCGCGTGAAGTCGGACATGGTGGACAAGCTGCGCGCCTGGGGCGTGGATCTCGGCGACGACATGGTGATCGACCGGGCGTTGGCCCTGTTCGGCCGCGCCGCCACCCCGCTCGCCGGACGTTACGACCCGGACAACCCGATCACGCGCGACTTCCGCGACGCCCGCAACGACCCGGTGATGTTCCACGAGGTGCGCAGCGTCCGCCCCGGCAGCGGCGGCCACTTCACCGAGCTGGTGTTCACCGGCGAGGCCTCCTGGGCCGAGCGCGATCTCGCGATGCTCGACAGCGAGGGAGCGGCGGCCCTCGACCCGGACGACCTGAAGGGCCCCGTTCCGGTGATGGTCGCCGGCACGCCCGAGGTCGCGGCCGAGGAGGGCGCCACACCCCGGCTGGTGGTGGTGGGAGACGTCGACTTCGCCTCCAACGAGTACATCGACGCGGGCCGCAACCGCGACCTCTTCCTCAACGCGGCCAACTGGCTGATCGGCGACGTCGAGGCGATCTCGATCCGGCCCAACAGCTCGCGGGCCTCGCGCTTCGAGCTGACAGCGGACCAGTTCCGCACGATCCGCACGATGTCGCTCTTCGTCCTCCCCGAGCTGATCGCCGTGCTCGGGGTCTTCACCTGGTGGTCACGGCGCAACCCGGCGAGCTGAGCGTTGAACCCTCGCACCACCGCCGTCCTGCTCCTCGTCGCGCTCGGTCTCGGCGCCTTCGTCTACTTCTACGAGCTGAAGGGGGAGGGCGCGCGTCTCGACGCCGAGGAGCGCGGGAAGCGGGTCTTCGCCGGGCTCGAGCCGGACCAGATCGACTGGATCACCCTGCGCACCACGGACGGCGTCGACGCGCGCTTCGAGCGCCACGACGGTGCCTGGCAGCTCACGTCGCCGATCGTCTTTCCCGCCGATCCGGCGGTCGATCGGATGGCCGACACGCTGGCGACGGCCACCCACGAGGCCGTCTTCGAGAATCCGCAGCCCGACGCCGAGTACGGCCTCGACGACGCGTCGGCCCGGATCGTGCACTTCGGCGCCGGCGACGCCGAGCACGAGCTCCGCCTGGGAAAGCCGACCCCGGTCGGCTCGAACGTGTACGTGCGCACCGGTGAGTCGCCGGCGGTCCAGACGATCGCCGACTATCGGGCGAAGGCCTTCGAGCGCTCGCTCACTGATCTGCGCCGCAAGCAGATCCTGGACTTCGACCCGTCCACCGTGCGCGAGCTGGAGGTGAGCTGGCCTGGCGGCCGGGTCGTGCTGGAGCGCGAGGAGAAGGCCCCGCCCGCGGCGCCCGAGGGCGAAGCGGCCGCGGGCCCCGAGGCGCCGGCGGCGTGGCGGATGACCGCGCCGGTGGAGGCGCCGGGAGACGCCGACGCCGTCGACGACCTGCTCTCGGCCCTGTCCTACCTGCGCGCCGACGGCTTCGCGGACGAGCCGACCGAGGCGCAGCGCCGTCTGCTCGACCCGCCCGACTTCGCGGTGGTGCTGCGTACCGGCGAGGCACGCGATCCGATCCCCTTCGCCGTGGGGAGGCCCGACGCCGACGAGCACCGCTGGGTGCGCGTGGGCGGGAGCCCCGTGTTGTTCCAGATCGCCGCCGACCGGATCGACGACTTCGAGCGCAAGACGGTCGCCTACCGCAACCGCACGCTGGCGCGCTTCGCGCTCGGCGATGCCCAGCAGATCGATTTCTTCTTCCAGGCGAAGGGCGATCCGCTGGCCCTCCACGCTCGGCGCGGTCCGGACGGCTGGACGTCGAGCCCCGAGCAGTTCGGACCGGGCGTTCTCACCCGCGTCGCCTCGGAGCTGTCGCGCCTCGAGGCCACGGACGTGATGGCCGAGTCGATGGGCGAGAAGGAGCTGGAGGCGCTGGGGCTCTCGCCGCCGGCCACGACGATCACCGTGCTCGGCGCCGAGCCGGAATCGGCGCCCGAGGGAGACGAGCTGCCGCCCCCCGCTCCGCGGCTGGCGGAGGTCTACTTCGGGCACCCTACGCCTGACGGCGTTCCGGCGCGCGCCCTGGGCGACCCGGCGGTCTACCGGCTCGCCCTCGACGCCGCCGAGCACGTGCCGGTCAGCCTCGACGCGTTCCGCACCCGCTTCCGCGCCCAGCCCGAGGCCAAGCCCGGGGCGCCGGCCGCCGGTGCGGCTCCCGCCGAGGAGCTGGTCGATCCCGCGGAGGAGTCCCCCTGACGCGAGCGGCGCCGGCGCGGCTCGCGATCGCGGCGATCTGGCTCGCGCTCGCCGGCTGCGCGACGGAGACGCCTCCGGTCACGTCCGAAGAGCGGCTGCGCCAGTCCATGGAGGACCCCTCCCGGATCGACGAGGACGCGATCTGGGTCGCCGTCGACGCGCGGTCGGAGGATGCGGCCTGGGGCGAGATCGTGCGCGCGCGCACCGAGCAGCCGCGCGAGACGTCGCGCGTGCTCGCGCAGGTGTTCGAGCAGGCCCACTCGCGTCCTCGGGAGGTCGTGGTGGGCGGCCCGTATCCGAAGCTCACCGATCAGGTGCTGCGCGACGCCTTCGGGCTGGCACACGGGGAGCTCGAGGGGCTGCGCCTGGTGGAGGTCGGCGCCGAGCCGCTCTCGGAGGAGCTGCTCGCCCTGTGTCGCGAGCGCGGAGCCGAGTGTCTGCACCAGCTCTGGACGCCGCGCTCCGACTGACCCCCCGGACTCCTGGCTCGGCCGGGGCCCGCCCTCTCGGCTCGCTGGGCGTCGGCCGACTCTCGAGCCGGCCTCCCGGCTAGCGCCGGAACAGCGCGATCATCGCCTCGTGAAGGTGTCCGTTGCTGGCGAGCGTCTCGCTTCCGTCGCCCGAGGGCGCCGCGCCCGAGAGGTCGCTGGTGCGACCTCCCGCCTCCTCGACGATCAGGTTTCCCGCGGCGACGTCCCAGGGATGGAGCTTGAGCTCCCAGAAGCCGTCGAAGCGGCCCGCTGCGACGTAGCAGAGGTCGAGGGCCGCGCTGCCGTCGCGCCGCAGACCGCGCGCCCGCTTCACGAAGGTCGCGAAGTAGTCGAGGTTGTCCTCACGACTGCGATGGACGTCGTAGGCGAAGCCCGTGGCCAGCAGCGCCCGACCCAGCTCGCGCTCCTCGGAGACGCGAATCGCCTGGCCGTTGCGGGTGGCGCCCTGGCCGCGCGTCGCCGCGAAGAGCTCGTCGAGCAGAGGATCGTAGACCACCCCGACGATCGGCTCGCCCGCGCGTTGCACGCCGATCGACACGCAGAAGCGCGGATAGCCGTGGGCGTAGTTCATCGTCCCGTCGAGGGGGTCGATCACCCAGCGCCACTCGGCGCCCTGGCGGTCCTCCCCGCCGCCCTCTTCGGCGAGGATCGCGTCCCGCGGCCGCTCGCGATGCAGCGCGGAGACGATCCGCTCCTCGCAGGCGTGATCCACCTCGGTGACGAGGTCGATGGCGGCGCTCTTCGTCCGCACCACGAGCTGCGTCTCGTAGCGTTCGCGCTGGATCGCACCCGCCTCCCGGGCGAGGCGCTCGGCCAGCCGACGCACCGTCGACAGCTCGCTCATGCCGCCTGGGGGATCCGGAAGCACGCGCGAGCGTTGCGGGTGGTGATGCGCGCCACGTCCTCCACGGGCCGGCCCTGCACCCAGGCGAGCACCGCTCCCACCTCCGCGACCCGCGCCGGCTCGTTGCGGCGCCCGCGGAAGCCCTCGGGGGCCAGCAGCGGCGCGTCGGTCTCGACGAGCAGCCGGTCGAGCGGCAGAGCGGCCGCGACGTCGCGCAGTCCCCGGTCGCGCTTGAAGGTCAGGATGCCCGAGAAGGAGACCTCCAGACGCGCGTCGAGGGCCCGACGCGCGAAGGCGAGCGTGCCCGTGTAGCAGTGGAGGACGCCGGATACGTCGCCGCGCCCCTCCGCCCGCCAGATGTCGAGGAGCTCGTCGTAGGCGTTCGGCTCGTCGCCGCGGACGTGGATCGACATCGGCAGGTCGCGCTCCCGCGCCCAGACGACCTGCTCGGCGAACGCGGCGCGCTGCACCTCGCGCGGCGAGTTCATGTAGTGGTAGTCGAGCCCGGCCTCTCCGACCGCCACCACGCGCGGGTGGTCGAGCCAGCGCGCCAGGTCGGCGCGCGCGGCGTCGTCCAGCTCCGCGGCCTCGTGGGGATGAACCCCGGCGCTGGCCCAGATGCGAGGATCGGCCTCGGCCAGGGCGAGGGCGCGCGCGTTGGCGGCCACGCCGTAGCCCGACCCGATCGCGATCAGACCTTCCACGCCGCCGGTGAAGGCGCGCGCGGTCACCTCGTCCCGGTCCTCGGCGAACTCGTCGGCGCCGAGGTGGCAGTGGCTGTCGAACCACATCAGGCGCGCAGGCCCGACTGGAGGGCGAGCAGCGCGCGCTCGGCGGTCATCTGGGGATTCGCGTTGCGCTGCACCAGGTCGCGACGGCACTCGGAGAGCGTGCGCGCCGCTCCGAGCTCGCCGCGCACGCTGCGCCCGGCGCCGACCCGCTCCCCGACGCGGCGGCGCAGCCAGGCCGAGGCGAGGGCGAGCCACTCCTCCAGGAGGGGCGCGGCGGCGGCCCGGGGCCCGCGGAACTCCTCGGCCCAGTCGAGGAGCTCGGGCAGCGGCGTGCGCGCGACCGCGTCGAATCGGCCGACCCACTGCGCCGCCTCGGGCTCTCCGAGCGGATCGCTGCGGTCGGGGGGCAGGGCGACACGCTGGCAGCGGGAGCGCACGGTGGCGAGCAGGCCCGCGGCGCTCGACGCGACCAGCACGATCGTGGTGCGCGGAGGAGGCTCCTCGAGCAGCCGCAGGAGCGCGTTCTGCGCCTCCTGATTCAGCCACTCGCCGTCGGCGACGACCGCGACGCGGCGTCCCCCCTCGCCGCCCTGGAGCCGCAGGGCGCTCTGGAGCGCGCGGATCTGTCCGATGCGCACCCGGGTATCGTCCGCGCCCCGCTCCACCCAGAACAGATCCGGGTGGTCGCCGATCTGGCGGAACAGGGGCCCGCTGCGCCCCGTGCCGTCGATCGCGATCTCCTCGCGAGGACTCGAGCGGCGGCATCCTGCGCAGACTCCACACACGTCCGACCGCTCGCACACGCTCGCCCGCGCGACGGCGAGCGCCGCCTCGCGCGCCGGCTCGCGCGGGCCGGAGATCAGGTAGGCGGAGTGCAGCCGTCCGGCGGCCAGGGCGCGTGCGAACAGGCTGGGGAGGGGCGCCGGGTCCATCGCGGGCCGCAGTGTACCGGACGCGGCGGTCGGTCACGTCTGCGCAGGTCGAGTCCCAACCCGCCGCTCGGTCTCGTTTCTCAAGTTTCTGGGAGCCCCCGCCGATGCACCCCACCAGGGCGTGATGGGCGCCCTGCGACGCACCCACAAGGAGGACACCTGGATGGCGCGCACCCCGTTCGGAAGCAAGGGCATGGAGGGCGACTACACGCCCGCGGCGTCGACCATGGGCTCCTCCGGATCCGGCGGTCTGTCCGCGTTCATCGACCAGGGATCCGAGTTCGAGGGCAAGCTGTCGTTCAAGGACACGGTCCGCATCGACGGCCGCTTCCGCGGCGAGATCACCAGCGAGAACACGTTGATCGTCGGTGAGACGGGCGAGATCGAGGCGACGATCCGCTCGAAGACGGTCGCGGTGAGCGGATCGGTCACGGGCGACATCGTCGCCGGTACGAAGGTCGTCCTGCACAAGACGGCCCGCGTCCACGGCAACATCGAGACCGGCTCCCTCGTCGTCGAGGACGGCGCGGAGATCGACGGTCAGATCAAGATGGGCAAGTCGGCGTCGTCGCAGCTCAAGGCGGTTCCCGGGCCGGCTCCGAAGGACGAGAAGAGCTAGCGCCCGCTGCCACGGCTCTAGCGCGGGCGGGAGCCCCCCTTCGCTCGCTACGCGTCGGACTCTCGAGTCGGTTTCTAGCTCCGGGTCAGTCGGAACACCTCGTCGTGCGGTCGCACGCGCTGGCTGACCTGCACGCCGACTTCAGCCCCGGCCGAGGCGGTCGAAACCGGCTCGTGGTCGTGTTCGAGCCGATCCACGCGCTGATAGAAGTCGGTCGTGTGCCCGCGCACGTGGATCGTGTCGCCCACGCGAAGCGTCCCATCCAGCGACACCACGCACGCACCCACGTGCTCGTAGTAGTGGGTCACGACGCCCACGCGCTCCGCTCCCGAGTCGGCGACGGCCCCTCCACCTAGCGGTGTCGCGGCCCCCGTACCGGGTGCCGAGACCGGCTTCCCGGCGGTCGCGCCACCCAGCGCGCCCGATCCGGCTCCCACAGAGGGCGACGGCCGGGCAGGTGCCAGGTGGCGCTGCGGGCGAAAGGGCGGGCTGCCTCCGCCCCCGCGGCAGCGGCCGATGCCGGGGCACTGGCCGGGACCGGTGCCGACGCCTGGATGCGCTCAGCCGGGGCGGCCTTGCGGGCCGGCGCGGCCTTCTTCGGCGCCGGCTTCTTCGCGACCGGCTTCTTCGCAGCGGCCTTCTTCTTCGCCGGCTTCTTCTTCGCCGCCTTCTTCCTGGCCGGCTTCTTCGCGGCGGCCTTCTTCTTCCCGGCCTTCTTCCTGGCGGCCTTCTTCTTCGCCGGTCGCCCCGCCTTGCGGCGCGCGGCCTTCTTGCGGCCCGTCCGGCGGGCGGTCTTCTTCCGCGCCGTCTTCTTCCTGCGCGCGGTCTTCTTGCGCCCGGCCTTCTTGCTCGTCTTGCGCTTCGCGACCTTCTTGCGCGCCTTGTGCCGCGCGGCGGGCTTGCGCGCCGCCTTGCGCCTGCGAGTGCTCTTCTTGCGAGCCGCCATCGAATGCCCTCCCCATGCGGCGCCGAGTCGCGGCGCTGCGAGCGCGATTCTACGCAGGTCGGCAAAGCGCGGTCAACGCGGCGCGCATCGCCGGGGTCGCCGCGGGTCGGCGACCCGCGCGCTAGCTTGTCTCCCATGCAGGTCGTGGTGAAGCTCTTCGGCTCGATCCGGGAGTCGGTAGGCGCCAAGGAGCTCGCTGTCGAGCTGCCCGACCGGGCGCCGGCCGCCGAGCTGCGGCGCCGCCTCGCGGAGCTCCACCCGGTCTTCGACGACTTCGGCGAGCGGCTCGCGGTGTCGGTGAACTACGAGGTCGTTCCCCTCCACACGGCTCTCGCGGACGGAGACGAGGTCGCTTTCCTGCCCCCGGTCTCCGGCGGCGCGGGCTCGTGCTGGATCTCCGAGCGGCCGCTCGAGGAATCCGAAGCCGTCGCGAGGGTGAAAGGTCCCGGGATGGGCGGCATCGTCAGCTTCGTCGGAGCGGTGCGGGACCACGCCCGGGGCCGCTCGATCCGGCACCTGGAGTACGAGGCCTATCCCGAGATGGCGCTCCGGGAGATGGAGAAGATCTCCGAGGAGGCGGCGCGCCGCTGGCCCGGGACGCGGGTCGCGATCGGTCACCGCGCGGGCCACCTCGAGGTCGGCGAGATCGCGGTGGTGATCGCCGCCGCCGCGCCCCATCGCGGCGAGGCGTTCGAAGCGTGTCGCTTCGCCATCGACACCCTGAAGCAGACGGTCCCGATCTGGAAGAAGGAGGTGGCGACGGACGGGGAGTACTGGGTGGACGATCGGCCGTGAGCGAGAGCAGCCCCGCCTCGCCGCGCCACCACCATCGGCAGGAGGCGCGGAGCGCCGTTCCCGTCTGGATCATCACGGTGAGCGACACGCGCACGGCGGAGACCGACACGGGCGGTCTGCTGCTGGCCGATCTGCTTCGCGAGGGCGGCCACCCGGTGGTCGGCCGGGAGATCGTGCGCGACGACCCGGACGCGATCGCGTCGGCCTTGGACGGGGCCCTGGCGCGCGCGGGCGTCGGCGCCGTGCTCCTGACCGGCGGCACCGGGGTGGCGCCGCGCGACGTCACCCCCGAGACGGTCGCGTCGCGGCTGGATCGGCTGCTCCCGGGCTTCGGCGAGCTGTTCCGGGTGCTCTCCTACGCCGAGATCGGCTCTGCGGCGCTGCTCTCCCGCGCTCTCGGCGGAGTGGCCGCGGGCCGGGTCGTGTTCGCCCTCCCCGGGTCGCGGGGGGCGATCCGGCTGGCGATGGAGAAGCTGGTGCTTCCCGAGCTCGGCCACCTGGCCGCCGAGGCGGTGAAGGGTCGCTGACGGGGATGGCGTCAAGGGAGGCCGCGCCGGCTCCGATGAGAGTCGCGTGACGCGTCGGATCGCCTGCTGGACCCTGTCGGCGGCCCTGTGGGCGGCCCTGTCGGCAGGTGTCGCCGTGGCCGACAACTACGTGTGGGTCGACGAGGACGGGGTCACCCACATCAGCAACGACCCGGAGCGGGTGCCCGAGGCCGTCCGCGAGCGGCGCCACGACTCCGAGTCCCTGCGCGCCCTGTGGAACGGTCCAGTCGGGAGCGCCGAGGGCGGGCCGAAGCGGACGCCCGATCTCGCCGAGCAGCGCACGCAGCGCGCCCTGCGCGCGGCGGTGGAGGACCTCCAGCGCGGCGAGAACGGGCGCGCGGCTGCCCAGCTGCGCGCCATCCTGCGCGAGCAGCCGGGCCGGCCGGAGCCCCACTGGTACCTGGCGCTCCTGGACCGCCATCGCGGGCGCTACGAGTCGGCCCAGGAGCACCTGGAGGCGTTCCTGGCCAGCGCTGGCGACGACCTGGAGCGCTGGCGCTCCGAGGCCCGCAGCCGTCTCGCCGCCCTGGCCGACGAACGCCGACTGCTCGAGGGCAGCGGCGCTGCCGACGCGGGTCCGTGGCCGGAGCTCTCGAGCCCGCACTTCCGCGTGCAGCTGGACCCGGACCTGCACGCCATCGCCCCCGACTACGCGGTCAACGTGATGAGCTACCTGGAGGAGGCCCGCCTGTCGGCCGTGGAGCACCTGGGAACGCAGCCCGAGGAGCCGATGGGGGTGGTCTTCTACGGGCGCGCCGCCTACGACGCCGCCCACAGCGATCGCTTCTCGTTCCGCACCGTGGGATTCTTCGACGGCAAGATCCACGTGGTGTCGGCGGCCCATCCGGCCGGTGAGCTGCGGTCGCTGCTGTTCCACGAGTACACCCACGCCGTGTTCCGCGACCGCACGGGAGGCGATCGCCCCTACTGGCTGAACGAGGGCATGGCCGAGCTGTCCGAACGCGCCTCGCGCGACCAGCCCGGGCTGACGCGCTCCGAGCGCCTCCAGCTCAAACGGCGGCTCGACGGCGGCGAGTGGCTCTCGCTGCGGCGGCTCAGCCCGAGCTTCGGTGGCCTGGAGGACGACGACGCCCGCGTGGCCTACCTCGAGTCCACGGCCGCCGCCCAGTGGCTCCTGGCGAACAGCGATCCGGAGGGGCGCGCGCGCCTGCTCGACCGGCTGGGATCCGGGGCCAGCGCCGACGAGGCCCTGGTCGAGCTGCTCGGGATGGACATGGCCGGAGTCGACGCGGCCGTGCAGTCGTGGATCCAGTCCGAGTTCGCGGGGCGTCTGCCGCGACCGGCCCGCCTCGACTAGATCAGCCCCTCGTCGAGCTGTCGCGACGCCTCGAGCAGCAGCTCGGTCACCGAGGCGGCGATCGTGGGGTCCGGCACCGCGAGCTGGGGCTCGAAGGTGAAGCGCCCGAGCGACGCGTTCACCAGCCGCACGGCGGCGTCGAAGCCGATCTGGTCCGCGGTCTCGGCATGCACCGGGTTGCCGCCCTGCAGCCACAGTCGTCCGGGGGTGGCGTCGGAGTCGATCGTCAGCAGGCCCGTCTTGCGGCCCATCTCGAGCGTCTGCAGCACGGCGAAGGGCGGAATCTCCGAGAGATCGCCGCGGAACACCTCCGCGCGCACGGGACGCGCGAGCAGCGTCGTCTTCGCCCCCTCGTCACCGGGGTCGAGCTCGCAGGCCACCTGGCAGAAGGTGATCGCGTTGGCGCCGATCTGGAGCCGGTCGCCGGGACACAGCTCGCGCCGCTCGACGCGCTCGCCGTTCACGAAGGTGCCGTTGGTGCTGTCGAGATCGTGAACGACGAAGCGCCCCGCCTCGCACACGATCTTCGCATGACGCCGCGAGGTGTCGGCGTCGGGGAACCTCACCTGGCACTCGCTGCTGCGGCCGAGCACGACCGTGGCGTCGCTCGGGAGCGCGAACGGGGGCTGGGGGGGCGCGAACAGCATCGGGGTGGAATCCGCGGGCATGCGAGACAGGTCGGCCGTTTTCGAGCCGGTCTTTACCGGGCGATCGGCGTCCCGTCCGCGGGGGCGTCTTCAGCGTCGGATCTCGAAGGTCCCGGTCCCCTCGGGCGGCTCCTCGCGGGTCTCGACCGCGTCGACGCGCGCGAACCGCGGCCCCTGCCGCGCGAACGCCAGCATCGCCTCGACCTGTGCCGGGGCGCCCTCGAAGACCGCCTCGACCGAGCCGTCGGGGCGATTGCGCACCCAGCCCACGGCGCCGACGCGGCGCGCCAGATCGGCGGTGTGCGCGCGGAACGCCACCCCCTGAACGCGCCCGCGCACGACTGCCCGGATCCGCCGCCGGCTCTCCGCCCCCATCGCTGGCGGGTCGCTAGTCATCGCTCGGGGCGGCGTAGTACTCGAAGTCGACCAGGTTCTCCTTCAGGTACTCCCGGAGACGATCGACGATCCGCGCCTCGAGCTGTCGCACGCGCTCGCGCGACACGCCCAGCTCGCGGCCGAGCTCGGCCAGCGTCTTCGGCTCCTCCGCCAGCACGCGCTCCTCCACCAGCTTGCGGTCGCGCTCTCCGAGGCCCGCCGCGAAGTCGTGCACCTTCTCGAGGAAGACGCGGCGGAGCTCCCGGTCGGCCACGTTGTCCTCGGCACTGGCGACCGAGCTGCGCATGAAGTCCCCGAACTCCGCTCCCGGCTCGTCGCGGCGGATCGGCGCGTTCATCGACAGGTCGCTCTCGCGCAGCCGCCGATCCATGTCCTCGACGTCAGCCTCGCTCACGTCGAGGCGCTCGGCGATCAGGCGCGGC
>CAZZFT010000004.1:0-86970 GCA_964653555.1 uncultured Spirochaetales bacterium | reverse complement strand
AGTACGTCGACCTCACCGAGTCCTACAAGAGCCTGAACGAGGCGCTCTACCACGCAGGCTTCGCCCACCGCGCCCGGGTCGTGATCGAGTACTTCGACTCGGAGAAGCTGGACGACGCCGCCGTACTCGCGGGCGTCGACGGGATCCTGGTGCCCCACGGCTTCGGCAGCCGCGGTGCCGAGGGGAAGGTCCTGGCGGTGCAGTACGCGCGGGAGACGCGCATTCCCTACTTCGGCATCTGCTACGGCATGCAGCTGGCGGTGATCGAGTTCGCCCGGCACATCGCGGGGCTCGAGCGCGCCAACTCGCGCGAGATCGATCCGGAGTCGCCGTACCCGGTGATCGATCTGCTGCCCGAGCAGCACGGCGTGGAGGAGAAGGGCGCGACGATGCGGCTGGGCGCCTGGCCCTGCGTGCTGCGGCCGGGCACGCGCGCCTACGAGGCCTACGGACGCCTGGAGATCTCCGAGCGCCACCGCCACCGCTACGAGTTCAACGGCGACTTCCGCGAGCGCCTGACCGAGGCCGGGCTGGTGCTGTCGGGGACCTCTCCGGACGGCCGCCTGGTCGAGATCGTCGAAGTGGCCGACCACCCGTGGTTCCTGGGCTGCCAGTTCCACCCCGAGTTCAAGTCCACTCCCTTCGAGCCCCACCCGCTGTTCGTGGCCTTCGTGGGCGTGGCCCTGGAGCGCGCCGCGGGGCGTCCCTAGTCGCGGGACCGCCGCGAGCTCCCGAGCGCCGAGGTCCGGCCGGCCTGAAGTGCCCGCCGCGCCTCGCATTCCGGCGGCGGCTCCGCTACTCCTCTGGCCGGCCGGGGACGTTAGCTCAGTTGGTAGAGCGCTGTGTTCACACCGCAGAGGTCACTGGTTCGAGCCCAGTACGTCCCACCAGTGGCCCGGTAGCTCAGCTGGATAGAGCACCAGCCTCCGAAGCTGGGGGTCGCGCGTTCGAATCGCGCCCGGGTCACCACCGAACTCCTAGTCGGTTCGCCGACAGGCATGCTGATCGCCGGCCACGACTACACTCTCTTCTACAGTGCTGTTATCCAGACGTACCCGGCATCGACCACCAGCGCGACGGCTTCGGGCTTCGTATCGCTCACCTTCACCCCGATCCTCGAGCCCTCCACAGGCGCCCTCATCGGCCTCGGCATGGCCTTCCTGGCGGGGTGGCGACGGCGGGGGAATGCGAAGTGGACCCGCGTCGCCTTCCGCCCGGCGAGGGCACGCTCCACGCGGTCCGCAGAGCAGCGGATCACCGGGCCTTCCAGCACGCGCCTCCTGGACCCGAAACCTCACGGCCGGCGGCGCCGGGAGCGGTCGATGCCCGGACGAAGCATGGCGGCGAGGCCCAGCAGCGCAACCAGGAGCGCGCGCGGGAACCACGGGAGCGCGGGGACGCCGGCGGGAAGGCCGAGGGCTAGGCCGTAGGCGTAGATGTCGCCGAGGTCGGAGCGGTAGTCCTGCCAGGCGAAGAGGGCGCCGCCGGAGAGGCCCGGCGCCGCCTGGGGCGCGCCCTGGGCGCCGGCCGCGGTGTTGACCGCTAAACCCTGGGCCGCCCACTGCACCGCGCCCGCGGCATCGAGCTTCTGGGCGTACAGGTCGTCCGCCCCGTTGCGGAGGTCCCGCCAGGCGACGATGGCGCCTCCGGCGTCGGCGGCCGCCGCCGGGAAGTACTGCGTGCCGGCGACCGTGACCAGGGGATAGCCGTCCGTGTCCCACTGGACGACGCCGGCGGCGTCGATCCGCTGGACGTAGATGTCCGAGTCGGCGTTGCGGTAGTCCTGGAAGGCGACGATCGCGCCCCCGCTGCCGTCCGACACCACGGCGGGAGGCGACGACGCGGAGTACGGCTCGAGGGTCAGCGGGACGTCGCTCGCCCAGGCGTGGACGCCCGTCGTCGGGACCCGCATCGCGTAGATGCCGGGGCCCGAGACGCGCTGGTCGTGCCAGGCCGCGATCAATCCGTCGGCGCCGTCGTGGGTGATGCCGTAGTACGAGGTGCCCAGGCGCTTGGCGCCGGTCGAGACCGACAAACCGTTCGCGGTCCACAACGCCGTACCGGCCGGGCCCAGACGCTGTCCGTAGATCTCGCCGTCGGCGTCGCGGTTGTCGCGCCAGGTGACGATGGCGTGCCCGGTGCCGCTGGAAATGATCTTGACGTCGTTCTGGGTCTCGGCCGTGGCGCCGACGACCACGCCGTTGGCCGTCCAGAGCGCCGTGCCGAAGAAGTTGATGCGTTGGGCGTAGATGTCATTGCTGCCCGAGCGGCGGTCCACCCAGGCCACGATGCCGCCGCCCTCTCCATCGCTGGCGATCTCGGAGCCGACCTGGTCGAGCGCCGCGGTGCAGACCGGAATGCCGTTGGCACCCCACTGGGGGCTTCCGGAGGCGCTCACGTACTGGATGTAGATGTCGCGGTTGTTGCTGCCATTGCGCTCGTCGGTCCAGGTGACGAGCACGCCGCCGCCGGGCCCGGGCGCCACGGCCGGGCCGATCTCGTCTCCGGCCAGGTTCGTGACCTGGACCTCGGCCGGCCAGAGCAGCTCGCCCGAGCCGCTCACGCGCTGGAGGAAGATGTCCGCGTTGCCGGAGATGCGGTTGTCGTTCCAGGCGATGTAGGCGCCGCCGGCACCGTCGGGGACGATCGCGGGGTCGATCTGGGCGCCGGTGGCGGTGACGATCGGCGTGCCGCCGGCCTGCCAGCCGGCGCGAGCCGGAGCCGCGGCCGAGGCCAGGAGGAGGAACAGGGCGAGACCGCTTTGGAACCACATCGGGCTGCCTCCGGCGGGATCGACACCGCAGGTGCGGCGACGAAGCGATCGTAAACCGGCGCGCTCTCGCGGAGCAAGCGTTCGCGGAGCTTTCCACGCGTCGTGCTATGAGGCGGCCGCTCTGAGGCTGCATCCTGCTCCTCTTATGGGTTCACCGACACTCTTCGGGCTCCGTCGACCCATTGCGCCTGGACCGGCAGCAGCAGCGGGAGAGGAAGGCATGATATGCTGCCCGTCCAACCCGGGCGGGACGCGCCCGGGTCACCACTGAAATCGAGCCGGTTGGGGCGGCGACTGCGCCCGGGATCCCTTCCGGCTGGCCCGCTCGGAGCACTTCCGCGAGACGCCGTTCGACGTCTCGACGGCGGCCGCGGCAACGTCCTGGCCTGGAAGACCCCCGCCACCCGAAAGCCGCTCCATTGCCCACCGTCCGTGCGACGATGGGGGTCGTACGGGTGGCTCCCCCTGCGTCTGGAGCGCTCTCGGTTGGCGTCGTCCGACAGACCAGGAGCTTCCCAAATGCATGCGGTGGTGAACGAGAGCGTGACGCCGGCGATTCAGCCTGCGCTGGATCTGGTCATGCCCGCGCAAGCGCAGATCGTGGCCACGGTGCTCGCCTCCCTTGGTGCGGTCTACGCCTGGTGTTGGATGATCCGGGAGAGCCGAGCCACTTGCACGCGGATCCTCCTGTACTTCTGGCTCGGCTCGGTCGGGATGATGTTCAGTGAGCCCATCTGGGATCTCGCTCAGACCTGCGTTTACCCGCATGTCGGTCAACACGAGGCCTTCGAGCTCATCGGGAGGCTCATACCCCTATACTCCGCGGCCGTTTACCTGTCGCTGGGTGTCTTCGTCCTGATGCTCGCCAAGCGCATCCGCCAGGGTGTGGACGGAAAGTTTGTATGGAAAGCCTTCTTCGGATCGGTCCTCGGCCTGTCCGTATTCGAGATTATTCCCATCAATGTAGGGCTGTGGGGCTATTTCGGAGCCCACCCGTGGCCGATATTCGGGTTTCCGCTGGGCATCGGTCTCGTCAACGCCACCTCGTTCCTCTCCACGGCTGTCTTCACAGCCAAGGTGTGGCCCTCGATCGCAAAGGGACGGGAGTTCCTGGCGATGTTCATCTGCCCGATCGTGTTCGTGGGCGTGTCCTTCGGAGTCGGATGGCCACTCTATTCCGTTGCGAATACAGCCCGCGCGCTCGATAGCGCGATTCTGCCCTACCTTGGGTTCTTCGCCTCGCTGATGCTCTCAATCGTGACCGTCTGGTGTCTCACAGAGTTCACGCTGGGGCCAGTCGAGAAGATCCTGCCCGTCGCCTCGGAGACTTCCTGATCCGGGGCGAGGAGCCGTACCGCGCGGCCTGTGGTACCCCGTCTCGACCGATAGGGCCCCCGGTCGTCACCCGGGCGAACCGCGGTGGGCACAGTGGCCCTCGCACTCGACACGGAGCCGTCCTGAACGATTCCCGGCCGACGGTCGCCTCGAGCCCCGCGTACGCCCGGTACGTGCTCGGGGTGATGTTCGTCGCCTACGTCTTCAACTTCGTCGACCGCCAGATCATCTCGATCGTGCTCGAGCCGATCAAAGCCGATCTCGGGGTCTCGGACTCGGCGATGGGCTTCCTCACGGGTCCGGCCTTTGCGGCCTTCTACGCGACCCTGGGGATCCCGATCGCGCGCCTCGCCGACGTGTGGCTGCGCCGCAGCATCATCGCGATCGGTCTCGCGTTGTGGAGCGGGATGACCTGCGTCTCGGGCATGGTCAACAGCTTCGCGCAAATGGCCTTCGCCCGGGTCGGCGTCGGCGTGGGGGAGGCGGCGCTCTCGCCTCCGGCCCACTCGCTGCTGGCCGACTACTTCCCGGTGAGCCAGCGCGCCACGGCCTTGAGCGTGTATGCCATGGGCATCCACATCGGCATCCTGTTCGGAGTGTTCGCGGGCGGCTGGCTCGAGGAGTTCTGGGGTTGGCGGCGCGCGTTCGTCGTGGTGGGACTGCCCGGCCTGCTGCTGGCGCTGCTCGTGCGCTTCACCGTGCGCGAGCCGGTTCGCGGCGCCCAGGATGCGCATCCGGTCATCGGGGACGCCCCGCCGGTGATGGACGTGGTGCGCTTCCTCGCCTCGAAGCGCTCGTTCCGCCATCTCTCGCTCGGCATCGGCCTGACCGCGTTCTCGGGTTATGCCTTCGCCAACTGGGCGCCCACGTTCCTGCGCCGCGTCCACGAGATGGGCGGCGCCGAGCTGGGCACGAAGTACGGCCTGGTCCTCGGCGTCGGCGGTGCGATCGGTTCGCTGCTGGCGGGTCTGATGGCCGATCGGCTCGGCCGCCGCGACGTGCGCTGGTGGATGTGGATCCCGGCGATCGCCTGTCTGGGCCCGATGCCCTTCATCCTCACCTTCTTCCTGCACCCCGACGCGAACCGGGCCCTCGCCATCGCCTTCCCGGGGCTGATCATCGCGGCGATGTACCAGGGGCCGGTCTTCTCCACCGTGCAGACCCTGGCTCCGGTGCGGATGCGGGCGGTCGCGGCGGGCGTGCTGCTCTTCGTCACCAACATCATCGGTCTCGGGCTCGGTCCGCTGTCGGTGGGATGGCTCAACGACTACGTGTTCGAGGCGCACGGGGCTCTGGCGATCCGCTACTCGATGGTCTCCGTGGTGGCGGTGATGAGCGTGTGGTCGACCGTGCACTTCGTCCTGGCCGCGCGGGCCCTGCCGGGCGATCTGGCTGCCGCGGACGGGTGAGGGGCCTCACCGCCGGCCCGGGTCCCCTTGCGCTAGGTTGCGTCCCTTGATCCACCCCGGACGAGCGAGGGGCGGGATGTCCCGCAAGGTGCTGCTGCTGATCGCGGGTCTCGCCGGCGGGCTCGCGGTGCCCGCGCCGATCGCGCGCGCCCAGTCGGTCGTGACGAACACCGCCGACTCCGGGGCGGGCTCCCTGCGCAACGCGCTCACCACGGCCGTCCCGGACGAGGGCATCACCTTCTCGCTGGGCGTCATGAACCCGGTGATCTCGGTGCCCTTGCCCGCCAGTCCGCTCGAGCTGCAGGTGGACCGCGTCCGGATCGACGGAGAGGGCGCCGGTCTGGAGATCCAGGGGAGCGATCCCGACGTCACCTATCTGCGCCTGCTCGGCGGCGAGGTCACGATCGTGGACGTCGACCAGTCGCGCGGCAAGATCGC
Organism: uncultured Spirochaetales bacterium; assembly: GCA_964653555.1. Taxonomy (GTDB): domain Bacteria; phylum Myxococcota_A; class UBA9160; order UBA9160; family SMWR01; genus JAHEJV01. Next base: position 81,015 of record CAZZFT010000004.1, on the reverse strand, counting down.
GCTCGACGGCGTGCTCACCTACGAGACCACGCGCCCCACCACGCTCGACGTCTCGATCGTGGACGAGCCGCTGGGCACGGGCTCGCTGTTCAAGACCGGCGCCGGCACCCTCACCCTCACCCGGACCAACACCTACAGCGGCGAGACCCGGGTGATCGAAGGCGTGCTGCGCGGCCCTGCCGCGGCCTTCCCCGGCGACGTCCTCAACGGAGCGCGGCTGATCTTCGACCAGCCCCAGGATCCCGGCGATCCGCTCGCCGAGTTCGTCTACTCGGGCGTGATCGACGACCTCGACGCCGACAGCGCGGGCATCGTGGAGAAGCAGGGCGACGGGATCCTCCGGCTCGACGGCGGCCCCCAGGGCTGGAGCGGCGGCACGATCGTGCGCGGTGGGACGCTGATCTTCTCGGAGAGCTCTCCGCTGAATCCCGACGGCGACATCCAGATCCAGAGCGGCGCCACGCTGAGCGCGGGGCTGACCCCGGCGACGACCACCACCTGGGGCGGCGCGCTCAGCGGCGCGGGAACGCTCCAGGTCGCGGGAGACACCTCCACGCTCACCCTCTCCACGGGCAACTTCAGCGGCACGCTCGCGTACGACGGCGCGCCGAACGGCCTGACGGTGCTCGACCCCGCCAACGTGGTGAAGGGCGCGATCCAGTTCAGCGACGCCGACGACGTGTTCCGTCTCACCAGCGGCGGACTCCTGACCGGGGCGATCAGCGGCCCCGGCACGCTCCAGCTCGACCCGGGTGCCGGCAACTCGGTGCTGCTCGGGGGCGCCAACAGCCACGCCCGGACCGAGATCGCCTCGGGCATCGTGACCAGCTCCTCGATCAGCCTCTCCGGCGACGTCGACCTGGCGAGCGGGGCGGAGCTGGACATCCTGAGTGGCGGCAATCCGCTCACGGCGACCGTGACCGGAGCGGGCGTTGTGGCGATCGTCGGCAGCCAGTCGCTGTCGGTCGCCGTCGACCAGCCGTACACCGGCCCGACGGAGGTCCGCAGCGGCGCGCTGGCGCTCGACGCCGATCTGACCGGTACCCCGATGCTGACGGTGAGCGCGCCGGGCACGCTCGCCGGCTCGGGCAATGCGCCGATGGCCGACCTCCAGGTGTCCGGCACCGTGCAGCCCTCCGTGAACAGCGATCCGATCACCGTGAACACCGCCACCTTCGCGCCGGGATCGGCGCTGCGCATGGGCCTGCGCGACGACGGCACCAGCGCCCAGCTGGCGACGAACCTCGCCCTCGACGCCTCGGGCGCGACGCTCGTCGTGGACCCGCAGTCGGGCGACTACCGGGCTCCGGTGAACGCGACCCTGCTCACCGCCGGCACGCTCACCGGCGTGCCGACGCTGTCCACCGGCAACCTGGCGTTCCTGACGGTGACACCCTCGGTCGTCGGCAATACCTACACGGTGTCGGTCCAGGGCGACCTGAACAACATCGCGACCTTCGCCCAGACCCCGAACCAGCTTGCGGTCGCGGATGACCTCCAGTCCCAGTACGACGCCTTCGTCGTGAGTCCCTCGCCCGATCCGGAGTGGACGGGGTTCTTCGACGCCTTCAACGTGCTGGCCCCCGGCGAGGTGGCCCCGGTCTTCGACGCGCTGAGCGGCGAGGTCTACACGGCGATTCCCTCGGCGCACCTGGCCACCGCGGATCGCTTTGCCCGGTCGCTGCACCGGCGCTCGCGCGGCGCGTCCTGGGCCTCGGGGGACGCGATCCTTTCGCTCGCCGGGCGCGGCGCCGGGGAGCCAGACCTGGCCTCGGCGGCGTCCGCGGCTCAGCGCGAGGCCGACAGCGCCTCGGGGCTGCGCTCCCGGTCGGCGCTCGACGCGAGCCCTTCCTCGCTGTGGTTCGAGGGCTGGGGCGAGCTGGCGGAGCTGGACGGGGGCGGCGACGCCTCGAACGTCGACCTGGGACTCGCGGGCGCGACCGTCGGGCTCGACCACCGCTTCGACTCCGGCTTCGGGATCGGGCTCGCCGTCGGCTACACCTACGCCGACATCGACGTCTCGCATCTCCCCGACGATGCGACCGCCCAGGGCGTCCAGAGCGCGATCTACGGCGGATGGAGCGCGAGCTGGGGCTATCTCTCCGGCGCCGGGCGCTTTTCCTGGGCGCGCAACCACGTCGAGCGGGACATCGACGTCGGCAGCTTCGCCGCCAAGGCCGACGCGGACTACGACACCACGGGCTACGGGGCGGGCGGGGAGGCGGGCGTGAACCTGGCCCAGCTCGGTCCGGTGTCGCTGGTTCCCTTCGCCTCCCTGGACTGGACGCGGCTCGACTCGGACCAGGTGGAGGAGGGCGGGGGAGGCGTGCTGTCCCTGCGCGTCGAGGGCGACACCACCGACTCGGTGCGCAGCGAAGTGGGGATGCGGATCGGCACCCGGCTCCGGATCGACGAGAGCGCGACGATGCTGCCGGAGCTGCGCGGGAGCTGGCGCCACGAGTACGGCGACACCGAGCGCGAGCTCTCGACCGAGCTCGAGGGCTCCTTCACCGGCGTCCCGATACGGATCATCGGGGCCCAGGAGCCGCGCGACGCGGCGGTCGTCGGTCTGGGCTGGTCGGCCCGGATCTGGGACCAGGTGGAGGCCCACGCCGAGTACGATGCGATCGTCGACAGCGACGGGCTCGATCACGTCCTGGCGATCACCGCCCGCATCCACTTCTGAGGGGACGGGATGGACCGCTTCGTCGTCGGCACCGGGCGCTGTGGCTCGACGCTCTTGTCGCGCATGCTGGCCGAGCACCCCGGTGCCCTGTCGGTCTTCGAGCTGTTCAACGGCATCGACTTCCAGCGCCGCTTCGCTCCCGAGCCGATCGAGGGGAAGGCCTACGGCGCCCTGATCGCCGCCGAGCAGCCCTTCGTCACCGCCGTGCTGCGCCGGGGCTACGAGGTGGCGGAGATCACCTATCCCTTCGGGTCGGGCGGTCGCTACCGGCGCGAGGAGCCCTTGCCCTGGATCCTGGTCTCGATGCTGCCGCGGCTCTGCGACGATCCCGATGCGCTCTTCGACGAGGTGATGGCGCGGGTGGCGACGCATCCGCGCCAGCCGGCGGTCGCCCACCACCGCCAGCTCTTCGCATGGCTGGTGGAGCGCGACGGCCGCAGCTTCTGGCTCGAGCGTTCGGGCTCCTCCTTCGACTACCTGGGCGAGCTGGTCCGCCACTTCCCCGATGCGCGCTTCCTGCACATCCACCGCGACGGGCCCGAGGCCGCGCTCTCGATGGTGCACCACCACGCCTACCGCCTGCCGATCTCGCTGCTCTACGACGCGCCCCTCGATGACGGCGCGCGGCTCGCCGATCTGGGCCCGCTCGACCTGCACGCGCCGCCCACGGGTCGCGATGCGATCTCGCGCGTGCTCGCCTCGCGCCCGTCGCCGGCAGTGTTCGGCCGCTACTGGTGCGACCAGGTGCTGCACGGCTACCGGGCCCTGAGCGAGCTGGCGCCCGAGCGCTATGCGGAGGTGCGCTTCGAGGACCTGGTCGCGGATCCGGTCGCCGTGCTCGCCCGGATCGAGGCGTTCCTCGAGCTGCCCGAGGGCGGAGCCTGGAAGGAGCGCGCCGCGGGCCTGGTGCGCGGGGCTCCGGCGCGGCGGGCGCCGCAGCTCCCCGAGGCCGATCGCGCGGCGCTGGAGGCCGCGTGTCGCCCGGGCCAGGTGCTGCTCGGTCGCGCTTGAGGGAGCGGGCTTCAGTCCCGCGAGCCGGGCGTCCGCCACATCGGGAACACCCGCTCCGGGTCGCAGCTCTCCTCGACGATCCACTTGCACATGCGGCGCACCGGCTCGATCGCGTCCTGGGGCGCGGCGATCGCCGGATGGCAGGCGTAGCCGAGGGAGGTGAGCCGCTGGGCGCCGAACAGGGGCAGCCGGTCGCGGATCTGCTCCTTCAGGCTCTCGGGGTAGATGCCCACCGTCTGGGTGTAGGCGGTGACGGCGCGCGTCACCCGCTCGACGTCGTCCACCGGCACCAGGTTGGCGACGCGGCCCGAGAGCATGGGCGCGTAGTCCACCTCTTCGTCGATCAACGAGACCACGATGGCACCCTCGTTCCGCTCGCCGCCGATCACGCGGAACCAGTCCTCCGCCATCCGCGAGGCGTCGAGGTGATCGTGCAGCTCGCGGTCGAAGGTCTTCGGCGCCGTGCTGAGGTGTTCGGGCAGGGATAGCAGCGCCGCGTAGATCGCCTCGCCGAGGCGCTGCACGCGCTCGAGCCCCGCCGCGTCCGTGCCGCACAGGACGTAGATCACCCGCGCGCTTGCGCACGCCTCCTGATTGGCCATCCCGATGTCGCAGGCGGCGCGCAGGGCGACACGGCGCAGCGTCGCCTCGTCGCGGAACGCCTCGGGGCCGATGATCGTGGCACTGCGCTTCGGGTCGAGGGCGATCAGCTCGAGGCCCGGCTGGATGTAGCGCGTCACGTGCTTCACCGAGGCGAAGCCTCCCCAGGCGACGATCTTCTCGACGTGCTCGGGCCGGTAGAGCCGATCCTCGATCGCGCTGTCGCCGCCCTTCCAGTAGGCGACGGCGAGGTGCCGGGTCAGCGGGTGGTTGGGAGCGACCTCGGCCAGGGTGCGCGCGATCGCCATCGCCGTCAGCGGGTCGTTCGAGGGAATCTTGAGGATCGCGTCGCTGCGCGTGATCGCGTTGCGGATGATCGTCACCGCCGATACGAGGCCGCCGTTTCCGGCGGGGACGTGCAGCGACCGGGCGCCGAAGGCGCGCACGCGCAGCTCGCGGCCGTCCGCCAGCGTGCGGCCTACCCAGCCCTCGAGGTAGTCGATGCCGATCCGCTGCTCGGCGATCTCCCGCACCTGTTCCTTGCGGAACACGTGGGGCAGCGTCACGTAGCTGTTGCGCAGGATCGAGGCGGGGTAGTTCGAGGCGACCAGGCCCGCCTCGTACGCCTGCTGGACGTGGGGATTGCGGTCGATGTCGAGCGCCTGCCCGAGCGCTTCCAGCACCTCGAGGATCTCCTCGAAGGGGACCCGCTGGAGGTCGGCCAGGGCCATCGGCGTCGCCAGCGGCAGCCGGTCGACGTACTTGCGCGGATCCGGCGCCTCGAAGCCACCGCCCGGCCAGCGACCGCCGAAGGGCACCCAGTCGCTCTCGATCACTTCCCCGCGCAGGAAGAGCGGGACGCGGTAGGCGGTCATCCCTCGAACTCCCCCATGAAGGCCAGCGCCTCGTTCTTCACCTCCTGTGTCGCGGAGCAGCTGATGCGGTCGTCCTCCACGCCCTGCTTCTCGCTGTAGCGCATGATCTCGTGGGCGATCGGCACGCTGGCCAGGCCGCAGGGGCAGGGCGTGCTCCAGTCGATCGTGATCTCGTCCCCCGAGATGATCCCGCCCCAGTGGCTGCGGTTGAGGAAGTCGTAGAAGGCGGCGCGCCCGGTCACCGCGCCCTCGCGCGGCAGCGGCTCGCTGGTGTCCGGGTCCAGCAGGTAGGGGATCACCCAGGGCTGGACGTGGTAGCGCTTCTCCCGGCAGGCCCAGTGGAAGGCGCTGATCTCGGACATGCCGTAGCCCTCCTGGATCTCGTCGACGCCGAGGAATTCCTGGATCACGTCCATGTAGTTCTCGGGCAGCACGAACCCCTTGAGGCCGCCGCCGGTGAGGATCGCCGAGTCGCGGGCGAAGACGTTCTTCACGCCGCGCGCGATCCCCTCCTGGGCGAGCTCGAACATCAGGTTGTAGGCGCCGGTCATGAACACCCGCTTGCCGGCCAGCTCGCTGGTGCACCGCTCGAGGAAGGTCGCCATCTCGTTGGGCCGGCGCGCCTGCATCGCCTCGAACTCGTCCTTGCGCGCCAGGAGCTTCGGGTCGATCTGCACGCGATCCAGCTCGCCGCGCGAGGCCGCGGCGCGCAGCTTGCTCGCCAGGAACATCAGGTCCGTGCTCACCTCCTCGCTGTAGAGAGCGTGGAAGCGGCTCTCGTCGCCGCCCGTGAAGGCGCGCTTCAGCATCGCGGCCATCCGCAGGTGGCCGAGCTTCCCCTTGGCGTAGTTGGGCCAGATCACGTCCACCTGGGGGTCGAGCTCCGCGGGCGTGGGCTCCTTTCCGAAGGTCTGGAACAGGAACATCTTCCAGAGCTCCATGTTGTAGGTGGCCCCGGCCTTGTCCTTGGGAATGATGGAGAGCGTCCCCGTCGTGCCCGAGGAGGTGATCACCTCGAGGGGTGTCTGCTCGTCGAGCCGGTCGATCCAGTCGTCGATGCTCTCGCAGCCCTCGGTCTCGACGCGGGAGAGGTCGTGGGAGGTGAGCTTGTCCAGCCACTTCGTCATCAGGTCGAAACGCTTCTTGTCGAGCAGCGATGACGGGTACGACTTGAAGGCCGTGTGCGCGAAGAAGAGCGGTACGACGTCCTCGAACTCCCTCACCTCCTTTACGTCGAGGCGGTCGGCGAGATTGCGCAGCATCACGATGCTCTCGCGGTGTTGAGCGAAGCGCCGCTGCATGGCTTGCCGTTGCAGCGACTCGAGCTCGTCGCGCGGGATCTGGTGCATCTTCGTGATCGAACGGTCGAAGAAGGTCATCGGATCGTTCATGAACGTGTCGACGGTGGCGGTGGTCATGTAAGGCTTCCTTTCGGGTTCCGCCCCGAGGGTGGGACGTCAGCGCGACCGCCGCGCCGCGGGCGTCTGCTCCGCCGCCACGAACAGCAGCTGGAGAACGGCGGCCGAGCGCTGGAGTTCGTAAGGGAGATCGTACGAATCGGTTGCGCTCCAGTTCGCGAGGGCCGTCGTCAGGGCACCGAGCACGACGTCGGCCAGCACCTCGGGGGCGACGGCGCAGCGCGCCCCGGTCGCGGCCAGGCCGTGCTCGACGAAGCGCCGCACGGCGTTCCCCAGTGCCCGCGTCCGCACGAGCTCGCTGGCACCTCCCGGACGGGCGTGCAGCATCTCGCCGACCAGCTCCCGGTAGAGGGGACGCGCGTCGAGATAGGCTGCGATCCGCGCAAAGATGCGCGGTAGGCTCTCGGCGAGGGAACCGGGCTCACCGGCCGAGGTGTCGAACAGGGCCGCGAGCTGTCGCGCCCGCTGCTGCGACAACGCCCGGTAGAGGTGTTCGCGGGTCTCGAAGTGATTGAAGAAAGTCCGCGCAGACACGTCCGCCCGCTCGCAGATGTCCTCCAGCTTGGTGCCGCGAATGCCCCGCTCCTGGAACAGATCGATCGCCGCCTCGAGAAGGGCCTCGCGATTGCGGCGACGCCGGCGGTCGATGCGCGGCTGGGCGGCGGGGGCGCGGGCAGGTCGGGGCATCGGCTCCTCCGACGCCAGGGTAGGTCGGAATTGCACTCAAATGCAATATTTCTGATGTCTGCAGATTCCACGATTTCGCCTTTCCGCCCGGGCCCTTCGATCGCTGCACGGCTTGACCCCAAGCCTGCGTAGAATCTAGTGTTGTCCGCTCTTTCAGGACCGGGGGAGAAACCGGTTGACGATTCCCCGCCTCCGCGCGTGTCTGCTCGTAACCGTAGTCGGGCTGCTGGTCGGCGCCGGCGCCGCGGACGTCCGCGGCGAGGAGTCGCGGGCCGACACGCCTGCGGTGCGGGCCCTGCGCGCGCTGCACGAGGCCAGCGACGTGCGGCGACGCGCCAACACCGCGGGCATCGAGTCGCAGAAGCGGATCGACGCGCTCAGCGACGAAGCCGACCAGCTGTTCGCGCGCAACACCGCGGCCACGAGTCAGCTCACCTCGCTGCGCTCCTACAACGCCAGCATGCGCGAGCTGGTGGGATCACAGGAGAAGGAGATCGGCTCGCTGCGCGATCAGCTGGATCAGGTGGACGCCGTGGGTCGCAGCGTGACGCCGCTGATGATGCGCATGATCGCCGCCCTCGACTCCTTCGTCGCGCTGGACGTCCCGTTCCTGCTCCACGAGCGGACCAAACGCATCGAGGACCTGCGCCGCCTGATGGTCCGCGCAGACGTGTCGGTCTCGGAGAAGTTCCGCCTGATCATGGAGGCCTACCAGGCCGAGGCGGAGTACGGGCGCACGATCGAGGCGTATCGCGCCGCGCTCCAGCCCGCCGGCGACGGCGCCACGGTCGACTTCCTGCGCTTCGGTCGCATTGCGCTGGTGTACCTCACGCTCGACGAGAGCGAAGTCGGCGTGTGGGATCAGGAGACCCGCAGCTGGAAGCAGCTCGACTCCAGCTTCGTGCCCGACGTGCGCCACGGGCTGCGCGTCGCGCGAAAGCAGGTCGCGCCGGACCTGATCACCTTGCCCTTGCTGGAGCCCGGCGCGACGGGCGGAGCGAGCTGATGCGCGGGTCGTTCCGGTGGCTCGCGTTTCTGCTGCTGCTCTCGGGCGTCGCCTCGGCCGAGGACGCCGGAGCGCCGGCCGGGAAGACGCCGGCTCCCGCGGTCGAGGAGAGCCGGGGTGTCCCGCTCCCCGAGCTGGTGAAGAGGGTCCGCGCAGACGCGGCGGCCGAGCGCGAGGAGGACAAGCGCCGCGAGGCGAAGTTCGTCCGCGCCCGGGACGAGCAGCGCGAGCAGCTGCACCAGACCGAAGCGCTCGTCGCGCGCGAAGAGGAGCAGGGATCGTCGTTGGACAAGCGCTACGGAGACAACGAGCTCGAGCTCGAGGAGCTGGGTGAGCGGCTCAGCGAGCGTTTGGGTCAGATGGGCGAGCTGTTCGGTGTCGTGCGACTGGTGGCGACGGACATGAGCGCCCAGGCCTGGGACTCGGTGACGAGCGCCGGGGTCGGGCCGCGCTCGGACCTGCTCGAGCGCCTGGGGCGGAGCAACGATCTTCCCTCCACCGAGGATCTCGAGCGGCTGTGGTTCGAGCTGCAGCGCGAGCTCACGGAGCAGTCCCGCGTCGCCCGGATCACGGTGCCGGTCCTCGCTGCAGACGGCGAGTCCGAGGGCGAGCAGAGCGTGATCCGCGTCGGACCCTTCACGGCCATCTCGGACGGGCGGTACCTGCTCTGGTCGAAGGACGAGCAGAAGCTGATCGAGCTGCGTCGCCCGCCGCCGCCCGTCTACGCGCACAGCGCCGAGGGGTTCTGGCGTGGCGGGAAGGGCTACCAGCGACTCGCCGTCGATCCGAGCCGCGGCACGCTGCTCGACGCGCTCACCGACACCCCCAGCGTGGTCGAGCGGATCGAGCAGGGAGGCTCGGTGGGCTACGCGATCATCGCGCTGGGGATCTTCGCGGTGCTGCTCGGCGGCGCGCGCCTGGTGACCCTCACGTTGACCGCCCGCCGGGTGGACGCCCAGGCCGAACGCGATCGGGCCACCGACGACAATCCGCTGGGCCGCGTGCTCGGCGTGTACGAGGCGAATCGCCATGCCGATCCCGAGGCGCTCGAGCAGAGGCTCGACGAGGCGGTGCTGCGCGAGACCTCCCAGGTCCAACGCTACCTGTGGGTCGTGCAGACGGTGTCGATCGTGGCGCCCCTGCTCGGTCTGCTGGGGACGGTGACGGGAATGATCAAGACCTTCCAGGCGATCACCCTGTACGGAGCGGGCGATCCGAAGATCATGGCCGGTGGTATCTCCGAGGCGCTGGTGACGACCATGCTGGGGCTGATCATCGCGATTCCGCTCGTGATGCTCTACGCGCTCCTGAGCACGCGCAGCCGACGGATCACCTCGGTGCTCGACGAGCGCAGCGCGGCGCTGCTGGCGTCGCGGATCGAGGCGGAGGCCGCCCACTGATGCGGCTCGCCGTCTCCACCGTAGCCGCGGCGTTCGTGACCTTCCTCCTGTTCTGGACCATGCAGGCGATCATCACCGTGGGCTACCAGCTGGCCCCGGGCGGGAAGCCGCTGAGCATCGAGTTCGTGCGCCTGCGCCGGGACACGACGCCGCCCCAGACCAAGCGCGAGCCGCCGAAGCGCGAGAAGCCGAAGCAGCCGCCGCCCCCGCCCGACATCAGCCGCTCGCGCTCGAGCCTCGACCCGGCCCAGGGCGTGTCCGAGATCGCGCCCCAGATCGATCCCACCGCTCACATCGAGACCGGCATCGGAGGCGGCGGGGGCAGCGACCGGGATGCCGTGCCGCTGGTGCGCACCGATGCCGAGTACCCGGCCCAGGCCGAGGCGCGCGGTATCACCGGGTGGGTGACCGTCGAGTTCACGATCGCGAAGTCGGGTGCGGTGAAGGACGAGCGCGTGGTCGCTTCGCGCCCGCAGCGCATCTTCGACAGCGCCGCGCTCGCGGCGGTGCGCCGCTGGAAGTACAACCCGAAGATCAAGGACGGCGCGCCCGTGGAGAGGCCCGGGATGCAGATCACCTTCGAGTTCAAGCCGTGAGAGCGACGCGTCTCCGCCGCCGGGGCTGGATCGCGAGTGCGCTGATCCCGGGACTTCTGTGCGCGCCCCTCGCCGCGCTCGGCCAGTCCGATCCGGGGGACTCGCAGAAGGGCCAGCAGAAGCACCACTGGTCGCGCCAGGCAGAGCCGAGTCCGGAGCTCGAGGACCGCCCGCGTCCTTCGCAGAAGGTGCTCGAGCGCCATGCCAAAGCGCTCGAGCTGCTCTACGACGAGCGCCCCGAGGAGGCGAAGCAGGAGCTCGACAAGCTCTACTTCAAGAGGATGAATTCCGTCGGGCAGGCGATGATCCTGCGCGACTACGGCTTCATCGCCAACGCCGAGGGGAACCGGGAGGAGGCGCGGCGTCGCTTCGCAGAGGCGATCGCGGTGCCCGATGGTCTGCTGCCCCACGAAGCCACCGACCTGCGCTACCAGATCGCCATGCTCTGGATGCAGGACGAGAACTGGCAGAAGGCCGCGGAGACCCTCGAGCTGTGGTTCACCGAGGAGCCCAATCCGAACTCCACCGCCTACTACATCCTCGCGCTCAACTACTACCAGCAGGAGCAGTTCGACAAGGCCGTCGTGCCGGCTCGCAAGGCCGTCGAGGGCTCGGATGCCCCCAAGGAGTCCTGGCTCCAGCTCCTGCTCGCGATCTACCTGCTGGACCAGAAGTATCAGGAGAGCATTCCGATCCTGGAGCAGTTGGTCGCCCGCTTCCCGAACAAGAGCTACTTCCTGAGCCTCTCCACGGTCTACGGTGCTCTGGGCAACTTCGAGGAGGCGGCGATTCCGCTCCAGCTGGCGTACGAAGGCGGCTATCTCGACGAGCAGGAGAACCTCAAGCGGCTGGGACAGATGCTCCTGTTCCTGAACGTCCCCTACCGCGCGGGTGAGGTGCTGGCGAAGGAGATCGACCGCAAGGCGATCCAGCCCGACTCGGAGGCGCTCGCGATGCTGGCGAACAGCTGGATCGCGGCGCGCGAGTACGACGACGCGATCGAGCCGATGCAGCGGGCCGCGAGCCTGGCCGACGACGGCGAGCTCTACGTGCGCCTCGCCCAGGTGTACGTGCAGCGCGAGAACTGGGCCGGTGCGACGGCCGCTCTCGACAAGGCGCTGGCGAAGGGCGACCTCCAGGACCCGGGGAGCGCGCACCTGCTGATGGGGATTGCTTTCTACAGCCAGAAGAACGCGTCCGAGGCGCGGCGTTGGTTCGAGAGCGCCACCCACTACGACGCGGCGCGCGAAGAGGCGAAGGTGTGGATCGCCCACATCGACGAGGAGCAGGCGCACCAGGAGGCGACCTCCGCCTCGGGCGGCTGATCCCCGTCGGCGGTCGCGTCCGCGCCGGCCCGGTCACTCGTAGCGCGGCGGACGGGGCGTCGCGCTCAGGGTCCGCGAGAGGATCCAGCCGGCCTCCTCGTGGGAGAGGAACGGCAGCGTCGCCACGGCGCTCCGCCGCGCCTGCGGATCGAGCGTGGCGGCCGCGCTCGCCACCTCCGCGATCGCGTGGGAGAGCCCGTCGCTGGCGGGGAGATCCGCCAGGGGCGCGGCCACGGCGCGCGCCTCCTCGTCGCGTCCCAGTCTCAGCAGCGACCAGGCCAGGCGCCGCCGCACGCGCACGGCGTCGGCGTCGTGGCGCAGCAGCGTCTGGTCGATCGCCACGGCGTCCTGATAGTCCCCGAGCAGGGCAGCGACGGTGGCGATGGCGTCCCGGGCGCGCGGGTCGTGACCGGTCCGCGCCCGGTGAGCCGTGCGCTCGTAGCCGATCGGGATGACACCGTGCTCGGCCGCCCAGCGGGGCGCCCGCTCGATCACCTGCTTCGCCTCGAACCCCTTCTCCTGGTCGAAGGGCACGCCGCGCTCGGTGTAGTAGCGGGCGAGCCGGTCGAGGTTGTCGCGATTGCGCTCGTTCTTCCGCAGATAGAGGGCGGAGTCGAGGTTGCGGAAGACGGGGATCCAGCCGGGGGTGTCCTCGAGGTGTGCGGTGGTCGCGATTCCCCTGCGACCGGGCCCGCCGGCCGAAGGCGTGTGGATGCCCAGGAACAGGTCGAGGTCGAGACGGTCGAGCAGCCCGGCGAAGTCCTCTCCCTCGCGCTCACCGCGGCGTGCCGCGATGGCGGCCAGGGCGTCGAGCGTCCCGCGCTTCACATTCAGCGTTCCGTTCACCAGGGAGCGCAGCTCCGGCGCCAGCCAGTAGCCGGCGAAGCCGCCGAGGAAGTAGTCCTGGTAGAGGTGGCCCTGCATGCCGCTGTCGCGCAGCAGCCAGATCGCGTGGGCGTGGTACTTGCCCACCTGATAGGGCTCGGCGTAGCCCCGGGCGGTGCGCGGCAGGCCGCGGGTGACGAGCGACCAGTCGCCCAGGAACACGAACGCGGGCACGAGGACGGCGGCCGCCACGGCGAGCGACCACCGGTGCCGCGCCTCGGCGGCCGCCCCGGCTCGGCCACACCGCGCGAGCAGGAGCAGCGGGAACAGGCCGAGCCACAGGAAGCGCACTGCCGAGAGCATCAGCGCCAGCGAGAGGAGCGAGAGCCCCACGCTCGCCGGATCGGGCAGGGGGCGGCGCTCGCCGGCGCTGCCGGGGGTGAACACGCGGTAGAGCTGCCACGCGGTGGCGAGCACCAGCGCCCACACGAGGGTCCAGGCGAGCGGGGAGGGCAGCGCCGGCAGGGCCGGCCAGGTGGACAGCGACGTCGAAACCCACTCGTCGGACACCCGCTCGAGAGCGGGCGTGGCGCCGCCGGCCTCGAAGTAGGCCCGGTAGGCGCCGGGCCCGCCCGGGTTGGCGAGCGCCGCGAGGGCGGCGACGGCCAGCGCGGCGGCGAGCCGCACGGCGCGCTGATGGTCGCTGCGGCGCTCCGACGGCGTTCGCAGTGGACGCGCCAGTGCGAGCCCGGTCAGGGCCGCGCCCGGGAGCAGCAGCGCGAGGGGAAACGCGGCGTGCACGTTGGCCCACAGGGCGGCCAGGGCGGCGGTCGCGGCGACGGCGCCCCAGCGGGGCGGTCGCTCGCCCGCCAGGAGCCAGCGATGGAGCAGCAGACAGAACAGGATCGTCAGCAGCTCCGGCCGCAGCTGGACCAGTCGGTAGGCAGCGAGCGCGACGAAGAGGCCGGCGCCGACGCTCGCCCCCGCGCGCGAGGCTCCAGCGCGTCGCAGCGCGCTCCACGCGAGTCCCAGGATCGCCGCGACCAGTGCGACGTGGAGCGCGCGCAGGCCTCTCCAGCCGGCCAGCTGCGACACGCCCGCGAGAGCGATGTCCGCCAGCCAGGAGCCGCGCAGGGGCGGACCCGCTGCGTCGTAGAGCAGCGGGTCGAGGGCGAGCCGAGGACCGCCCTCGGCGAAGGCGTGTCCGTAGGCGAGGTGCCACCAGAGATCATCCGTGAAGATCGGCTGGCCCACCGCCCACAGCAGCAGAGCCACCAGCACGACCGCGCTGCCGCAGGCGACGACCGAGGGCACGCGCTGGACCCCGCGCTCCGACCCGTACATCGACAGAGAGTGAACCACCCGACCTCTTCCGCGCCAGCGGGCGCTTGGCGGAGGTCTTCCGATCATGGCACCCTGCGCCTGCGACCAGACGCGGAGGTGCCCAGCGATGCGTGGAGACCGGGCCCACTCGACCCTTTCGACAGACCCGACCCGGCCGAGGGCCTCGAGAGGGGGAGCACATCGCCGTGCTCGCGGGGTCGCCCTCGCGCTGCTGGTCGGCATGACCCTGGCCGCTGCGCAGCCCGCCGCCGCCGCCGGGTACGAGGACGGGCTCGCGATCGCCTTCGACGTCGCGGTCCTGCGGCCGCTCAACGCCGCGGCCCTGGCGCTCGGAACGATCTTCTTCGCCGTCAGCGCGCCGCTCGTTGCGCCGAGCGGCGGCGTGGCTACGGCCTGGGACGTGTTCGTCTACGCGCCCTACGAGTACACCGTGCTGCGCGACCTGGGCGACTTCTAGCGACCCGAGAGGCGGGCCGCCGCTGGACTAGCCCTCGGGGTCGTGCGTCGGGGTCTCCTCCTCGGTCGCGGTCGGTGCCTTGGCCGGCCCGCGGACGAAGGGATCGACCCGGCCGCCGAGGCGCTGGATCGTGCGCGCGCGCAGCACACGCAGCTCGGGACTCGAGGGCACGGCCTCGGCGAGCGAGCGCGCCCGCAGCGCCAGCGCCCCACTCGCGCCGCTTCCGGGCCGGAGGTAGGAGACGAGCTCGCCGAGGGTCTCGAGCTCGGAGAAGAAATCCCCGGCGGCGGCCGCCGCCTCGGCGCGCAGCAGGATCGAGGACGGGTCGGGGCGATCGCCGAGACTCGTCTCGGCCAGCTCGACGGCCTGCTGGATCGCCACGGGATCGCCGCTCTCGATGCGGGCCTGGATGCGCAGGCGAACCGCGTCGGCGCCGAGCGGATCCCGGAAGGAAATCGCCGCGAGCTGCTGCTCGAGGGCTCGGACCGCGGCGCCGCTCGGGTCCATCTCGCGGGCCCGCCAGCCGTCGGCGAGCGCGCGTTCCGCATCCGACAGGGGCGGCGCCAGGAACGCCTCCGGATCGCGCCCGTCGGCGATCGCGCCGGCGCGCAGGCGCAGGAGCGCGGCGCGCCCCTCCTCGTGGCGGGGATCCTGGGCCAGCACCGCTTCGAGACGACGGCGGGGGCCGACGTGCTTGCCCGCTTCCATCTCGGCGAGCGCCAGGCCGACCTCCCGGTCGAGCGGGTCGGGCAGCGCCGCGGCGACGCGTTCGCCGCGTTTCGGAGGCATGCGCCGGAGCAGGTAGAAGACGTCGAGCCCTTCCGGTAGCGCGCGCACGAGGGGATCCACCGGGGCGACCAGCTCGTCCATCCTGCCGTAGAGGGAGTCCTCGCCGAGACGCCCGGACCGGCTCTGGAGCCGGTTGTGACCGTCGCGGTTCAGCGGAGCCCCGGCCGCGAGCTCGCGCGTTCCCCGCTCGTCGAGCAGCAGGTTCACGGTGACGTCCTCGGGCGAGCGGATCCCCAGCAGCGCGAAGTCGGCGGGATGGAGAGCGACGGCCCGCGCGACGCTGCGCTCCATGTCGATGGGCTGGTTCGAGGCCAGGAACAGCACACCGCCCTCGGGAGGCGGAGCGTAGGCGCGGACGTCCGGGAACACGTCGCAGAGGGTGGCGAGGAGCGAGCGGAAGAGTGCTTCGTCGACGAAGGGCAGCCCGATCCACTGCACGAACACGCCCTCGGGAGCGAGGCGGCTGCGCACCAGCTCGAAGAACTCACGGGTGTACAGGTGCGCGGCGCCGCCCGCCCAGGGATGCGAGGGCTGGGACACGATGACGTCGTAGGGCCGGGAGGCGAGCAGCAGAGCGTTGCGCGCATCGTTCAGGTGCACGTGCACGCGCGGGTCCGAGAGCGGGTCGCGCCAGCGCAGATCCGCGACGCTCTGGTTCGCGGCGAGCACCTCCGGCTCCAGCTCGACCACGTCGATCCGCTCGATCGAGTCGGGCACCACCTCGAGGGCCATGGCGCCCCCGAGCCCGACGAGCAGCAGCGAGCGCGCCTCGGGGCGCGCGGCCACCGGTAGGCCGGTGAGCCAACGGGTCAGGGCATTGCGTGCGAGACCCGCGTTCTGACGCGGCATCCCGGCCTCGGGCAGTCCGTTGGTGCGCAGACCCCAGGACAGACGCTGGTCGGTCAGGATGACCGTGGAGGAGCGTCCGACACCGAAGTAGGTCACGGGTCCCCAGGCCGAGGTGTTCACTCCCATCGACGTGGCGCGCAGCATGTGCCAGGGCCGGGCCGGCGGTGCCACGCCGAGCGCCAGACCGCCGGCGACGGCCGCCGCCACCAGCCAGGGGCGGCGCGGCTCGAGCAGGAGCGCCGCGAGCCCGGCCAGGAGCAGGTTCACCGCGACGCAGACGGTGAGGGTGCCCTCGAAGCCGAGTCCCGGCACCAGGAAGAAGCCGGCGCAGACCGAGCCGGCGATCGAGCCGACCGTGTTCGCCGAGTAGACGCGCGCGCTGGCGGGCCCGGCGTCGTCGCGACCGCGCGCGAGCACGCGCACGGCGAAGGGGAAGGTCGCGCCGACGCACAGAGCCGCCGGGAACAGCGTCACCATGCAGGCCGCGACGTCGGTCCACGCCTTCGCCGCACCGTGCATGCGCAGCCGGTCGACATAGACGGGAATCTGATCGACCAGGGCGAAGGCGAGCAGCGAGAGGGCGGCGATCCCGAGCTGAGCCAGCGCGAAGCCCACCGCCGCCCGGCGCCCCGAGCTGGCGATCCGTGAGGCCACGGCGGCGCCGAGCGCGATGCCGAGCAGGAAGCTGGCCAGCATGGTCGCGAAGGCGTCCGTCCCGCTGCCGACCAGGTGCCCGACGAGGCGCACCCACAGCACCTCGTAGGTGAAGGAGACGAAGCCCGAGGCGCCGATCAGGACCAGGATCCAGCTCGCGCGACCGCCGGCGAGAGCGCGCGCCGGCGCGCCTTCCGGCGCGACCGTCGCCTCGCGCGGCGGAGCGCCGCGCGCCAGCGACCAGGCTGCGACGAACACCAGCGCGTTCACCGCCGCCGCCGCCGCGATCGTGGCGCGCAGTCCGACGCTCGGCAGCAGCACGAAGGCGCCGATCAGCACCCCGCTCACCGCGCCCGCGGTGTTCACCGCGTAGAGCACGCCGATCCGGGAGCCGAGCTCGCGGTCCTCGCGCACCGCGTGCCGGGCGAGCAGGGGAAGCGTCGCTCCCATCATGGCGGTCGGCACCAGCAGGATCGCGAAGGAGCAGGCGAGGTAGAACAGCGACGTGGTGAGACCGCCGGCGTCGGGCAGATCCTCCTGGCCGCCGAAGACCGCCACGTAGAGCCAGCGCGAGACGGCGATGCCCAGCGGAACCGCGAGGGCGCTCGCTGCGATCCCCAGCTCGAGCAGGCCGTAGGCGAGCACCGGTCGCCGGATCCGCTGGGCGAAGCGACCGGCGAGGGCGGCCCCCGCGGCCAGTCCGCCCATGTAGGCGGCGAGCACCGTGGCGACGGCCAGCTCCGAGGTGCCGAACACGAACGCGAACTCGCGCGTCCAGGCCGTCTCGTAGATCAGCGCTGCCAGGCCCGAGAGGAAGAAGCAGAGCAGCAGCAGCGGAAACGAGCGGTCGCGCTTCATCAGCGCTGTGCCGCTCGGGGTTCGACCTGGTCGAGGAGGGCCTGGGCCGACGCGCGCTCCGGTGCGCTGCGCGCGCGCGAATCCAGGACGATCGCTTCCCGCCGGGCCGACGCGCCGTGGCCCGAGGCGAGGGCCACCCGTACGGCCAGCACCCCGATCGAGGCGTCGCCGGGCAGCAGGCGGCGCGCGGGGGCGAGTGCCGCCTGCGCCGCGGACGGATCTCCCAGGATCAGCTCGCTCTCGGCGACGCCGGCATAGCCCTCGGGAATCCGGGGCGCGAGCTCGGTGCAGCGCCGATACAGGTCGCGCGCCTGCGACGCCCACTGCGCGCGCTCGCCGGCGTCCGCGCCGTGCGCCGCGCGCTCGAGCCACAGCCGCGCGAGGTCGAGCAGGATCTCCGGGTCGTCGGGCGCGCGCGCCCGGGCCGCGGCGAAGCGCGCGTCGGCACCGGCCGCGTCCCCGGCGGCGGCCAGGATCCGCCCCAGGCCGACGAGCGCGGCGGTCGACCCCGGATCCTCGGCGAGGGCATCGTCGAAGTAGTCGCGGGCGCGCTCCGTCTGTCCGACCTCGAGCGCGAGCGAACCGAGCACCGCGAGCGCTTCGCCTCGGGGAACGGGGCGCAGTGCCGGCGGGGTCGAGCCCTTCGGAGCCGCGATCGCGATCGAGAGCGAGTCGAGCTCGGAGGCGGAGATCCGGTGCCAGACCGTCCGCTGCAGCCCTCCGTCGAGCGTCTCCCGCTTCCCGGGATCGGTGCCGACGTCGCGCGCGAGCAGGGCGTGGATGCGCTCGGGAGCCTCGGCGATCGGCTGCGCATCCAGCTTCAGGTAGTGGAGCAGCGCCCAGCTCTCGGACTCGAAGAGTTCGAGCTCGAGCGTCGACCAGCGGCTCAGGTCGCTGGCGGAGAGCAGCCGTTGGAAGGGGATCCACTGGCTCCGGCGCAACGTCTCCACGTGGTCCCGGCGCGGGATCCCGACCTGGGCGCCGCCGGCGACGACCTCGAGCGTGCTGGCGAGTTGGGGCAGCCCCTCCTCGTACCAGGGGGGCAGCGGTGCCTCGCTGGCATTCCAGAACAGCCGGCGCGCGTACGCGAGCTTGAGCGGTGTGCGGGCGTCTCCGGTCCAGCCCTCGCCGGTGCGCAGCACGATCCAGTCGCCGCGCTGGCGCGGCACCAGGTAGCTGCGCTCGCCGAGCGTGAGGCGCGCGCCGACCCCGCGGTCGTCGAAGGCGTAGACGCGGGTGGGCACCGGTGCGGGAGCGATCCGGCTTCCCCACACGAACTCTGCCGCTGACCGGAAGCGCTCGAGGTCACCGGCGAGCTGCCGCGTCGCCTGCTCGCTGAGCGCGCTCCACACCCGGTAGTGCTCGGTTTCGACGGCGAGCCAGGGCCGATTCTCGAGCAGCGTGCTGGCACAGCCGATGGTGGCACCCGCAACGATCAGCGCGGCGGCGGCGAGTGGTCGGCGCGCGGCGACGGGGAGGGGTCGGGTCGACCGGCTCACGGCGGCCAGGATATCAGACCGTCGGTTCGCCCTGGGCTCGACCAAGGCGGTCCACCACCAAGCTTCCGCCCTTGGCGACGGCCAGGATCCGCTCGGGATCTCCGAGCAGCGAGATGTCCGCGCTCGGGTCGCCATCGACGACGACGAGGTCGGCGATGCGACCCGGCGCCACGCGACCGAGATCTTCTCCGCGCCCCATCGCGCAGGCTCCGTGCACCGTCGCCCAGCGCAGCACGTCGAGGGGCGGGACGCCGAGGTCCTTCACGTAGAACTCGAGCTCCGCGGCGTAGTTTCCGTGGGGCAGCATCAGGATGCCGTAGTCGTCGCCCGTGAGCAGGCGCACGCCGGCGGCGTGTGCCTGCGGAACCACCTCGCAGGCGTGGTCGAACTCGCGGCGCACCACCTCGATCTGCTCGGGCGTCGCGATCGGGATCTCGCCGCGATAGTCGAGCAGCTGCTTCACCAGGTACAGGCTCGGACACAGGAACGTGCCCTTCTGGGCCATGGCGTCGATGCACTCGGCGTCGGCCTCGTCGCCGTGGTCGATGATGTCGACGCCCTCGCGGATACACTCGAGGATCAGGTCGCGCCACGCGCAGTGGGCGCGCACGGGGACGCCGCGCTGGTGGGCCGTGGCGACGATCATCCGCAGCTCGTCGGTGGCGAAGCCGCGCGTGCTCGCGTCCTCGGCGACCCCGTGCCCGCCGCTGGCGAAGATCTTGATGATCCGTACGCCGCGCTTGGTCTCCTCGCGCACCGCCTTGCGGAACGCCTCCGGGCCGTCGCAGAATCGCTGGGCCCCGGTGTTGCCGAGCCGCCACCAGTAGCTGCCGGTGTCGTTGTAGTCGCCGGTGGTGTCGAGCGCGAGGCCGCCGGGGACGAGGCGCGGACCCGGGACGACGCCCTCCTCGATCGCGAGGGCGAGCTCCGCGTCGATGTTGTCGTTCACCACCCCGGCGGAGAGGATGCCGGTGAAGCCCGCGTGGAGGGCGCGGCGGACGTTCTCGGCCGCCACGAGCATCAGGTAGCCAGGGGGCTTCTCCAGTCCGAGCGGAGCGGGCAGGATCGTGATGTCGCGATAGGTCGAGTGGTAGTGCGACAACACCATGCCGGGCATCAGCGTGCGACCCGCCAGGTCGACGACGCGATCGCCCGGGCGAGCGGGTTGCGCCCGCTCGTCGCCGACGTGGGTGAAGTGGTCGCCCTCCACGACCACCGTCGTTCCGGGGCGGGCTTCGTGCTCGCCGTCGAGCAGGTTCGCGCTGCGGAACAGGATGCGCGCCATGCGTTCGCCCGGATCAGCTCCGGAGCCGGAACGACGCGAGCAGCTCCTCGCGCTTCGCACGCACCGACTCGATGCTCTCCTCGCGCACCTGCTCGAAGCCGCGGATGTGCTCGGGCAGGCTCGCGATCTGCACCGCGAGGTCGAGGTTGTCGGCACCGAGGCCGCCCAGCAGCGCCTCGAGCTCCGCCTCGTAGTCGCGGATCAGGCGCTGCTCGAGCCGGCGGTGGGCGGTCCAGCCGAAGAGGTTGAGCGGCGTTCCGCGCAGCCCCTTGAACCTCGCCAGCACCTTCATGCAGGGCAGGAACCAGCGTGCGCCGAGTCGCCACTTGCGCATGCGCCCCGTGTCCGGATCGCGTCGCTCGGTGAGCCAATCGACGATCGGAATCGAGAAGGGCGGGGCGAAGTGGACGTAGAGGCGGTAGTCGCCCTCGAACTCCGCCTCGAGCTGCCGCCGGAACACCCCGTCGGTGTAGAGACGCGCTACCTCGAACTCGTCCTTCACCGCCAGCAGCTTGAAGTAGTAGCGCGCGACGGCGCGTGCGAGACGATCCGATCCGGGCGCCACCTGCTGCTCGCGGGCGGCCACGCGCTCCACGAGGGCGCGGTAGCGGCCCGCGTAGCGCGCATTCTGGTAGTCGGTGAGGAAATCGACGCGCCGGACCACGATCGCCTCGAGATCGGTCGCGGAGCCTTCGGCCTCGGCATCGCGCAGCGCCGGACCGGCCGCGGCCTCGACGGCCGCGAGGTCCTCGGCGGCGAGCCGGCCCCAGGCGAAGGCGCGCAGGTTCGCCTCGACGGCGCGTCCGTTCAGCGCGAAGGCGCGCTCGAGCGCCGGGCGGCCGACGGGAAGCCGACCGCGCTGGTAGGCGAAGCCCATCAGGAAGGGATTGGTGAAGATGGCGTCGCCGCACAGCGCCGTCGCCAGGCGCGTTGCCGGCACGAACTCGCACGCCTCGTCCCCGGCCGCTGCGCGGATCGCCTCCTCCATGCCCCGACTCGACAGGTCGAGGTCCGGATTGGTGGCGAAGGCGGAGGTGGGCGCCACGTGGCTGTTCACGATCGGCGTCGTCCGACCTTTCGCCAGCTTCGCCAGGTTCTCCGGGCCGGTGGAGACGACGATGTCGCAGCCCAGCACCAGGTCGGCCCCGCCGGCTCCGATGCGAGTCGCGGCGAGCGCTTCCGGGTGCTCGGCGATCCGCACGTGGCTCGTCACCGGCCCGTTCTTCTGGGCGAGGCCGGTCACGTCGAGGACCGAGCAGCCCTTGCCCTCGAGGTGGGCGGCCATGCCGAGCAGCGCGCCCACGGTGATCACACCCGACCCGCCGATGCCCGTCACCAGCACGTTGAAGGGTCGGTCCAGGTCGGGAGCGGGCGGGTCGGACAGGGCGGCGAAGCGCGCGTCGTCGCCCGGCAGCGCCTCCGCGCGCGCCCGGCGCGGGCGGCCGCCCTCGATCGTCACGAAGCTCGGGCAGTGGCCCTTCAGGCAGGAGAAGTCCTTGTTGCAGCTCGACTGGTTGATCCGGCGCTTGCGCCCGAACTCGGTCTCCACCGGCTCGATCGAGATGCAGTTGGACTGGACGCTGCAGTCGCCGCAGCCCTCGCACACCCGCTCGTTGATCACGACCCGGCGGTCCGGGTCCGGGAACTCGCCCCGCTTGCGCAGGCGCCGCGCCTCGGCGGCGCACACCTGGTCGTAGATCAGCGCCGACACGCCAGGCGCGTCGCGCAGCTCCCGCTGCACGCGATCGAGGTGGTCGCGGTGGTGGATCGTCACGCCCTTGGGGAAGGCGGCTCCGCCGCCGTACTTCGCCGGCTCGTTCGTCACGACGGCGATCCGGACGACGCCCTCGGCGGCGAGCTGGCGCGCGATCTCGGGGACGGTGACTTCGCCCTCCATGCGCTCGCCCTCGATCGGCTGGCCGCCGGTCATCGCCACCGCGCCGTTGGCGAGGATCTTGTAGGTGATGTGTACGCCCGCGGCGACGGCCGCCCGGATCGCGAGCAGCCCGCTGTGGAAGTAGGTGCCGTCGCCCAGGTTCTGGAAGATGTGGTCGGTTCCGGTGTAGGGCGCCGATCCGATCCAGTTGGCACCCTCGCCGCCCATGTGGGTAACGGCGAGCGTCGGGCGGTCGGGCAGCCATACCGCCATGCCGTGACAGCCGATGCCGCCCTGGGCCACGCTGCCCTCGGACACGACGGTCGACGTGTTGTGCGGGCACCCGGAGCAGAACGCCGGAAGCCGCGTCGGACCGGCCGAGATCGACGGCGCGGGGGAGGGCGCCGGCGCGCGCAGGCGGTCGGCGTGCTCGGGCACCGCCTTCGTCAGCCAGCCGCGCACGATGCCGACGACGTCCCCGGGCGACAGCTCACCGACGTTCGGCACGCAGGGGCGCCCCTCGGCGTCGAGCTTGCCGACGACGAGCGGTCGATCGGGCAGGTTGATCAGCAGCCTCGCGAGCTGCTCCTCGATCACCGGGCGCTTCTCCTCGATCACGATCAGTTGCTCGAGACCGCGCGCGAAGCCGCGGATCCGCTCGGGCTCGAGGGGCCAGCTGAGCGCGACCTTGTACACCTCGAGGCCGAGCGCGGCGGCGAGCGCGTCGTCGACGCCCAGCTCCTCCAGGGCCTGGCGCACGTCGAGGTAGGCCTTGCCCGTGGTCACGATGCCCAGGCGGCGCCGGGCCGAGCCGCCGACCACCACGCGGTCCAGGCCGTTCGCGCGCACGAAGGCCTGGACGGCCGGCAGCCGCTGCTCGAACAGACGCCGCTCCACGGCGATCGGCAGATTCGACCAGCCGATGTGGAGTCCCGGCGGACGCTCGAAGTCTTCGGGCAGCGCCACGCGCACGCGCTCGGGCCCCACCTCGACGGAGCTCGCGCTCTCCACCGTGTCGGTGAGGCACTTGAAGCCGACCCAGCAGCCCGCATAGCGCGAGAGCGCCCAGCCGTAGAGGCCCAGGTCGAGGTAGTCCTGCACGTTGGACGGGTTGAGGATCGGGATGCCGCAGTGGATCAGCGCCTGCTCGCTCTGGTGCGCGATCGACGACGACTTGGCGCCGGGATCGTCTCCGGCGAGCGCGAGCACGCCGCCGTGGGGCGAGGTGCCGGCGTAGTTGGCGTGCTTCAGCGCGTCGCAGGAGCGGTCGACGCCGGGGCCCTTCCCGTACCAGATGCCGAACACCCCGTCGTGCTTCGCTTCGGGGTAGAGGCCCGCCTGCTGGGAGCCCCAGACGGCGGTGGCGGCGAGGTCCTCGTTGATCCCGGGCTCGAAGCGGATCCCGTGCTCTTCCAGCAGGTCGCGCGCCTGCCACAGGGCCATGTCGTAGGTGCCCAGCGGTGAGCCGCGGTAGCCGGAGATGAAGCCGCGCGTGTCCAGGCCGGCGGCCTGGTCGCGCTCGCGCTGCATCATCGGCAGGCGCACCAGGGCCTGGACGCCGCTCAGGTAGACGCGGCCGGAGGTGCGTCGGTAGCGGTCTACCAGTTCGTAATCGGAGTCGAATTCCGTCGATTTTGCAGTCACTTGAATCGGACCCCTCGGGCGGATTCGAGCGTTCGTCGCCGGTGGAGAACGCGTTTCACGCGAGACCCTATCCTAGATCGGTCGCCAAGGGTTCCGCGCAGCACCGGGGCGGGCAAGGCCGCGGGCGGGCGCGCTCGCTGACCGAGGGGGCGCTTCGGTACAGCGATTCCCTTTGCGCAGTGGGCCTGGACGAGTGAAGTTGCAGCCCGGCAGGCCAGGGGTGAGGCCGCGTCGTGCCGCTCGCGGGAGGGTCCGGGGGCGGGTCGGGTGTTCAGGCGTGTCGGTTCGAGAGAGGCTCACCCGGTCTCGGGCAGGAGGATCGGCTCTGGAGCTGCTTCCTACGATCGAGGAGCCGGCCGCGCTTCGCGCACTGGATCGCCGCCAGCTGGGCCAGGTGGCCCGCGAGCTGCGCGAGCACCTGATCGCGATCGGCGCCGGGGTCGGCGGTCACTTCGCTGCGAGTCTCGGCGCCGTCGAGCTGACGGTCGCACTGCACGCGACCTTCGACACGCCGCACGACCGCGTGGTGTGGGACGTGGGCCACCAGGCCTACGGCCACAAGGCGCTCACCGGTCGCCGCGACGAGCTGGTGCGGATCAAGCGCGCCGACGGACCGGCGGGTTTCCTGCGGCGCATCGAGAGTCCCTACGACGTGTTCGGCGCCGGGCACGCGGGCACCTCCGTCTCGGCGGCCCTCGGCATCGCCGAGGCGGCCGCGCGCACGGGTGTGGCGCGTCGCGCGGTCGCGGTGATCGGCGACGGCGCGGCGACGGCCGGAATGTCCTTCGAGGCGCTCAACCACGCGGGTCATCTGCGCGCGTCCGTGAAGGTCGTGTTCAACGACAACGGGATGTCGATCGCCCCCAACGTCGGAGGCCTGTCCCGCACCGGCGAGGTCGCCGCCTACGCCCGCGCGCTGGGGCTCGACTACCGCGGGCCGGTGGACGGGCACGACCTCGACGCGCTGCTCGACGCGCTCGCCGCACTGCGCGACGCGCAGGGACCGACCCTCTTGCACGTGAAGACGCGCAAGGGCTGCGGATACGCGCCGGCCGAGGCCGATCCCTACCGCTGGCACGCCACGGCCCCCTTCGATCGCGAGAGTGGAAGGCGGCGCACGACCCGCGCGCGCGTTCCCACCTGGACCGAGGCCTTTGCCGAGGCCCTGATCCGGATCGCCGACCGGGATCCGCGCGTGGTGGCGCTCACGGCCGCGATGCCCGACGGCACGGGGCTCGACCGCTTCGCCGAGCGCCACCCGGACCGCTGCTACGACGTCGGGATCGCCGAGCAGCACGCGGTCACCTTCGCGGCCGGCCTGGCCACCGAGGGTCTGCGCCCGGTGTGCGCGATCTACTCGAGCTTCCTCCAGCGCGCCTTCGACCAGATTGTGCACGACGTGGCGCTCCAGGAGCTGCCCGTGAGCTTCGCGCTCGATCGCGCCGGCGTGGTGGGAGCCGACGGCCCGACCCACCACGGCGCCTTCGATCTCGCCTACCTGCGTCTGATCCCGAACCTGGTGGTGGCAGCGCCGCGCGACGAGAACGAGCTCCAGCGGCTGCTGGCGACTGCGATCGACTCCGGCCGGCCCTTTGCGCTGCGCTTCCCGCGCGGCACCGCGACCGGCTGCGACGTGGAGCCCGATCCGAAGCCGCTCGACATCGGGAAGGGGGAGCTGCTGCGACCGGGAAGCGATCTCGCGATCGCGACCCTCGGTCGGACGGTGGCCCCCGCGCTGGCCGCCGCCGAGATCCTGGAGGGACACGGTGTGTCTGCCGCCGTCGTCGACGCGCGCTTCGCGAAGCCTCTCGATGCCGCGCTGCTCACCGCGCTGGCGCGCGAGGTCGGCGTCCTGGTGACCGTCGAAGACCACACGCGCGTCGGCGGGTTCGGCAGCGCCGTCCTCGAGCTGCTCGCCGAGTCGGCGCCGGGAACGCGCGTGCACCGGCTCGGCCTGCCGGATCGCTTCCTCGACCACGGCGACGCCGTCGCGCAGTGGAGCGAAGCGGGCATCGACAGCGAGGCGATCGTCGAGGCGGCACTCGCGGCGGTCGAGACGCGCGAACGTCCGCCCGAGCCCGAGGCGGCCGCATGATCCGCCATCGGCTCCCCCCCGCCGTGCACGACGCCTACGCGCACTGCGCGAGCGTGGCCCGGCGCAGCCGCTCGAGCTTCCTCGCGGCGTTCTGGATGTTCCCGGCCGACCAGCGCCGCGCCCTGAACGCGATCTACGCGTTCTGCCGCCTCGCCGACGACATCGCCGACGACCCGGCGGTGCGCGGCGACCGGTCGGCTCTGCTCGCGCTGTGGCGCGAGGAGCTCGCCGACGCCTATCGCGGCAAGGCGCGTCACCCCGTCGGCATCGCCCTGGGCGACGCCGTCCACCGCTTCTGCCTGCCCGAGGACTGCTTCGTCGACCTGCTCGCCGGAATCGAGGCCGACCTGCACGCGACCCCGATCGAGACCTTGGCCGACCTCGAGCACTACTGCTACTGCGTCGCGTCGACGATCGGAGTGCTCGTCTGCGGCGTGCGCGGGCTGCGGCGCGAGCGGATCGGCGAGTACGCCGTGCAGCTCGGCATCGCCGTGCAGCTGACGAACGTGCTGCGCGACGTCGGCGAGGACGCGGCCTCCGGCCGCGTGTACCTGGCCCGCGAGGACATGCGGCGGCTGGGCGTCACGCCCGAGAGCCTGCACGCGGACCAGCCCGATGAGCCGCTGCGGCGGCTGCTCGCGCTGTACGCGGAGCGCGCGCGGGACCACTATCGCCGCGCGCGCCGGGCCCTGCCGGCGGATGCCGCGCGGGCGCTGCGACCCGCCCAGGCGATGGGCGCCATCTACCGCGACCTGCTGGAGGCGCTCCAGGAGCGCGACTTCCCGTGCCTCGGCCCCGCCCTGCGGCTGTCCCGGGCCCGCCGCGTCGCCGTCGTCACGCGCGTGTGGCTCGGCCGGGAGGCCTACGCATGAGCGAGGTCGGCGCGCGCAAGCAGGCCCATCTCGATCTGTGCGCCGAGGGCGACGTCGAGGGCCGCGGCTCGACGCTGCTCGAGGAGGTGCAGCTCCTGCACGAGGCCCTCCCCGAGCTCTCCGCCGCCGACGTCGACTCCGGGGTCGAGCTGTTCGGGCGACGGCTCGCCGCACCGATCTACATCTCGGGCATGACGGGCGGAACGCCGCGGGCCGGGGTAGTGAACCGCGCGCTCGCTGCCGCCGCGCAGAAGGCGGGCTTCGCCTTCGGCCTCGGCTCCCAGCGCGCGATGTGGACGGATCCCGAGACCGCCGCCAGCTACCGCGTGCGCGACGCGGCGCCCGAGATCGCCGTGTTCGGCAACGTGGGTGTCGTGCAGGCTCGCGAGGCGGGTCCCGCCGCGGTGTCGGAGCTGGTCGAGGCGGTGCGCGCGGACGCGCTCTGCGTGCACCTGAACGCGGCCCAGGAGCTGGTGCAGGACACGGGTGATCGCGACTTCCGCGGCTGCGTCGATGCGATCGCCGCGCTGGTGGAGTCGCTGCCGGTTCCGGTGATCGTGAAGGAGACCGGCTGCGGTCTCTCCCCGCGCACGCTCGCGCGTCTGCGCGCGACGGGCGTCGAGTGGGTGGATGCGGCCGGGGCGGGCGGCACGACCTGGCCGGGCGTGGAGGCGCTGCGCGGCTCCGCGCGCCAGCGCTCGCTCGGCGGGGTGCTGCGCGAGTGGGGTATCCCGACCGCCGCGAGCGTGGTGTTCGCGCGGCGCGCCGGCTTCGGGACGCTCGCCTCGGGCGGCATCCGAACGGCCCTCGACGTGGTGCGCGCCCTGGCGCTGGGCGCCCACGCCGCGGGCCTGGCGCTGCCCTTCTTCCGCGCCTTCGAGCGCGGGGGCGAGACGGCGGTCGCGGCTCTGGCCGAGGAGCTGACCGAGGGGGTTCGCGCGCTGCTGCTGCTCACCGGCGCGGCGCGACCCGAGCGTCTGGTCGATGCGCCCCGGATCATCGGGCCGCGCCTGCGCGCGTGGCTCGGCGACGATGCGGCGCCCGCCGCCGAGGCCTCCCGGACGCTCCGCGGCGGCCGGGATGGCTGACGCGACCACTTCTGCCTCCTCCCTGGCCCCCCCGGCGACGGCCTCTGCGGCGCAACCCTCCCGCCCGGCGGACTGCGGCGCTACGGGTTCGGCCGTGCCCTCCGAGCGAAGTACCCGCAAGGCCGAGACCCAGGATCGCATCGTCGCGGGGGCCCTCGCTCTGTTCGCCGAGCGGGGATACGACGGCACCAGCATCTCCGCGGTCGCGGCGCGCGCCCACGTCAGCCGCGCCGCGGTGTTCTGGCACTTCGGCGACAAGGCGGGCCTGTTCCGGGAGACCTTTCGCCGGATGCTGGTTCCGTTCTTCGGAGAGCTCCAAGCGAGCCTCGAGCACATCCCGCCGCGCCAGCGCGTGCTGGAGATCCTCGGCGCCTACGAGCGGGTGGTCGAGGAGAACGAGGGGGCGATCCGCTCGATCGTGCGCTGGCTGTTCGAGAGCGAGCGACTCCGGGAGGCGCTGCTGGAGACGCTGTTCTCCCTGCACGACGCCCTGATCACCGACCTGGCGGACACCCTGCGGCAGGCGGGCGCGGGCGCGGGCGACAGCCGGGCGAACGCCGCGGCCCTGGTGGCGCTGCTCGACGGCAATCTGCTGCTCGCCCTGCTCGACCCGTCGGCGCACAACCGCGACCTGCGGCGGGAGGGCCTCCGCCAGCTCGCGCGCGCCGCGATGGGAAGCGACGATGGCTGAGGCGGCCGCGGCGATCGCGGCGACCGGCGGGCGGCTCTCGGCGCCGGCGCTGGCGCCGGAGACGGTGCTGGGACGGCTCGGCGGCGAGAACTTCCCGGTGGCGATGGGCTGGCTCCCGCGCGCGCTGCGCCGCGACCTGGTCGCCTTGTACGGCGTGGCGCGACTGATCGATCAGGCCGGTGACGCCGCCGAGGGCGATCGCCTCGCGCTGCTCGACGCGGTGGAAGAGGATCTGCGCGCAGCCTTTCGCGGCGAGGCGCGCCATCCCCTGCTCCAGCGCCTGGAGCCGGTGGTCCGCGCCCACGGGCTCCCCCTGGAGCCGTTCCTGCGCCTGGTGGAGGCGAACCGCTGGGATCAGCGCGCACCGGACCTAGCGAGCTGGGACGAGCTGCTCGCCTACTGCGCAGTGTCGGCGCAGCCCGTAGGCGAGCTCGTGCTGCGGATCTTCGACCAGGCCAGCGACGCCAACCGTCGCGACGCCGACGCCGTGTGCACCGCGCTCCAGGTGCTCGAGCACTGCCAGGACGTCGCCGAGGATGCACGGGTCGGGCGCTGCTACCTGCCCGCCGACGACCGCGCGCGCTGCGGCTGCAGCGCCGCGGATCTGCTGGCCGCGCCCGCCCCCGCATCCCTGCGGCGCTGCGTCGCGATCCAGGTGGCGCGCGCGCGGGAGGGGCTCGCCCACGGGCCGGTTCTGTGCCGCCGGCTGCGGGGGCTCGCCCGCCCGGTGGTCGCGGCCTACGTGGGGGGAGGCCGGGCGACGGCGGACGCCCTCGAGCGCGCCGGCTTCGATCCCAATCGCCGGCCGGTCCGACCGCGACGGACCACCACGCTGGGCCGCGCGCTCCAGGCATTGCTCGGTCTCGGAGGTGCGCGATGAGGACCGGTTCGGGCGCCGTCCCGCACGTCGCCGTCGTCGGCGGCGGGCTCGCCGGCATGCGGGCAGCGCTGGCGTGCGCCGACGCGGGCGCCCGCGTCTCCCTGTTCGAGGCGCGCCCGCGCCTCGGCGGCGCGGCCTGGTCTACCGAGAAGCGCGGTCTGCGGCTCGACAACGGTCAGCACGTCTTCATGCGCTGCTGCACCGCCTATCGCGGCCTGCTCGACCGGCTCGGCGTGTCGGAGCGCGTGTTCCTCCAGCCGCGCCTCGCCGTCGCCGTGGCGTCGCCCGGAAGCCCTCTGGCGTGGATCCGCCGCCACGCGCTGCCCGCCCCGGCCCACCTCGCGCCGA
Organism: uncultured Spirochaetales bacterium; assembly: GCA_964653555.1. GTDB lineage: Bacteria > Myxococcota_A > UBA9160 > UBA9160 > SMWR01 > JAHEJV01. Next base: position 51,357 of record CAZZFT010000004.1, on the reverse strand, counting down.
GCCTGCTCGCGTTTCCACACCTGTCGCTCGGCGCCCGCGTGCGCGCCGCCCGGGTGGCGCGGCGCTTCGCCTCCCTCGACCCCGACGACGCGCGGCTCGACGCCCGGTCGCTCGGGGACTGGCTCGCCGAGTGCGGCGTCCGCGACCCGGCCTCCCTGGGGTTCTGGGACCTGCTGATCCGTCCCACGCTGAACGTCCCCGTCGCGAGCGCGTCGCTGGCCCTGGCGGCGAAGGTCCTGCGCACGGGCTTCCTCGACCGCGCCGACGGCGCGGACATCGGCTTCGCCCGGGTCCCCTTCGCAGACCTGCACGACGAGCCGGGTGCGCGCGCGCTGCGCAGCGCGGGCGCGGCGCTCCACCTGCGAACGCGGGTGGAGTCGATCCGCTGCGGCGCGCGCGGCGTCGTGCTCGGCGTCGGGGGCACGCCGGTGATTGCCGACGCGGTGATCCTCGCCACTCCGCCCGAGACGACGGCGCGCCTGGCGCCGGCCGAGGCGCAGCTGGACGCCGCCGGTCTCGCGCGCCTCGGCGAGTCCCCGATCGTGAATCTCCACATCTGGCTGGATCGGCGCGTGATGGAGCCCGACTTCGCGGCTGGCTGGGCGACCCCGCTCCAGTGGATCTTCGACCGCACGGGCGCCTCCGGTGTCGACCGCGGTCAGCTGCTCAGCGTGTCTCTGTCGGCCGCGGACGAATGGGTCGGGCGCAGTCGCGCGCAGCTGCGTGAGGTGTTCCTGCCGGCGCTGCGAGCGCTGTTTCCGGCGGCGCGCGGGGCGGAGGTGCTCGACTTCCTCGCCACCCACGAGCCGGCGGCGACCTTCCGGCAGGTTCCGGGAACGCGCCGCCTGCGTCCGGGGAACGCGACCCGACACTCCAGCGTGTGGGTCGCCGGAGCGTGGACCGACACCGGCTGGCCGGCGACGATGGAGAGCGCCGTGCGCAGCGGCTCCGCCGCGGCGCGCGCTGCCCTGCGCGCCCTCGGTCGCAGCGGTCCCGCCGACGCCGAGGCGGCCTGAGCGCCGCGACCCGCCAGGAGGAGCGATGTCCGCCCAGTCCCGAGCTTCCCTCGCCAGCGCCGTGCAAGCGGCGATCGAGCGCGCGCGCAGCCATCTGCTCGCGCGCCAGGATGCCGCGGGCTGGTGGAAGGGCGAACTCGAGACCAACGTCACCATGGACGCCGAGGATCTCCTGATGCGCGAGTTCCTCGGGGTGCGCACGCGCGAGGAGACCGCGCTCGCCGCCAACTGGATCCGCTCCCAGCAGCGCGAGGACGGCAGCTGGGCAAACTACCGCGGTGGTCCCGCCGACCTCTCCACGACCGTCGAGGCCTACGCCGCGCTGCGTCTGGCCGGCGACCCGCCCGAGGCGGAGCCGATGAAGCGCGCCCGGGAGGTCGTGCTCTCGCTGGGCGGGCTCGAGTGCACGCGCGTGTTCACGCGCATCTGGCTGGCGCTGTTCGGCGAGTGGCGCTGGCGGGACCTGCCCGCGCTGCCGCCCGAGGTGATCCTGCTGCCCTCGTGGTTCCCGCTCAACGTCTACGACTTCGCCTGCTGGGCGCGGCAGACGATCGTCCCGCTGACGATCGTCGCCTCCCACCGCCCGGTCCGGGAGCTGCCCTTCTCCCTGGCCGAGCTGCGCGCCGGATCCCGTCACGATCCGGTGTACCCGCTGTCGACCTGGCCCGGCCGCTTCCAGCGCCTCGACCGCGCGCTCCAGCACTACGAGCGCCATCCGATCGCGCCGCTGCGACGGCTGGCGCGCCGTCTGGGCTGCGAGTGGATCCTGGCGCGGCAGGAGGCGGACGGCTCCTGGGGCGGGATCCAGCCGCCCTGGGTGTACTCAGTCCTGGCCCTGCACCTGGAGGGCTATCCGCTGGACCACCCGGCGGTGCGCCGCGCCCTGGACGGCTTCGAGCGCTTCGTGATCCGCGAGGGCGACGTACGCCGCCTCGAAGCGTGCCAGTCGCCGGTGTGGGACACGGCGCTGGCGATGGTGGCGCTGCGCGACGTCGGTGTGGCGCCGGATCACCCCGCGATGATGCGCGCGGCCGACTGGATCCTGCGCGAGGAGATCCGCATCCCCGGCGACTGGGCGGTGCGGCGCCCCGGGCTCGAGCCCTCGGGCTGGGCCTTCGAGTTCGACAACGACCGCTACCCGGACGTCGACGACACGGCCGAGGTGGTCCTCGCCCTGCGCGCCGCACGTGCGAGCGACGACGCGGCGCGCGAGGCGGCGATCGCCCGCGCCACCGCTTGGACTGCCGGCATGCAGTCGCGGGACGGGGGCTTCGCCGCCTTCGACGCCGACAACACGCGCACCCTGTGTCGCGAGCTCCCCTTCTGCGACTTCGGCGAAGTGATCGACCCGCCTTCGGCCGACGTGACCGCGCACGCGATCGAGATGCTGGTCGCCTGCGGCCATCGCGAGGACCCGCGCGTGCGCGCCGCCCTCGACTGGCTGCTGCGCGAGCAGGAGCCCGGCGGGTCCTGGTTCGGACGCTGGGGCGCCAACCACATCTACGGGACCGGCGCAGCGGTGCCCGCGCTGATGGATGCCGGCGTGCCGGTCGAGCACGACGCGATCCGCCGTGCGGTGCGCTGGCTGCGCTCGGTGCAGAACGAGGACGGCGGCTGGGGCGAGGACCTGCGCTCCTACGGGAGCGAGGGCGCGCCCGGGCTGGGCGCCTCCACCGCCTCCCAGACCGCGTGGGCGCTGCTCGCCCTGCTCGCCACGGGCGAGCGCGGACCCGCGCTGGAGCGCGGCATCGCCTGGCTCGTCGACACCCAGCGACCCGACGGCGACTGGGACGAGCCCCTGTTCACCGGGACCGGCTTCCCCGGCTACTTCTACATCCGCTACCACCTCTACCGACTGGTGTTTCCGCTGATGGCGCTCGGCCGCTGGGCGGGGGTGCGGGAGTGAGCGCCGCCGCGCGGTCGAGTGCGCCGGTCGAGCGTGCGCTCCCGCTGCTGGTCTGGACACCGCTCGCCGTAGAGGCCTGGGCGGTGCGTGCCGGCGATCCGAGCCTGTGCGTGGAGCGAACCGGAATGGGAGCGGAGCGCGCCCGCGCGGCAGTGCGCCGCCACGATCCCGCCCGGGCGTCGGCGCTGGCCGTGGCGGGCCTGTGCGGTGCGCTCGATCCCGCCCTCGCCCCGGGAAGCGTGTTCGTGGCAGGGCGGCTGGAGACGCCCGAGGGCGACGCGCTGACCGCCGACGCCGCCGGCCTCGACCGGGCCTTGCGCGCGCGCGGGATCGCGGCCCACACGGGCGCGCTGATCGGCGTGGAGCGTGTCGTGACCGGCGCGGATCGGGAGCGGCTGCGCGCCGCCGGCGCTCGCGCCGTCGACATGGAGTCGTCCTGGCTCGCGAGGGCCGCCGCCGGCCGACCCTTCGCGGTGTTGCGCGTGGTAGTGGACGCGCCCGGCGCCGAGCTGTACCGCGCGGGCCTCTTGCGTCACGGGTGGCGGGCGCTCGCCGCGCTGCGCCGCGCCGCGCCCGCTCTCGCCGACTGGGCCCGATCCGCGCTCCCCGCCGAGGAACCGACCGAACCTGCCGAATCGAGGTGAATCCATGTCCGTTCCGATCTCGCAGATGGCGACCGTCGCCGGCTATCTGTTCCGCCAGAAGCTCTTCGGCGTCGAGCGCTACCCGCTCGTCCTGATGCTCGAGCCGCTCTACCGCTGCAATCTGGCCTGCGCCGGCTGCGGGAAGATCCAGTATCCCGGCCGCGTCCTGCGCAAGCACCTCTCCGTCGAGCAGTGCATGGCGGCGGTGGACGAGTGCCCCGCCCCGATGGTGAGCATCCCGGGTGGTGAGCCGCTGCTGCACCCGGAGATCGATCGGATCGTCGCCGGCCTGATCGAGCGCCGGAAGTACATCTACCTGTGCACGAACGCGATCCTGCTCGAGGAGAAGCTCGATCTGTTCGAGCCGAGCAAGTACCTGACCTTCAGCGTCCACCTGGACGGTCTGCGCGAGGAGCACGACGCGGCGGTGTGCCGCGACGGCGTCTTCGACAAGGCGGTCTCGGCGATCCGCGCTGCGCTCGCCCGCGGCTTCCGGGTCACCACGAACACCACGCTCTTCGACGGCGCCGATCCCGAGCGCACAGCGCGCTTCTTCGACATGGCGATGGAACTCGGCGTCGAGGGGCTGATGGTGTCCCCGGGCTACGCCTACGCCAAGGCGCCCGACCAGGAGCACTGGATCGGTCGCCGGCGCACGGCGGAACTCTTCCGCAGGATCCTGCACCGACCCGGTGCGCGTCGCTGGCGCTTCAACCAGTCGCCGCTGTTCATCGAGTTCCTGGCCGGCGTCCATGACTTCGAGTGCACGCCCTGGGGCATGCCCGCCTACTCGATCTTCGGCTGGCAGAAGCCGTGCTACCTGATCCAGGACGGCTACGCCGAGAGCTTCCGGGAGCTGATCGAGGAGACCCGCTGGGAGGACTACGGCCACGCCAGCGGCAATCCGGCCTGCCAGAACTGCATGATGCACAGCGGCTTCGAGGCGAGCGCGGTGAAGGCGGCCTTCTCCACGCCACGCGGCATGTGGGGGATGGTGCGCGCGATGCTCTTCGGGCCGCGGGTTCCCGCATCGACCGGGGAGGAGATCGGTGAGCGCCACATGCCGGCGGCCGGGTCCGCCCCGACGCGCGGCTGGTCCGCCGGGGCGAGCCCCGAGACTCTGCGCGCCGCCTTCGACTACCGCGGCGACGCGACGCTCACCCTCGACGACGGTCGCGAGATCGAGGGCTACGTGGTGGACGCGCGCGAGGACGAGGTGCGCATCTGGGAGAAGAAGGGCGAGGGCGCCACGCGCGTTCCCGCCGGGCGGATCCGGAGCGTGGCGCTCTCCGGGCGCGACCCGGTGCGCAGCCACGCCTCGCCCTGATCGCGAGTCGCCGTCAGATCACGCCCTTCTCGCGCAGGTCCGAGATCTCGTCCCAGCTGTAGCCGAGCAGGTCGGCGAGCACGAGTTCGGTGTGCTGGCCGTGCTCGGGCGCCGGCAGCCGGACGGAGCCCGGCGTCTCGGACAGGCGCACCGGGATGCCGACGTACCGCGTCGGCCCGTGGGTCGGGTGCTCGAAGTCGACCACGTAGTCGTTGGCGAGCATCTGCGGGTCCTCGGCGAGGTCGTCGACCCGGTTCACGATCGTGTAGATGAAGTCGCCGCCCCCGCGCAGGATTTCGAGCCAGGCCGCTCGCGGCTTCGCAGCGAACACCTCGTCGAGGATCGCGATGCACTCCGCCGCGTGGGCGGCGCGGGCGGGCATCGCGGCGAAGCGCTCGTCGGTGGCGAGCTCGGGCCGGCCGATCGCCTTGGCGAAGTCGGCCCAGTAGCGGTCGGGCTGGAGCATGCCGAGGGCGAGCCACAGGCCGTCCCCGCACTGGTAGTGGTTCCAGAGCGGATTGAAGGCGCTCTTGCGCGCCATGCGCGGAAAGGCTGCACCGTTGATCAGGCGCGAGGAGAGCGACAGCCCCTGGAGGAAGCTCATGCTTCCCAGGTGCGAGGCGTCCACCACCTGGCCGATGCCGAAGCGCTCGCGCGCGATCACCGCCGCCAGTACGCCGTAGGCGAGCAGGATCGCCCCCATCTGGTCGGCGATCCCGCCGGCGATCGGCAGCGGGGGCATGTCGGGCTCGCCGGCGGCGAACATGATCCCCGACCGCGCGAGCCCGAGCTGGTCGAAGGAGGGCTCGCCGCTCTCGGGTCCCTCGGGTCCGTAGCCCGTGGCGTTGGCGTAGATCAGCTTGGGGTTGTGCGCGCGCAGCGCGTCGTAGCCGAGGCCGAGGCGCTCGGCGACGCCCTTGCGGAAGTTCTGCACGAAGACGTCGGAGATCGCCGCGAGCCGGAAGACGACCTCGCGTCCCGCGGGCTGCTTCAGGTCCAGGGCGAGGCTCTGCTTGTTGCGGTTGTTGGCCTCGATGTAGAAGTTGGGGCGGGACTCGGTGCCCGAGATCGCGACCAGGCCGCGGCCCGGATCGCCGCCGTCACGGCTCTCGATCTTGATCACCTCGGCGCCCAGGTCGCCGAGCATCGCCGAGGCGACCGGCCCCTGCTGCCAGATCGTCCAGTCGATCACGCGCAGGCCTTCGAGGGGCATGGGCATGGCGGCTCCTTCCCACCGGGAACGCCCACTCTACGCCCCCGCGTCGTACGGCTCAACGGAGGTACACCCCGCCGGACAGACGCGTGGCCTTCGGGTCCACGCGCACGTGCACGACGGCCACGCGGTCGGCCGCCAGGGCGCGGTCGAGAGCGGGCCGGATCTCCGAGGGAGCGGTGACCTTCTCGACGTGCCCGTCGACCAGCTCGCCCAGCTTCTCGTAGTGGGCGGGCAGCAGGGCGGCGACGCGCGGGGCGCCGGGCGGGAACATGCCGTCCTGGATCGAGTGACCGGCGATGCCCTCGTTGTTGGCGACGACGAACACGACCGGGGCGTCGACGCGCGCGGCCGTCTCCACCTCGAGGGCGGCGGCACCGAAGGCGTAATCGCCGACGATCGCCACGCTGGGTGCCTCGGGCCGCGCCAGCTTCGCGCCGATCGCGTAGGGCACGCCGGTGCCCATGCAGCCGGTGGTGCCGGCGTTGAACAGGCGCCGCTCGCCGTAGCTGGGCACGATCTGGCGGGCGATGCCCATGATCGTCTCGCCGTCCACCGCCACCGACGCGTCGCGGGGCAGGGCGGCGCGCACCTCGGCCACCAGGCGGTGGGGGTCGATCGGTGTGGCGTCCGACTCCATCGATGCGCGCAGCTTCGCCTCGTTCGCGTCACAGGCCTCGCGCAGGCCGCGCAGCCAGGCGCCGTCGGCACAGCGCAGCCTGCGGCCGCCGAGGGCGGCATCCAGCGCGCCTGCGGCGACCTTCGCGTCGGCGACGACGCCCAGCGCCAGGTCGGCCCCGCTGTAGAACTCGGCGGGCTCGACGTCGATCTGGGCGATGCGCACGTCGGGCGCGAAGCGCCCGGCGCCGCCGAAGCCGAAGATCCAGTTGAAGCGTCCGCCGACCATCACGATCACGTCGGCGCCCTTGAGGGCCGCCGAGCGCGCGCCGTTCGCGAAGCAGCGGTGGTCGTCGGGGATCGTTCCACGCGCCATCGGCGAGGTGACGTAGGGGATGCCGCGGTCCACGAGCCGGGCGAGGGCCGCGCCCGCGCCGGCCCAGGCGGCGCCCTTGCCCACCAGCACGAGCGGCCGCTCGGCCTCGGCGAGCCAGCCGGCGATCCGGTCGATCGCGTTCGGGTCCGGGTGCGCGGCGGCGATCTCCGGAGCGCGCGGTCGTAGCGGCGCGCGCGCCTCGTCGATCCGCCGTCCGACCCAGTGGCCCGGGAAGTCGAGGTACACGGCGCCAGGGCGCCCGCTCGCCGCCTTGCCGAGGGCGAGGTGCACCAGCTCGGGAATGTGCTCGGTGCCGTCCACCTCGAGCGTCCACTTGCACGCCGGGCGGGCGAAGGCGCGCTGGTCCGCCTCCTGGAAGCCGCCGAGGCCGCGCGTCGGGCCGTAGGTCGAGCCGCCGAGCACGACGAGCGGCATCGCGCTCTCGGTGGCGACGTGCATCGGTGTCACCGCGTTGGTCATGCCCGGTCCGGATCCCACCACGCACACCCCGGGCTGCCGCTTCACCCAGCCGTAGCCCGAGGCCATCAGCCCCGCCGACACTTCGTGCCGGCAGTTGACGACCCGGAGTCCCTCCTCGACGGCGCCCGAGAGGACCTCGATCATCGGACCGGCCACCACCCCGAACACCGCGTCGATCCCGGCGGCCGCGAGCTGTCGGGCCGCGAGCTGCCCGCCGTTTCGTTCGCTCATCCCTTCTCCTCCCGAGGCTTCGGGGTGATGTCGAGGCGCAGGCGCGTGAGCCGACTGCTGTGGATACGCCAGGTTCCGTCCTGTTTGGCGTACTCGTCGTGGTAGTGGCCCCAGCCGTGGAGCACGAGCTGGGGCAGGTCCACGAAGTCGTACATCGCCCAGATGCCGGTGGCCGAGTGGTCGCCGGTGAGCTCGATCTCGGGCATGTGGCCGTGATGGACGGTGGTCGCCTCGCGCAGGGCGGCGCTCACCCGGCGCACGATCTCCGCGCGCCCGGAGAATGTCTCCTTCGGATCCGGGGAGGCGGCAAGCGTCGCGTCCTCGGTGAAGAGCTCGCCGTAGGCCTGCCACTGCTTCGTGTCCATGAGCCGGAAGTAGCGGGCCTTGAGCTGGTGGATGGCCTCGATCTCTCGCGCGCGGTCCATGGGGCTCCTGGCGGGCTGTCCTAGCGACGGGCGGGGCGGAAGTAGGGGAGGGTGATCTCGTCGGACATCGGGCGGAAGACGACCTCGATCGGCATCCCGATCGCCACCTCGGCGGGGTCGCAGTCGACGAGGTTCGAGAGCATGTGCCACCCCTCCTCCAGCTCGGCGATCACGACGGTGTAGGGCACGGCGAAGGCCGGCTGCTGTGGACGGTGCACGACGGTATGGCTGTAGACCGTCCCGCGGCCCGAGCTGTCCACCCAGTCGAGATGCGGGCCGAAGCAGGCGGTGCACACCGGCTGGGGGATGAAGACCGCGGCGTGGCAGTCGCGGCAGCGCTGGAAGCGCAGCCGCTCTTCCCGGCAGCCCTGCCAGTGCGGGCGCGACAGCGCGGTGGGCCGCGGCAGGGGGATGGTGGGGCGCTCGCTCACGCCTGCTCCCACCCCACGAGCAGCACGTCGCAGAACAGCGCTCCGGCGCCCCCGTTGCTCGCCATCGCGACGGTCGCGCCCGGTACGGTGAGCGCCTCCGGGTAGGCGCCCTGGAGCTGGAACACGGCGCTGGTCACCTTCTGGAGCAGCTGGGCCGTCCCGGGGTGGCTGAAGGAGAGGAGCCCGCCGTTCGTCACCAGGGGGCACTCGCCGCCGATCCCGATCCGTCCGTCCATCACGAAGTCCCCGCCTTCGCCCTCCTTGCAGAAGCCGAAGGCTTCGAGCTGGCGGATCAGCTCGAAGGAGAAGGGATCGTAGAACTCGCAGACGTCCACGTCGGCGGGTGCGAGCCCGCACTGGGCGAAGGCGCGCTCGGCCGCACGGCGGCCGCTCCAGCCGCAGCGGTCCCAGACGGGCGGGCCGACGTAGGCCATGCCCTGGCGCTCGGTGGCGCCGCCGAGCAGGAAGATCGGCTGCACGCCCAGGTCGCGCGCGCGCTCGGCCGTGGTCAGCACGAGGCCGGCGCCGCCCTCGGAGTTGATCGCGCAGTCGAGCAGATGGTACGGATCGGCGACCATGCGCGAGGCGAGCACGTCCTCGGGCGTGACGCGGCGCCCGTGGAACACGGCGTCCGGATGCAGCGCGCCGTGGTTGCGGATCGTCGCCGCCACCTCGGCGAGCGCTTCGGGACGGGTTCCGTAGAGATGCATGTGGCGGCGCGCGATCAGCGCGAACTCGGCCGCGGTGTACAGGCCGAAGCACGCGACGAACTCGTTCGTCGGCCGCGTCCAGGGGGAGGTCGAAGCGCGATCGGTGTAGGCGCCGGCCTGGGCGTCCGCGATCACGACCGTCTCGCACATCCCGCAGGCGATCGCGAGAGCGGCTTCGAGCACCGCCTCCACGCCGAGTGTCACGCCGGTCCACATCGGGCGGCCGCCGAACCAGGGCACCGCCTCCCGCGCGTGGAGCCTCCACACGGAGGAGCGCACGTTGAGTCCGTCCACGTCACCGGGGGCGAGGTGAGCGGCTGCCAGCGCGCCGCGGATCGCTTCGAGCACGAGGTCCAGCTCGCTCACGCCCTCGAGCACTCGGGCCTGGCGCGTGTGGTAGGCGCCGACGATGGCGACGTCGTGGAGGGGATGGCGGGGCATGGGCTCTCGTCGCGCGGGGCGCTCGCGCCCGCGCATCGTAACGCAGCTGCCGCAGCGACGGCGGGATCGGTTACCCTGACCGCCGCATGGGGAGAGCAAAGTCGTCGCCGCCGGATCGATCGCGGCTGGCCGACTGGCTCGTCACGCCGCCCTTCCTGATCGCCTTTGGCGCGGTCCTGTTGATCTTCGATCCGCTGCAGCGCGTGGCGCGCTGGTTCGGCCGGCGTCCCCAGGAGGTCACCGCCGGCGCGCTCCAGGTCGCGCTGGTGTGGGTGCTCCGGCTCGCGGGCACGCGACTTCTGGTGGAGCGAGATCCCCGGGTCGGCCGGCGGGCGCCCTATCTCGTGGTCGCCAACCACCAGAGCATGTTCGACATCCCGATCCTGGGCGCGCTGCTGTTCGGCAATTTCCCGAAGTACGTGTCGAAGCGCGAGCTGGCCCGCTGGATCCCGAGCATCTCCTACAACCTCCGGCACGGGGGCAACGCCCTGATCGACCGCGACGACCGGGCTGGCGCGACCGGCGCGATCCGCGCGCTCGGTGCGCAGGTCTGCGAGCGCGGGGTGTCGGCCGTGATCTATCCCGAGGGCACGCGCGCGCGCGCGGGCGCGCTGGCCCGCTTCAAGCCCGCCGGCGCGCTCGCCCTCTTCGAGTCGGCGGCGGAGGTGCCGATCCTGCCGGTCGCGATCGACGGCTCGTGGCGCCTGCTGCGCTTCAACCTGCTGCCGATCCCCTTCGGAATCCGGGTGCGGGTATGGATCGGGCCGCCGATCGAGCGCCACCCCAGCGAGGATCGCCTCGCGCTGCTCCGGGAGACCCGGGCGCAGATCGAGAAGGCGCTCGAAGGCTGGCGGACACAGGAAGGGTAGGGAGTCCCGAGCGGCGAGGGTCAGTGGCGCAGGGTGAAGGCGGCGTTGGTGATGATCGGCGCGCCTCGCTCGACGCTACGGACATCGATCGCCACGCGATCGCCGTCGCGCCACCAGGCCGTGCGGTAGGTCTCACCGGGATAGGCCACTCCGGCGAAGCGCGCGGCGTAGCGGACGACCCGCGTCGGATCGCCCGCCAGCGCGTCGTCGACCACCGCCTTGCAGGCGATCCCGAAGGAGCACAGGCCGTGAAGGATCGGTCGGTCGAAGCCGCCCCGGGCGGCGAAGGCCGGATCGGCGTGGAGGGGGTTCTTGTCGCCGTTCAGGCGGTAGAGGAGCGCCTGCTGCGGAAGCGTGCGCAACTCGACGACGCCATCCGGCTCGCGCTCGGGCGGCGCGTTGCCCGCCTTGGGTCCCGCGGGTCCGCCGAAGCCGCCCTCGCCGCGCAGGAACAGCGACATGCGATTGGTGAACAGCGGACCGTCGGCGTCCTCGGCGCGGTTCTCGACGATCACGAGCGCCGCCTTGCCCTTGTCGTAGATCTCGGCGATCCGACCCCGCGTGGTGAACTCGGCCGAGGTCGGCAGCGGTCGGTGGAGCTCGACCTCCTGCTCGCCGTGCAGCAGCAGGGCCGGGTCGTAGGAGAGGCCGGGCACGTCGGCCAGCCCACCCATCCCCCCGCCGGCGCCGCCCGAGGGTCGCCGGGCCCGGGCGGTCATTCCGCTCGCCGCCACGACCGCGAAGCTGGGCAGGACGACCAGCTGCTTCTCGTAGGTGTAGGCGAGCTCGGCGGGGTCGGTGGCCGCGAAGCCCGCGCCCACGCCCAGGTGGTAGAGGATCACATCGTCCGGGCCGTAGGCGCCGGCGGTCTCTCCCAGCTCGGCGCCGAGCGCCCTGTCCCGATCGATCGTCATGGCGCTCCCCCGTGGGAATAGGACCGCATGCCCTCCCGCAAGGATACTTTCTAGCCCTCGGATTCCGCTGCGGAATTCGCAACGGGTTCCGCCGGGGCTCGACCCGGTTCCGACCGCCGAGCCGCAAGCCATTGAAATGAATATGGAATCTTCGAGTGCAAACTGCCATAATCCGCGCGGGCAGGATGCGAGCCCGACGTGGTGGTCGCGATTCGAGGCTCGCGTAACCGTGGTTCGCTCAGCAGGTACTGACCTCCATAAGCGAGTCACAGCCCGTGGGGGGGCTCGCGACTATCGCATCGGCACGCGTGTCGGTGCCATGCAAAGGGGAAGCTCGATGCTTTCGACGGTTCTCAAGCGCCTCGTTCTCGAGGACGACGGGATGGAGATGGTGGAGTGGTCGATCGTGGGCGTAGTGTTTGCGCTCGCCGGTGCGCTGCTCTGGTCCACGCTCAACACGAACATCAAGGGCGCCCTGGGCAGCATCGGGGATTGCGTCAGCGATCCGTCCAGCTGTCCGCAGCAGCCCACTCCAAATCCCTAGACGTTTTCTAGACCGGATTCCCCGAACCTCGATGAGCCGGGACCTCGCGATTCCGCAGACGGGCCTTGGGCACACGGGTGCGGGGTCGCCGATCGCGGCGTCCTTGGTGCTCGCCACCTTGGTCGGCGCGGGGTTCATCTGGAGCGCACGGTGGAATCCGCTGCCCGCGACGATCGGGGCAGCGGCTTTCCTCGCGATCGCGATCGAGCAGGACGTCCGCCGGCTGCGCATTCCGAACTGGCTCACTTACGGGGGCCTCGCAGCCGCTCTGGGACACGCCGCCGTCGCGGGCGGAGCGGGCGGGCTCGTCTCGGCGCTGGCGGGGGCGAGCGTCGCGCTCGCCGTGGTGTTCGTTCCCTTCGCCCTGCGCTGGCTGGGAGCGGGCGACGCCAAGGCGATGATGGTGCTGGGGGCCCTGTGGGGCCGGGAGCAGGTGCTGCCGGTCCTGTTCTGGATGTTCGTGGTGGGCGGCGTGATGGCGATCGCGCTGGTCGTGCTGCGCGGCGAAGGGCCCGACCTGTGCCGGCGCTGGTGGCGCAGCCTGTGGCTCTCCCTGTCCACCCGCCGGGTGCACTACGTGCCCCCGGCCCCTGGCTCGGCGGCCGGCTCGGGGCTGCCCTTCGCGGTGGCGATGGGAATCGGTGCCTGCGTCTATCAGCGCTGGGGGATGCCGTGGACCTAGCCGGCGGGGCGTCTCGTGGGTGTGAGCGCCGTCGCAGGGGGATGGCGATGCTCGAGATGGTCTGGGTGCTGCCCGTGCTCCTGCTCCTGCTCTTCGCCATCGCCCAGTTTGGCCTGCTCTTCCAGCGCTGGCTCACCCTGAGCAACGCGGTCCGCGAGGGGGCGCGGGAGCTGGTCGTGTACCGCGACCCCTGTACCGCCAGCACCGTCAAGGACGCCGTGCGCACGCGGGTGAAGGACTATGCCAGCTCGGGCGGCATCGACCCCACCCTGCTGAACATCAAGGTGAAAGGCGCTTGCGCGGGGAGCGGGACCCAGGGCAACGTGACGGCGAACTACGACTTCGTACTGCAGATTCCCGAGTTCGGGGGCACCGACCTGATCCCCGATTCGATCCCGCTCGGGTACGAAGCCACGATGCGGAACGAGTAGGAGTCCGAGTTCGAGTCCGCGGAGAGCCGCCAGGAGCCCCCCCTTGCAGAACCGACGTGCCTTCTTCGTCCTCATCCTCGCCATCGTCCTGGGCGCTGGCGCCGCGCTGACGGCGAAGCGCTGGCTCGAGCAGCAGCTCGCGCTGCGGCCGCCCCCGAACGCGGAGAAGACCCGCTCGGTCACCGTGGTCCGCTCGGATCTGGCGGTCGGCAGCGCGCTGTCCGAGGGCGACCTGATCACCGTGGACTGGCCGACGGAGTTCGCGCCCGAGGACGGGTTCGCGAGCCCGGACCAGGTGGTGGGACGCGTGCTTCGGCGGCCGCTCGCCGGTGGCGAGCCGGTGCTCGAGTCCGCGCTCCTGCCGGAGGGTGCGCGCGGCGGGCTGGTGTCCGTGATCGACCCGACGCGCCGCGCGATCTCGGTGAAGGTGGACCCAGTCGTCGGCGTGGCCGGCTTCGTCGTGCCCGGCTCCCACGTCGACGTGCTGGCCACGCTGCGCCGGATCGGCGGCGATTCGGCCCAGCCCGTCAGCAAGGTGATCCTCCAGGACGTCCAGGTGCTGGCGATCGATCAGCAGCTCGAGGAGGCCAAGGGAAGCCGACCGGAGCTGGTGCAGGTCGTGACCCTCGAGGTGAGCCCCGAGCAGGCGGAGAAGCTCACCTTCGCCGCCCACGAAGGGAAGCTCCAGCTCGCCTTGCGCAACCCGGACGATCGCGAGATCGTGGCGACCCACAGCGTGGGGGTGAACGACGTGCTGGACGTGATACCTCCGCCCAAGCCGGCACCGCGTCCCCACGTGGCCGCCGCGCCCAAGACCAACGTCGAGGTCATCAAGGGCGCCGAGGTGTCCGTGGAATCTTTCTGACCCGCGTCCTCCGTCCCTCGCCAAGTCGAACCGAACCCACAGCCCCAAGCCCCCAAGCCCCCGGATCAAGCCGGGATCCTCCGGGATCCGGACAGGAACCGCATGACCATGCCGCGCGCCCCGAAGCCCGTCCCCCGTCCGCCGCATCGGAGCGCGTCGGGGAGGGCCGCGGCGGCGCTCGCGCTGGCGACGGCGCTGCTCGCGGCTGCCCCGGCGCTCGCCGTGGACGAGCGCCCGCCCGCGCGCCGCGAGCTGGTGCCGACCGGGGCGCGCGCCACGATCCAGCTGGGGGCTGCCGAGAGCGCCGAGGACACGGTGCACGGGCTGCACATGGAGAAGGGGAAGTCGGTGTTCGTGCGCACCGACTACGGTGTCGGACGCGTGTCCGTGGGCGACGCGCGCATCGCCGACGTGATCGTGCTGCGACCCCAGGAGATCCAGCTCGTCGCGCGCGACGTGGGCAGCACCAACGTCGTGATATGGGGCAATTCGGGGGAGATCGAGGCGGCGATCGACCTCGACGTCGGCCGCCCCTACTCCGCGGTCGAGAGCGAGATCCGCCGCCTCGCCGAGACGGACGACGTCCGCGTCGACTCGGCCGGGGACTCGATCGTGCTCAGCGGATCGGTCCCCAATGCGGAGACCCTCGAGCGGGTGCTCGCGCTCGCGCGCGCCCACTTCCCGGACAAGGAGGCGGGCCAGGTCGTCAACATGCTGTCGGTGGGCGGCAACCAGCAGGTCTTGATCGAGGTCACGGTCTCGGAGATGTCGCGGGAGCTGCGCAGGGCGATCGGCACGAACTTCGCTGCCCAGATCGTGAACGGCGGGAACTCCTACGACGTGTTCAACCTGCTCGACGGCCTCACCAGCCTGAACCGCACGATAAACGACGCGGGCGTCGTCAAGGACATGATCGACTTCTCCCAGCAGGTGAACCTGATCTCATCGGCCGCCGGGCTCAGCTGGGGTGCCTACACATTCTTCGTGAACGTCCTCGACGAGACGGGGCTCGGGAAGGTGCTGGCCGAGCCGACCCTGGTGGCGCGCGCCGGGGAGACCGCGAGCTTCCTGGCCGGTGGCGAGGTCCCGATTCCGGTGGCCCAGGGAGGCGCCTTCGGCTCGATCACCATCGAATACCACCCGTTCGGGGTCGCGGTCTCGTTCACGCCGACGGTGATGAGTGACCAGCGCATCCACCTCGACGTCTCCACCGAGGTGAGCGAGGTGGACTTCGGACTGGGCACCGCGGTGGCCGGCTTGACGGCCCCGGGCTTCCGCACCCGCCGGGCCTCCACCGGTGTGGAGCTCGGCGACGGCCAGGTGTTTGCGATCGCCGGCCTGCTGCAGGACCAGATGGCGGAGCGGGTCGCCAAGTACCCGATCCTGGGCTCGATCCCGATCCTCGGCACGCTGTTTCGCAGCTCCAGCTACCAGAAGAAGCTGACCGAGCTGGTGCTGCTGGTGAGGCCGCGCCTGGTGAAGCCCATCGGGCCCGAGCCGCCGCCGCTCCCCACCGACTACCTGGACGAGCCCAACTGGTTCGAGTTCTTCCTGCTGGGGCGCGCGGAGGGCTTCGACGACCAGTACCCGGTCGAGAAGGCCGAGGCGCGCGCCGGAATGATCGGCGACGCGGGCTACCGTCTCCCGGCGAGCCCCGCCGAGGGCGAGGAGGAGCGGCCGTGAAGGTGTGGTGTGCGCTCGTGCTCGCGGTGGCCCTCGCGGCGCTCGGCTGCGAGACGCCCCTCGAGCGGGCCTACGGGCGCTCCCAGCGCGCATACCTGGAGCGCTCGATCGAGAATCCCGACGCCGCGGCGAAGGAGGACGCCGACGGCCCCGAGAGCGACGGCATCTCGGCGGCCGCCGCCATGGCCAAGGAGCGCCAGCGCGAGGCGGAGGCCCAGCCGAAGCAGTCGGGCACCGAGTCGATGATCAACGTGGAGATCGGCAACTAGGCGGGAGACGGCATGGATCGGCGACGCAGCAGGCGAGGCGAGCGCGGAACGGCGATGGTGATCGCCGCCCTCGCCGCGGTGACGCTGCTGCTGTTCGTCGGACTCGCCCTCGACGTGGGATCGGTCTGGTCGGGCCGCGCCCAGAGCCAGCACGTGGCCGACGCCGCGGCGCTGGCCGCGGCGGCGGAGCTGGTCGACGGCAACGGCTCCGTGACCGTGGCCAGTCTCGGCGACGCCCGGGCGGCGGCGGACGAGTATGCGGGCGCGAACATGACGATCGGCAATCCCCAGATCCTGCTGGCTCCCGAGGACGTGACCTTCGGGAGCTGGAACGCCTGTGCGAATCCGCCCTTCTTCGACGCCAGCGCCGCGACGGAGGCGGTCACCGCGGTGCGGGTCGACGTCCACCTCGACGGCAAGCAGGGTGGCAACGCGGCCCCGCCGACCTTCTTCGCGGGCCTGCTCCGGCTTGGGGGCGACACCTTCGACGGCTTCGAGGTGACGAGCACGGCCACGGCCTATCTCGGATACGAGGGCGCCGTGCCGGCGTCGCACTACGGCCTGCCGCTCGCGGTCAGCGCGTGCGCGGTGCCGGGCGGCTGCTGCGCCGCCGACTTCTGCGCCTCGATCGCCAGCGTCCTGGAGCCCTGCGCCTCGGATCCCACGATGACCTGTCTCGCGCCGGAGCTGGAGAACGCGTGCTGGACGGGCTTCGAGTCGGCGTTGTCCCCGGCCGAGCTGTCGGCGCTGATCACCTCGGGCAGCGGCAATCCGAGCCCGATCGCGGTCGGCGACGACCTGGAGCTGCTCGGCGGACCGCTCACCCCGGACCCGCTGGTCGCCCTCCAGGACCACCTCG
Source organism: uncultured Spirochaetales bacterium (assembly GCA_964653555.1). Classification (GTDB taxonomy): domain Bacteria; phylum Myxococcota_A; class UBA9160; order UBA9160; family SMWR01; genus JAHEJV01. Next base: position 34,423 of record CAZZFT010000004.1, on the reverse strand, counting down.
ACGCCCTGGGCAGCGGCCCCCTGGTCGTGAAGCTGCCCGTGATGGCCTGCCAGGCCGGGGGCGGAAACCCCTGTGCTGCCGCTTCGTTGCCGGTTACCGGTAGCATCTGCTTCCAGGTCGAGGGGATCGAGCTCGGGCCTCCTGGACAGATCGCAGGTCACTTCCTCTGTTCGGACGACCCCCTCTTCGATCAGTATTGTCGCGACTCCACCGCCCCGCCCCGCCGGGCGGGCGGGTGCAATTACGGCATCGCTGCGGATCGCGCGGTGCTGGTTCAGTAGCCTGTGGATCCCCGAAGGCTTCCCTCGAGCTCATGAAGACCCCCTCCTGCATCTTCTTCTCCGAGACCGGCGAGGTCGGCGCCGCCCTGCGGACCCTCGCCCATCGTCTCCAGGACGACGGGGTGGTGGACCTGGGCCTGGTCACCCACGACCCGACCGCCTTCCTGGAGGAGGTGCGGGACCACCGGCCGGATCTGGTGGTGGCGGACCTGGGCGACGAGCCCGATCGCGTGCTCGATCTGCTCGAGAAGCTGCCCTCGCCGCGCTCGCGCCTGGTGGTGATCGGGCCCCAGGACCGCAGCGGTCCGATCCTGCGCGCAATGCGGATGGGGGTGCGGGAGTACCTCGATCAGCCTCCCGCGGAGGAGGATCTGCGCCGGGCGGTGGCGCGTCTGGCCAGCGACCTCGGCAGCGAGTCGGACGTGGAGACGCCCGCCCGGGTGGTCGCCGTGATGGGGGCCAAGGGCGGCGTGGGAGCCACGGTGGTGGCCTGCCAGCTGGCGGCGGCCCTTCGGCGCGGCGGCGCGCGCACCGCACTGGTGGATCTCAATCTCCCGCTGGGCGACGTCGCGCTGCACTACGACATCCAGCCCGCCTACACGCTCGCCAACATCGCCCGGGAGGCGGATCGCCTCGACGCGACCTACCTGCGCACGCTCCTCCAGGGGCGCCCCGACGGCGTGCAGATCCTCGCCGCTCCCACCCGCGCCGAGGAGGCGGAGCTGGTGCGCGGAGTGCACGTCGAGCGCGCGCTGGGCCTCTTGCGCGAGGACTTCGAGTGGGTCGTGCTGGATGTCTCGCGCACCTGGAGCGAGCCGACCATGCGCGCCCTGGACCTCGCGGATCAGATCCTGCTGGTGACCCTGATGGACGTGCCCACTCTGAACCACACCCGTCAGCACCTGGACCTGATGGAGCGGCTGGGACACACGGGGCGGCGCATCCGGCTGATCGCCAACCGCCAGTCGCGCAGCGACGTGGTGACCGAGAAGGACGTCGTCGAGTTCCTGGATCGGCGGCCCGACTTCGGCCTGCCCAACGACTATCCCACGACCCTGGCCGCGGTGAACCGGGGGCTGCCGATCGCCGAGGTGGCACCCCGCAGCGCGATCGCGCGCGCCTACGCCGCCCTGGGGCACGCGGTCCACCAGTGGTGCGAGGTCGAGCCGCCCGAGCGGGCGAGCGGCAGCGGCCTCGCCCGGGCCGTGCGCGGCATGCTCGGGAGGTCCTGATGGCCCTGCTCGACCGCCTCCGCCGCGACGTGCCGGCCGTCTCCCGCACCCTGGAGCGGAGTGCGCGCACGCGCGGCGACCAGCCGGGGCCCGAGAGCGCCTATCAGGAGCTGAAGTCGCGGGTCCACAACCGCCTGTTCGAGCTGATCGACCTGGCGCGCCTGGGCAAGGTGAGCGAGGAGCGGGTGCGTCAGGACATCGCCCTCGCCACCCGGCGCATCCTCGAGGAGCAGCGGGTGCTGCTCACGCTCGAGGAGCGCGAGCGGATCGTCGGCGAGATCCAGGACGAGGTGTTCGGGCTCGGCCCCCTGGAGCCGCTGCTGGCCGACCCCACCGTCAGCGACGTGCTGGTGAACGGGCACGCCTCGATCTACGTGGAGCGCATGGGGCGCCTGGAGCGCACCGTCGCGCGTTTCAAGGACGACGCGCACCTGATGCGCATCATCGAGAAGATCGTCTCGAGCGTCGGCCGCCGGGTGGACGAGCTGAACCCGATGGTGGACGCGCGCCTGGCCGATGGCTCGCGCGTGAACGCGATCATCCCGCCCCTGGCGATCGACGGACCGCTGCTCTCGATCCGGCGCTTCCCGGTCGATCCGCTGACGGCCGACGACCTGGTCGCCCTCGGCTCGCTCACGCCCGAGATCATCGCGCTGCTGCGGGGGATCGTGAGCACGCGGCTCAACGTGCTGATCTCCGGCGGGACGGGCTCGGGAAAGACGACGCTGCTCAACGTCGTGTCGAGCTTCATCGAGACCACCGAGCGGATCGTGACGATCGAGGACTCGGCGGAGCTCCAGCTCTCCCACGAGAACATGGCGCGGCTCGAGACGCGACCCGCGAACATCGAGGGCAAGGGCGAGATCAGTCAGCGGCAGCTCGTGATCAATGCCCTGCGCATGCGGCCCGACCGCATCATCGTGGGCGAGGTCCGCGGCGCCGAGGCCTTCGACATGCTCCAGGCCATGAATACCGGTCACGACGGATCCCTCACCACGATCCACGCGAACTCGGCGCGCGACGCGCTGTCGCGGATCGAGAACATGGTCGCGATGTCGGGACTCGACATCCCCCAGCGGGCGGTGCGCAGTCAGATCGCCGCCGCCATCCAGGTGGTCGTGCAGCTCGCGCGTCTGCCCGACGGACGGCGCCGTCTGGTGAGCCTCCAGGAGATCACCGGCATGGAGGGCGACATCATCAGCATGCAGGAGATCTTCCGGCTCGAGCGGCACGGTCTCGACGCCGACGGCCACCTCCGGGTCGCGTTGGTGCCGACCGGCATCCGGCCGCACCTGGTCGAGCACCTCACCGCGCGCGGCGTGGAGATTCCGCCGAGCACGTTCGACCCGTCCCCGCGCGCGGCGTTCTGACGACGCGAGGTCCGATGCCCCCGGTTCTGTACATCCTCACCTTCCTCGCCGCCTTCCTGGCGGTCGAGGGTCTCGCCATGCTGGCGAGCGAGCGCTGGGAGGGCGCGCGGGCGACGGCGCGGCGCCGCCTGCGCCGGATCGCGCTCGGGATTCAGAGCCCGGACCAGCCGGCCGAGGGCACGATCCTGCGCGCCCGGCGCGAGGCCGGCCGGGCGCTGGTCGACTTCGCGCGCTGGGTTCCGGGGGCCGTGCAGCTCGAGCGCCGGCTCTACCAGGCGGGGGTGGTCACGCCGCCGGGGCGCTTCGTGCTCCTGTGCGTGGCGCTTGGCGTCGCGGGCTGGCTGGTCGGCTCGATGCTGCTCGACAGCACCACGCTGGCGGCGCCCTTCTGTGTGATCGGCGTGCTCCCCTTCGTGCGCATCGGCCAGCTGCGGGCGAAGCGGATCACGAAATTCGAGGAGCAGTTCCCCGACGCCCTCGACCTGATGACCCGCGCGATGCGCGCCGGCCACTCGCTCTCGTTCGGCTTCCAGATGGTCGGAGACGAGCTCGCCGATCCGATCGGGACCGAGTTCGCCCAGGTCGCCGAGGAGATCAAGCTCGGCCAGGACACGCGCGTCGCCCTGCGCAATCTCACGTACCGGATGGAGGCGGGCGACCTGCCCTTCTTCGTCACCGCGATCACGATCCAGCGCGAGACGGGCGGCAACCTCGCCGAGGTGCTGGAGAAGCTGGGCTATCTGATCCGGGACCGCTTCGCCCTCTACGGCAAGGTCCGGGCCCTCACCGCGGTGGGCCGCGCGTCGGCGAACCTGCTGGCCAGCATGCCGCTGGTGATGGTCGGCGCCCTGTACACCTGCGGCGGCGAGGGCGGCCGGTCCTACGTCAAGCCGCTGCTCACCACCGTTCCCGGCATGTACATGGCCGCGATCGCCGGCGCGCTGGTGCTGATCGGCTTCGTCTTCTCGCGCCGCTTCGCGCGGATCGAGGTCTAGGAGCGGGAATGGAGCTGGTCGTCGCCCTGATCTTCGGATCCATCGTGAGCCTCGGTGCCGCAATCGCCACCTTCGGTCGGCGGCCCGAGCAGCGGCGCCTAGAGCGGCTCGCGAGCGGAGAGGGACCGCGCGAGACCGACACCAGCGGCGTGCTGACGCCCAGCGAGCTCGGCTGGTTCGCGCGGCTGATGCGGGTGTTCGCCGGCGACGCGGCGAAGCGCGGCGAGCCGAGTCTGGCGCCGATCCAGCGCCGCCTCACCTACGCGGGCCTCCGCGCGGACTCGGCGCTCGTCAGCTACATGGGGAGCCGGATCGCCCTCGGTCTCGCTCTGCCCGTGCTGGTGCTGATCACGCCGCTCGCCTGGTCGCTCGACCGGCTCCAGCTCGTGATGGCGCTGTGCACCGCCTCCGGCATCGGCCTGATCGGGCCGAGCTACTGGCTCGACCGACAGGTGAAGAAGCGCCAGCGCGCGATCGAGATCGCGCTCCCCGACGCCCTCGACCTGATGGTCGTGTGTGTCGAGGCGGGTCTGGGAATCAACGCCAGCATGAAGCGCGTCGCCGAGGACTTCCGCGGCAGCCATCCGATCCTGGCGGGCGAGTTCGAGCTGACCAACTTCGAGCGGCGCGCGGGCAAGAGCACCAGCGAGGCCCTGCGCTCGCTCGCGGACCGCACCGGCGTGTCCGACGTCAGCTCGCTCGTCGCCATGTTGATCCAGACCGAGCGCTTCGGGACCAGCCTGGCCGACACGTTGCGCGTGCACGCCGACGGCATGCGTCTGCGCCGCCTGCAGCGCGCGGAGGAGCAGGCGAACAAGGCACCGCTGAAGATGCTGTTCCCGACCGTGTTCATCTTCGCCGCGATGCTGGTGATCGTGGTCGGCCCGGGCCTGCTCGCCTTCGGGCAGTACTTCGGGGCGCATCGGTGATCCCCCGCCGACCGCGCGCTGTGCTGCTCGCCGTCGCGATGCTCTTGCCGGCCGCGGGCTGCGCCGGCGGCCACCCGCTGGCCGCGATCGGCATCGGGACCAAGGACCCGATGCAGGTCGAGATGGAGCGCCTCGAGGAAGAGCAGCACCGGATGGCCCACGAGGAGCGGCTGCTCGAAGAGGCGAAGGACCCCAACGAGATCAAGACACCCACCACGGTCGAGGGTCGGCTGCGGCGGGGAGACGCGTACCTGGCCGCCGGGAACGTGACGGCGGCGATCTGGGACTACGTGGCGGCTCATCGCATGTCCCCCGACGATCCGGCTCCGCGCGTCCGGCTGGGCTACGTCCACCTGCGCTACGACCCCGATCGCGCGCGACCGCTGTTCGAGAGCGCGTTGGATCTGGCCCCCGACGACGTCTCTGCGCAGGTGGGGCTCGGACTGGTGCTGGTCGCGCGCCGCGACCGGCAGGAGGGTCTCCAGCACCTCGAGCGCGCGGTCGAGCTCGCCCCGGACTCCCCCACGGCCCAGGCCGCCCTGGGCGTCTCCCTCGACCAGCTCGGCCGCCATCGCCAGTCGCTGGAGCACCTGGAGCGCGCGCGCGCGCTGCGACCGCACGACGGCCGGATCCTGAACAACCTCGGTGTAGCCTACCTGCGCTCCGGCTCTCCCGAGCGCGCCGAGGAGGTCCTGCGCGCGGCGCTGCGCGCGGACCTGAGCGACGTCGAGCTGCGCACGAACAATCTCGGGCTGGCGATCGCCCTCCAGGGTCGTTTCGACGAGGCCCTGGCGCGCTTCCGGAGCACGGGCGACGAGCAGCAGGCGCGCAGCAACCTAGGCTACGCGCACTATCTGCGCGGCGAGTACGACGCGGCGATCGCGGAGTACGAGCGGGCCCTGGTGGCGGGCGGCCCCGGCGACGTCCAGGTGGTGCGGAATCTCGAGGCCGCGCGCTCGGCGCGGCAGTCGGCGGCGGCGCGTCCGTCCGACCCGCCCGCCCTGGCGAAGACGCAGGCGGCCGGTCGACCGGCTCCGTCGCCCGGTGGGGAGACCGACACCGACGTGGCGGGCGAGTTCGCGCCGCGCCCGGAGGGCACGGGCGCGGATCCCTGGTTCTGGGACGGCGCCGCGATCGATCTGCCGAACTGAGCCGGCGTCTCCGCGTCGTCAACTCTCCGCGCGACCCAGCCGGTACACGCGCAGCGCGTTGCCCCCGAGGATCGCGGTGCGCTCCGCCTCGCTGCACGCCGCGATCACGGCGCGGCCGGTCTCGAGCAGCTCGCGGTAGCCCCGCAGCTGGAGCGAGACGGGCCAGTTCGAGGCCCAGAGCAGGCGCCGGGGTCCGAAGCAGGCGAGCGCGTGATCGACGTACGGCTGGATGCGGGCCGCGTCGCAGCCGCCGAGGAAGAGATCGAGCCCGGAGATCTTCACGTGGCAGCGCGGATGCCCGGCGGCCTCGGCGAAGCGGCTCGCCCAGGGCTCCCACTCTCCGAGGTCGATGCGCGGCATGCCGAAGTGACAGATCACGACGTCGAGGTCCGGGACACGCTCGGCGAGGGTGACGACGTGCTCGAGGTGGCGGGGGGAGAAGGCGCTCAGGTCGAAGGCGAGCCCGGCGGCCGCCAGCCGCGCGAGCGAGGCGAGCACGGGCTCCTGCACCAGCCAGTCGGGATCGGGCTCGTCGTGGATCAGGTGCCGGATTCCGCACAGGCGCGAGCCGGGCGCCGCGAAGCGCTCGAGGGCGCGCGCGGTCGCGTCCGGGTCGGCGAGGGGAACCCAGCCGACCACGCCCGCGACCCAGTCGGCGCGCGCCGCCTGTTCGAGCAGGAAGGCGGTCTCCTCGAGCGCGTCGGCGGCCTGCACGCAGATCGTGCGGTCGACGCCCGCGTCGCGGAGCAGGGGCTCCAGATCGTCGCTGCCCAGTGGGCGGGCCAGGTCGGGCAGGAAGCGCAGGAACGGATAGTCGATCCGCCCGGGCGCGAGGAAGTGGTGGTGGGCGTCGACGATCACGGGCACAGCCTACCTCGGGTACGCTCGGTTCCGTCCATGTCCGAGCCGCCCGTCGCTTCGTTTCCGGTTCCGCGCGAGCTCGCGATCGGCGGTCCGCCGCCGCCCCCGGGCGCGCGACCCCGCTTCGCGCGCGACCGGTCGCTGCCTGCCCAGGGATATGCGATCACCGCCGATGCGCGCGGGGTGCGGGTGGAACACGCCGACGCGGCGGGACGCCGTTACGCGGAGGACGCGCTGGCGCAGCTCGTGCGCCGCCACGGAGGAGATCTGCCGGGCCTTCGCCTGCGCGACTGGCCCGATTTCGCCGTGCGCGGCTACATGCTCGACGTGAGCCGCGATCGCGTGCCGACTCGCGAGACACTCGGACGGCTCGTCGACCGCCTGGCGCGCCTGCGCTTCAACCACCTCCAGCTCTACACCGAGCACGCCTTCGCCTATCCGGGGCACGAGGAGGTGTGGCGCGACGCGTCGCCGATCACGCCCGAGGACGTGCACTGGCTCGACGCCCGGTGCGCGGAGCACGGCATCGAGCTCGCGGCCAACCAGAACACCTTCGGTCACATGGAGCGCTGGCTCTGCCATCCTCGCTACGCGGAGCGCGCCGAGACGCCCGGGGGCTGGACGACGCCCGGCGGCGTGCGGCGCCCAGCGAGCGTGCTCGCGCCCACGCCCGAGAACGCCGAGTTCGCGCTGGCGCTCGTGCGCGAGCTCTCGCGGCACTTCACGAGCCGCCGCGTGAACATCGGCTGCGACGAGACCTTCGAGCTCGGTGCCGGGCGCAGCCGGGCCGAGGTCGCGACCCGCGGCCGCGGGCGCGTGTACCTGGAGCACCTGCTGCGCCTGCTCGCGGGCCTCCACCGAGACGGCCGCGAGGTGCTCTTCTGGGCCGACATCCTGCGCAATCATCCGGAGCTGGTCGGAGAGCTGCCCCGCGAAGACACGATCGCGCTGCTCTGGCACTACGAGGCGCCGAGCCCGCCCGAGGCGCTGCCCCGGCAGGTGCGCGAGACCCTGGCGGGACTGGGCGTCGCGGCCGACTCCCTGGGCGGCTTCGCCGCGCAGGTGGGAGGGTTCGCGGAGCGCGCGTTCCCCTTCTGGGTGTGTCCCGGCACGTCGAGCTGGAACGCGCTGGTCGGACGTCTGGCCAACGCGCGCGCGAACCTGCGCGATGCCGCCGAGGTGGGTCGCGCTCACGGCGCCGGTGGCTACCTGCTGACGGACTGGGGCGACAACGGCCATCTCCAGCCGCCATCGGTGAGCTTCGCGCCGCTGCTCGACGCCGCCGGGCTGGCGTGGAACGCCGAGCGGCACCGCGATCTCGATCTGGCGACGCGCCTCGACGCGCTGCTCTTCGAGGACGCCGCCGGCGAACTCGGCCGCGTCTGCGTGAAGATGGGCGATCTGTACCGGGAGACCGGCCTGGCGGGCTTCAACGCCAGCCCGCTGTTCAGCGCGCTGCTGGGGATCGCGCCGCTCGGCGCGATCGGCACGCCGGACGCGGCGCGCGCGGCGGCGGTGGCCGAGCGGGCGGAGTCGCTGATGCAGGCGGCGAGCCGCGCCCGCCCGGGCTGCGCCGACGGCGAGATCGTGGTGCGCGAGCTGCGCCAGGCTCTGCGTCTGGCGCGACATGGCGCCTGGCGCCTGGCTCGCCGCGCCGGCAGCGCGTCACCGGAGGTCGCGGCGCTGCGCGAAGACCTGGCTGCGGCGCTCGAGGAGCAGCGCGCCTGCTGGCTCGCCCGTTCGCGCCCCGGCGGTCTGACCGCGAGCCTCGCCCGTGTCGAGGCGCTGTCGGCCGAGTACGCCTAGCGACCCGACAGGGCGGGGATCACCTTCTCCCCCATCAGCTCGATGCAGCGCATCACGGCCTTGTGCGGGATCTTGTAGGGGTTGACCAGACAGAAGAGCATGTCGCAGCCCGAGGCCGCGTAGCGCTCCCCGATCTCGATGCAGCGATCCGGATCGCCCACCATCGCCGCGCCCGAGTCGCGGATGTAGTCGAAGTCGATCTGGTCGAGGGTGCCCGCGTCGCGGCTCCGGGCCACGTCGGCGGCGTACGCGTAGTTGCCGAGGTCGCGGCCGTGCATCCAGTCGGACAGCGAGGCGATCTGGCGCGCGCCGACCTTCGGGTACCAGACCATCGACTCCGCGGCGTCGGCGAAGGCCTGCTCGTTCGTGTTCGCGCAGTGGACCATGGTGAAGGTCGCCGCCTGGTTGTTCATGAACTTTCCCACCGGCTTCTCGCATTCCGAGATGCCCTTGCGGTACTCGTCCACCTTCTCCTTGAACGACTCGGGCGGCAGCCCGACGCTGAAGGAGCACAGCCCGATGCCCAGGCGACCGATGTTGCGGTGGCCTTCGAGGCTGGTCGTTGCGCCCCAGATCGGCGGATGGGGATCCTGGAGCGGCTTCGGCAGCACGCGCCGGCGCGGCATCGACCAGTAGGTTCCGTTGAAGGAGTACTCGTCGTTCGTCCAGCAGCCGACGATGTGCTGGAGCGCCTCGGTCCACATCGCGCGGGTGTGCTTGGGATCGATGCCGAAGCCCTCGAGCTCGGCGCGCGTGGCCGAGCGACCGGTGCCGAACTCCACCCGGCCGTCCGACAGCAGATCGAGCACCGCCACCGACTCGGCGGTGCGGACCGGATGGTTGTAGGGCTTCGGGAGCAGACGCACGCCGTAGCCCAGGCGCAGCTTCGAGGTCTTCGCCGCGATGTGTCCGTAGAGCACCTCCGGGTTGGAGCAGTGGGAGAACTCCTCGAGGAAATGGTGCTCCACCGTCCACAGGCTGTGGAAGCCGGCCTGCTCGCCAAGCACCGCCTGGGCGACCACGTTCTTGTACGCCTCGTGCTCGCTGTGGCGGCTCCAGGGCCGGGCGACCGGGATCTCGTAGAACAGGGCGAACTTCATGGGATCTCCTCGTCGGGCGGCGGGACGGACCCGGCGGATGCTACGCAACACGTCGCGGAAGCGGAAGGCGGCTGTCATCATCCGTGGGAGCGCTCGAGGAGGAGGCGATGCGGATCGATCTCGCGGGGTCCTGGCGTTGGTGCCGTCAGCATCCGGTCACGGTGGTCGTGTTCCTCGGCGGCACCGTCGCCGGGGCCACCTGCGCCGTGGTCTTCGAGCTGGGGCCCGAGGAGATGGCGACCTGGAAGCGCGCGCTGGGCGGTGCGCTCGCAGGCGCCTGGCTCGCGATGTTTCCGCTCGGCGTCCGCCTGTTCGACTGAGTCGTGGACCTGGGACTCCGCGGCAGGGTGGCGCTCGTGACCGGGGCGCATCGGGGGACCGGACGCGCGATCGCCGCCGCGCTGGCCGGCGAGGGCGCGCGCGTGTGGCTGCACGGCTTCGAGGCCTCCGACGCGGAGCGCGAGGCGACGGCGCTGCGCGCCGCCGGCGGCGACGTCCGCCCGGTGGCCGGCGACGTGTGCAGCGACGCAGGCGCCGATCTCGTGGCCCGCACGCTGCTCGCCGACGGCGGCCGCGTGGACGTGCTCGTGAACAACTACGGCGTGGCCGAGGGGCCTGGCTGGTTCGAGGGGACGACGGCGGACTGGCTGCAAAGCTACGAGCGCAACGTGCTGTCGGGTGTGCGGCTGGTGCGCGCGCTCGTCCCCGGGATGCGTGAGCGCGGTTTCGGACGCGTGATCTTCGTCGGCACCGTCGGCGCGCTGCGTCCCGGGAGCCGTACGCCCCACTACTACGCCGCGAAGGCGGCGCTGCCGAATCTCGCCGTGAGCCTGGCCAAGGAGCTCGCCGGTTGCGGCGTCACGGTGAACACGGTGAGCCCCGGGATCCTGGCCACCGACGAGGTGCGTGCGGGCTTCCGCCGTCTGGCCGCGCGACGCGGCTGGGGAGACGACGAGGAGCAGGCGGAGCGCCGTGCCGTGGCGGAGTGGATGCCCAATCCGACGGGACGCGCGGGGCGCGTCGAAGAGGTGGGCGCCCTGGTCGCCTTCCTGGCCGGCGATCGGGCGGGCTACATCCACGGCGCCAACCTGCGGATCGACGGCGGCGCCGCCGACACGGCCGTGTGAGGGGCGGACGCCCGCCGTGAAGGTCTACACGACGGTTCCGCTCGAGGACCCGCGCGACGCGCGCAGCCTGTTCCCGCGCCTCGAGGAGATCGGCTACGACGGCGCCTTCAGCTTCGAGGCGAAGCACGATCCCTTCCTGCCGCTGGCCACCGCCGCCGAGCACACGAGGCGGATCCGGCTCGGCACGGCGATCGCGATCGCCTTCGCGCGCAGCCCGATGAACCTGGCGAACCTCGCGGGCGGGCTACAGGTGCTCTCGGGGGGGCGCTTCGTGCTGGGCCTCGGGTCCCAGGTGCGGCCCCACGTGGAGCACCGCTTCAGCATGCCCTGGGGACGTCCGGTCGCGCGCATGCGCGAGATCGTCGCGGCGATCCGCGCGATCTTCGACACCTGGGAGAACGGCGCGCCGCTGGACTTCCGCGGCGAGTACTACCGCCACACGCTGATGATCCCGGCCTTCGATCCCGGGCCGAACCCCTTCGGCCCCCCGCCCCTGTTCCTGGCGGGCTTCGGACCTCGCATGGTCGCACTGGCGGGCGAGGTGGCCGACGGCTTCATCGCCCATCCCTTCCACAGCGCGCGGTCGCTGCGCGAGTGCATGCTGCCGGCGCTGGAGAGCGGGCTCGCGGCGTCGGGCCGCAGCCGCGATCGGATCGAGGTGATGTGCGCGACGCTGGTGGTGACGGCCGACCGGGAAGAGGACTTCACGCGGGTCGTGCAGGCCGCGCGCAAGCAGCTCGCCTTCTATGGCTCGACGCCCGCCTATCGCTCCACCCTGGACTGTCACGGGTGGGGCGATCTGCAGCTCGAGCTGAACCGGCTCTCGAAGCAGGGGCGATGGGACGACATGACCGCCCTGATCGACGACGAGATCCTGGAGGCGATCGCCGTGGTCGGTCCGCGCGCGTCGATCGCTGCCCGGCTGCGCGAGCGCCTCGCGAGCGTCGCCGATGCCGTCAGCCTCACCCACAACCGCGCCCCCGATCCGGCGCTGTGGGCCGACGTCGTCGCGGACCTCCGATCGCCCCGCTGACACGCGGGGGTGGCGCTACTCGTCGACCTCGCGCGGCACCTCGATCACGCCCTCGGCGATCAGCGCATCGACCCGCTCGGGCTCGATGCCGAGCAGCTGCTGGCAGATGTCGCGCGTGTGCTCGCCCAGGCGCGGCGCCTGGAACAGCTGGAGCTCGCTCATGCCGGTGGCCCGGAAGGCGGGACCCTCGAAGGCCATGCGGCCCGCGTCCTGCTGGTCGAGCCAGCGCGGATAGTCGCGCGCCAGGAAGTGCGGATCCTCGAGCTGGTCCGCGCCCGTGAGCACCGGACCGCAGGGAACGCCGTGGCGCTGGAGCGTCTCCGCCGCCTCCTGCTTGGTGTGCTCGTGCGTCCAGGCCGACAGGTGCTCGTCGATCGCGAGGTGAGCGTCCGCGCGACCGGCCGCCGTCGCGAGCGCCGGGTCGGTCGCCCAGGCCGGTCGTCCCAGGGCCTCCACCAGATGCTGCCAGTCTTCGTCGTCGCGGATCGTGATCACGCACCACTGCTGCTCGCCCGCGCACGGGTAGGCGCCCCAGGGTGCCCCGCGCTCGCTGCGGTTGCCGCGCGGCGCCACCGAGCCCGGCTCGAGCCCCGCCTTCCACAGCAGGTCCCCGAGGATGCCCGTGACCGCCTCGACCTGGGCCACCTCCCCGTGGCCCGCGACGCGGGTGGCCTCCCGCGCGTGGAGGATCGCGAGGGCGTTGATCGCGGCCAGACGGCCGGCGAGGTGGTCCGGGAAGATCGAGGCCGAGCCCGCCGGGAAGTCCTGGTCGTCGTAGTTCCACAGGTGCACCAGGCCGCCGATCGGCTGCGTGCTCGGGCCGTAGCCGATCCAGTCCTTCCAGACGCCGCGCGAGCCGAGCAGCTGACTGCTCACCATCGCGCAGTAGGGGTTGATCTGCTTCACCACGTCCCAGGCGAGACCCATCCCCTCCATCGCGCCGGTCTTGCTGTTCTCGATGATCACGTCGGCCTGACCGATCAGCTTCTTCAGGATCGCGAGACCCTCGGGCTTCTTCACGTTCACGCCGAGCCCGCGCTTCGAGCGTGAGGACGAGGCGAAGGAGGGCGACATCTCGCTGCCCAGCACCACGCGGATGAAGTCGGGGTAGGTTCGCGACTCGATCTTGATCACGTCGGCGCCGTATTCCGCGAAGAGCCGGCCCGCCTCGACGCCCACTCCGCCGATGCCGAAGTCGAGAACGCGCAGTCCGGTGAGGGGCAGCGTCGGTCCCGGCCGGTAGTCGCTCGGCTCGGGCTTGGGCATGCCCGGGTCGGTGAGCACCTCGTCGCTGTGCTCGCCCAGCGTCGGCGCGCGGTGGCTCGGGCCCTGGCGGATGCCGTCGATCTCGTGGAAGCCCGACGCCATCGGGCCGCTCACCCCCGGCGCGATCTCCATCTCGCGGAAGGTGCCGCGCGAGGCGAGATGCTCGTTGGCCAGCACCTCCTCCGGCCGCAGGACCGGCGTGCACACGATGCCGCGGCGCTGGGCCTCGGCCGACACCTCCTCCATCGTCATCGAGGCGAAGTGCTCGGTGTAGAGCGGCATCAGCACGTCAGCGTTCTGGAGCCGCGCGACGAAGCTCTCGAAGAAGGGATCGGCGAAGGCCTCGGGCTTTCCCAGCCACTCCCACATCGCGTGCCACTGGCGCGGCGACAGGACCACCAGTCGCACGTAGCCGCCCTTGCAGGCGTAGATCGTGTACAGGGGGCCCGAGCCCATCCGCACCTCGGTGGGCCGCGCGCCCCTCGCCACCTGGATCGACGCATTCGACATCGACCAGTCGGTGGTCTGGGCGACCGCCTCCAGGGCGGAGAGGTCGATGATCTGGCCGTAGCCGGTGCACTGGCGCTGGCGCAGCGCGAGCAGGGTCGCGAAGCAGGCGACGATGCCCGCCACGTCGTAGGCGATCGCCGCCGGCGGGATCAGCGGCGGCTTGGTCGGCAGGCCCGCCTTCCACACCATTCCGCCGATCGCCTCGACGACGGTATCCGTCGCCACCCAGTCGCGGTAGGGGCCGGTCTGGCCGAAGTCGCTGATGCGCACGATCACGAGCTTCGGATAGCGCTCGAGCAGGTCGTCGAAGTCGATGCCCAGCGACTCGAGACGACCCGGCGCGAAGGACTCGATCCACACGTCCGAGCAGCGCAGCTGCTCGTGGAGGTCGGCCATGCCCTCGGGCGTGGTCAGGTCGATCACGACGCCTTTCTTGCCGGCGTTGCGGAAGGCGTAGTAGAGGCTCTCCCCGGCATGGAAGGGCGGCAGGTGCCGGGAGCGGGCGCCCTCGGGCGGCTCGGCGCGGATCACCTCGGCGCCGAGGTCTGCGAACATGCGTCCGCACAGCTCGCCCTTCTCGTCGGCGAAGTCCAGGACGCGCAGATCCTCCAGGGGTCGGTCGATCGGCATGGCTCTCCTCGCGCGGCGCAGTCGCGTGACGCAGTGTACGCCGGCCGGGCGACGGAGATCCAACGCGGTCGCATGCGTCTCCCGGCCGCGCGCTGGCGGGTTCGGAAGGCGGGAGGCCACGCGTCGCCCCAGCGACGTCGCCTGCCACCGAACCTCGGGATCTGCCGCCCTCCGAAGACCCGTGCCACAATGGCGCCATCCATGCGCAGGATTCGTGAAGGTTCGGAGGCCCGGGATGCGAACGCGTCCCTCCGCCCGCCGCCGCGAGGTCGGGGGTACGCGTTGGCGTTTGGGCTGCTCGCGGGATCGATCGCGGTGGCGGCGTGTGCGGTGTCGCCGAAGCCCCGAGATACCATCGAGGGAACCGTGCGCGTCCGCGTGGGAGCGACGGACTCGATCCAAGTGCCGGCGCAGGAGGAGTCGCGCGGCCCAGTCCGGGATCAGCTGGAGGATCTCTTCGATCTGTTCTGGGAAGCGGGTTGCGCAGGAGACCGTCTCCGCTTCTCGAATCGGACCCAGGTCGGCGGCGAGCCGGATGTCGTCTGCACGCTCCCGGGAGAGTCGGGTGACAGCATCGTGCTGATCGCCCACATCCACCTGGTCTCGGGCTCCGCCGGACCTGTCGACAACTGGGCCAGTGCAGCGTCTCTGCCGCTGCTCTATCGCGCCCTCGCGACGGAAGAGCGCAGACATACATTCTTATTTGTCGGCTCTGGGGACGACGCCCTCCGCCGGCGGATGGGGCGGTACCTCCAGCGGCTGGCGACGTCGCCGAGTGCGGAGGTCCGGGCGATCGTGGAGCTCCGGGATCTGAGCGTGGGTCCGGAGGTGTGGTGCGCTTGCTCGGATACGGCGATTCGCGAGGATCTGTCGGCGGTCGCTCTCGCCTTGGGTCGCTCGCAGTCGGTGCGGTTCTACACTCCGCGTAGCGAGGTCGACCCGGACGCGTCCAGACTCGCCACGAAGATCACGATCGGCACCGAGGGGCCCGGAGGGGAGCCGGATCGCGCTCGACTGCCCGAGACCGCGAACGAGGGCTCCGCCCTGCGCCTGATCGCGTTCTTTCTCGGTTACATCGACCAGACCTTGCCCGCATCCTGGGAACGGACCTCGGAGGGGACCGATACGCCGAATCGGTCGTCGCCATCCGAGTGATCGGGCCGTTCGAGGCGGGAGCCGGCTCCTGCTGGATGCTCGAGGTCGTGCGATCGGGACCCGCGCACGCGTACACTGCGCCCCGGAGAGCCGGGCGCGCCGAGAGGGGACGCGACGCGGAGGCAGATCGTGACACAGAGGCTGACGGGTCGCGTGGCGCTCGTGACGGGCGGCGGCGGGGGGATCGGTCGCGCGATCGGCGAGCGCCTCGCCCGCGACGGCGCCCGGGTGGAGATTGCCGAGATCGACGCCGCGCGGGGCGCCGAGACGGCCGCCGCGATCTGCGGCGGGGGAGGGCGCGCCCGCGCGACGTGCCTGGACGTGTGCGACGCCGACGCCGTCCAGGCCTGGGTGGCGGACGTGCGCGCCGTGCACGGCCGGATCGACGTGCTGGTGAACAACGTCGGACACTATCTGCGCGCGCGTGCCTTCGCCGAGTCGGATCCCGCGCACTGGGCGGCGCTCTCGCGCATCAATCTCGAGCACGTGTTCGGGGTGACGCACGCGGTGCTGCCGGCGCTGCGCGAGCGCCGCTCGGGCTCGATCGTGAACGTGGCGTCGGTGGAGGGCCTGCGCGGCTATCCGGTCGACCCGGTCTACGGCGCGTACAAGGCGGCGGTGGTGCACTTCACCCGCTGCCTGGCCCTGGAGCTGGCGCCCGAGGGCATCCGGGTCAACGGGATCGCGCCCGATCTCACCCAGTCGCTCCAGGTGGACTACGAGCGTTGGATCCCCGAGTCCGAGCGCGCGAAGTGGAGCGTGTGGTCGCCTCTGGGTCGGCCTGGCTCCGGCGCCGACCAGGCCGACGTGGTGGCCTTCCTGGCCTCGGAGGACGCGCGCTTCGTCACCGGCCACGTGATCCCGACCGACGGCGGCTCGCTGGCGGCGGGGGGCTGGTTCCGCTCGCCGCGCACGGGGCGCTGGACCAACCGGCCGAGCGAGCCCTAGCGGCGATGCGGCCCCGCGAAGGCAGCGCGCCTCGCGCGGTCGCGCCCGGCGGCACGCGGATCGGCTGGGTCGGTCTGGGGGTGATGGGCGAGCCGATGTGCGCGCATCTCCAGCGCGCCGGCTACGCGCTCACTGTGTACACGCGCACGCCCGAACGCGCCGCGGCGCGGCGGGCCGACGGCGCGCGCTGGGTCGACACGCCGCGCGCTGTGGCCGAGGCGAGCGACGTCGTGTTCACGATGCTCGGCTTCCCGAGCGACGTGCGCGAGGTCGTGCTCGGCACGGAGGGCGTGCTCGACGGGCTCGGCGCGGGCGGGATCCTGGTCGACGCGACCACCAGCGAGCCGGCGCTGGCGGTCGAGATCGCGGCGGCCGCGCGCGCCCGCGACGCCTGGGCCCTCGACGCACCGGTCTCCGGCGGCGACGTCGGCGCGCGCGAAGCGCGTCTGTCGATCATGGTAGGGGGCGACGCCGAGGCGTTCGCGGCGGTGCGCCCGGCGCTCGAGATCCTCGGCCGGACGATCGTCCACCAGGGCGGGCCGGGCGCCGGTCAGCACACGAAGGCGGTGAACCAGACCCTGATCGCGTCGAATATGATCGGCGTGTGCGAGGGCCTGCTCTACGCCCAGCGCGCCGGCCTGGAGCCGGAGCGCGTCCTCGCCTCGGTCGCGGGCGGCGCCGCGGGGAGCTGGTCGCTCGTCCACCTCGGGCCCCGGATGCTGGCCGGCGACTTCGCCCCCGGCTTCTACGTCGAGCACTTCATCAAGGACATGGGGATTGCGCTGCAAGAGGCCGAGCGAATGGGTCTTTCGCTGCCGGGCCTGGACCTGGCCCGCGACCTGTACCGGCGCCTGGCCGGGCTGGGGCACGCGCGTTCCGGAACCCAGGCGCTGGTGCTGGCGCTCGCCTCGCTCTCGGGAGTCGAGTGGCGCGACGACGGCAGAGAAATCTGACGCTCCGTCAGATTTTGCGTACAATCGCGCCCGGCCCGTGCCCGACCGCCCGGAGGCTCCTCGCGTGCAGACCGACGACCTGATCCTCGTGAGTGTCGACGACCACGTCGTGGAGCCCCCGGACATGTGGAGGGATCGCCTGCCCGCGCGCTGGCAGAGCCGCGCTCCGCGCCTCGTGCACAAGCCCGACGACACCGACGTGTGGGTGTTCGAGGGACAGCAGGTTCCCAACATCGGCCTGAACGCGGTCGCCGGTCGCCCGCCCGAGGAGTACGGGATGGAGCCGACCTCCCTCGCCCAGCTGCGCGAGGGCAACTACGACGTCGACCGCCGCATCGACGACATGAACGCCGCGGGCATCCTCGGCTCGATGTGCTTCGCGTCGATGTGCGGCTTCTGCGGCGAGCTCTTCGGGCGTCAGCCCGACAAGGAGCTGGCTCGGGCGATGGTGCAGGCCTACAACGACTGGCATATCGACACCTGGTGCGGGAGCCATCCCGGGCGCTTCATCCCGCTCGCGCTGCCGATGCTCTGGAACCCGGAGTGGATGGCGGAGGAGATCCGCCGCGTTGCGAGGAAGGGTTGCCACGCGATGGCCTTCGCCGACAACCCCACCGGCCTCGGCTACCCGAGCCTGCACAGCGACACCTGGCAGCCGGTGTGGCAGGCGGCCAGCGACGAGGGGACGGTGCTCGCGATCCACATCGGGTCGGGCACCGGCATGAAGCTCCAGGACACCGCGGCGCCGGTGGAGATCATGATCACGTCGTCGCCGATCAGCCTGTTCGGCTGCGCCGCAGAGCTCGTGTTCTCGAAGTTCCTGCGCCAGTACCCGGGGCTCCGGATCGCCCTCTCCGAGGGCGGCATCGGCTGGGTCCCGTACTTCCTCGAGCGCGCCGACTACGTGTACCGCCACCACCGCCACTGGACCCACCAGGACTTCGGCGGGAAGCTGCCCAGCGACGTCTTTCGCGAGCACATCATCACCTGCTTCATCGACGACGCCGCCGGCGTGCGCAATCGCGACCTGATCGGCGTGGACACCATCACCTGGGAGAGCGACTACCCCCACTCGGACACCACCTGGCCCCGCGCGCCCGAGGAGCTCGCGAGGTCGCTCGAGGGTGTGCCCGACGCGGACGTGCGCAAGATCACCCACGAGAACGCGATGCGGCACTTCCGTTACGACCCTTTCGCGGTGATCCCGAAATCCGAGTGCACCGTCGGCGCCCTGCGCAAGCGTGCGCAGCACGTCGATCTCTCGCTGAAGTCCGCTGGCGGCGCGGCGCCCGCTCCCGAGGACGCGCCCTTCGTGACGATCGGGCACATCATGAAGCAGCTCGCCCAGGCCTTCGCCACGCCCTTCGAGGGCTCGGGCCCGAAGCACGACGTCGACCCCGAGGAGACGCGCCGCCGCTTCGACCGCAGCTGAGGTGCGCTAGCGTCGGCGCTCCACGCGCCCGCGACCCGATCGGGAGCCGCGTATGCCCTCGCTCCGCTTCAAGCAGGTCGACGTCTTCTCGGCGCAGCCCTTTCGCGGCAATCCCGTCGCCGTGGTGATCGGCGCCGACGATCTCTCGCCGGAGCAGATGCAGCGGATCGCGGCGTGGACGAATCTCTCCGAGACGACCTTCGTCCTGGAGCCCACGATCCCGGGCCCAGCCTACCGGCTGCGCATCTTCGGTCAGGCCGTCACGGTCCTGGACGGGGAGATGCGCGTCGGCTGAACCCGGGCGGCGACCGGGCGCGCGGCGTGCGCCCATTGCGTCTCAGCCAAACCCGGCGTTCGGTCGATGGAGCTGCGATCGGGGGTGAGCCGGCCCGGCGCGCCCTCGCCGCATCTCCCGTTACAGAGGCGCTGGAAGCGTGGACGAAGACGGCAAACGATCCCGGGCGGGGAGCGCCTTCGCGCGCGCGCGAGACAAGCTCAGGGCGGCGGGAGTCGGGAGCGCCGACCGGCTGCGCCGCACCACGAACCGCGTCGCGGGCGCCCTCGGCTCCGCGGCCGAGCGGATCCGGGAGACCCCGGCCGCCGAGAAGCTCGGCGCGGCCCTGGAGACGCGCCGGGTGGTGAAGCGCGCGGCGGAGGCCCGGCAGCGCGGGAACCTCCCGATGGCCTACCGGCTGCTCGAGGCCGAGCTGCGCGAGCGGCCCGGTGATCCCCGGGTCGTCGCCGCCTACTGGGACACGGCGCTCGCCTCCGGCCGGCAGGTCGAGGTGGTCGACTCCGTGCTGCCGGTGATCCGGAGCCTCGCCGCGAGCGAGGGCGCGGAGGCCGCCCGGCTGTGGGTGGAGGTGGTGACGGCGCTTCCCGATGTCCGCGCGGACGCGGGCAGTCTGGTGCGCCTGGTTCCGGTGCTGCTCGAAGGGGACGACGTGCAGTGGCCGGTCCTGGCCCTGCGCCACGCGCTCGACCCGGGCGCGAGCGGCCTCACGCCGGGCCTGGCCGTGCGGGTGGCGGAGTACGCGCGGGTGCTGGACCCGCCGACGGCGCTGCGCGCGGCGCGCATCGCCCTCGCCGCTCCGGACCTGCACGAGTCCCGTCGGGACGCGCTGCGCCAGCTCGTGTCCGAGCTCGAGCGGGACGGAGCCGTCGAGCCGGACCCGGACGAGCGGGCGCCGACCGGGGGCGCGATCGCGGAGCCTGCTCTCACTCCCTCGTCGCCGCCGCCTGCCGCCGCGACCGCAACCGCGCCGGCGGTGGCGGACGAGCTCGACGACGTCTTCTCCGCGCTCGTGATCGAGCCCGCCCTGGAGCTCCACGCGCCGGCCCTGCGCTTCCAGAGCGTGAAGGCGATGGCGGCGATCCCGACCGCTCTGGGCTCCGACGCGCTCGAGCTGCGTGTCGGAGAGGACCGCCGCGGGCGCGTGGAGCTCGCGAAGATCGAGGCGATCGCGGTGGCGGAGATCGGTGATCGGGGTGCGGAGGACGTCCTGATCGACCTGGCGCTCAACTGGCGCGCCGAGGGCGGCGGGATTCTGCGCGTGGTGCGCCTGCGATCGGGGGACTTCGACGCGGGGGCCGTGGTCGGCGGCGTTCCCGAGAGCGCGAGCGGCGTGCGCGTCCTGCTGACGCGGCTGTTCGAGCGCACCGAGGCGGTGCCTCTTCCCGATCTCGACGCGGCCCTGGGCGATCCGCTCCGCGTCTTCGACTCGATCGCCGACTACGAGCGCGAGGTGCTCCAGGCCGGGAGCGCGGACGAGGGATCGCACAGCTAGACCCGACTCTTGAGTCGGCCTGCTAGCCCGGGTCCAGCACCACCACGGGGATCTCGCGCTCGGTGCGTGTCTCGTAGGACGAGTACTCGGGCTGGATCGCGACGGCGCGCTTCCACAGGCGCGCGCGCTCCTCACCGTGGGCCTCGTGAGCGGTCACCGGCAGGCGGCGGCTCCCGCGCTGCACGCGGGCGTGCGGGCTGGCGCGCAGGTTGTGTACCCAGCCGGGGTGGTGCGGCTCGCCGAGGAAGGAGCCGATCACCACGTAGCGGCCGGCGTCCTCGAAGCAGGTCAGGGCGGTGGTGCGCGGGCGGCCGGTCCTCGCGCCGGTGGTCGTGAGCAGCAGCACGTCCATGCCGACCAGACGTCCCAGCACCCGGCCGCCGCTCGCGCGGTAGATCCAGGGGTGCAGCTTCCAGAACAGTCGGACGACGGGGGTCCGCTTCACGTCGCCCTCCGTAGCGGGCCCGTCAGTATACTGCGCGCGTGGCGATCCCCGGGAAGCGCGATCTCGACGCCATCCGGCCGCGGCTCGAGGCGTTTCTCGCGCGCACGCGGCCCGAGGCCGAGGCGCTGGCGGTCGAGGACCTGCGCGCGCCCTCCAACACCGGCTTCTCGAGCGAGACGCTCATGTTCTCGGTGTCCTGGCGCGAGGGCGGTGCCCGGCGACGCGAGCCGCTGGTGGCGCGCATCGAGCCGCGCGGCTTCAACGTGTTTCCGAGCTACGACCTGACCATCCAGTATCGGGTGATGTCCGCGCTGGCGAAGACCGGGGTACCCGTTCCGGCGATGCGCGGCTGCGACTGGGAGGGTCGGGTCCTCGGCTCCCCCTTCTACCTGATGGAGTTCCTCGACGGCTGGGTGCCCTCGGACAACCCGCCGATGCACGCGGCGGGGCGCATCGCCGAGCAGCTCTCGCCCGCGGAGCGCGAGCAGGTGTGGTGGAGCGGCGTCGAGGCGATGTGCCGGGTGCACGAGCTCGACCCGATCGCGCTGGATCTCGGCTTCCTCGACGAGCCGGAGCGCGGCGGCGACGCGCTGCTCCAGCACCTTCACTACTACGACGACTACCTCTCCTGGGGCCTCGGCGACCGCGGACGCTATCCGTTGCTCGAGCGCGCCTTCGGCTGGCTGCGCGACGAGGCGCCGACCGGCGAGCCGGTCGCCCTGTGCTGGGGCGACTCGCGGCTCGCGAACCAGATCTACGCCGGAGTCGAGTGCATCGGCGTCCTCGACTGGGAGATGGTGCGTCTGGGCAATCCGCTCCAGGACTGCGCCTGGTGGGTGGCCCTCGACCGCTGCTTCAGCGAAGGCGTGGGGCTCTCCCGCCTCCCGGGCATGCCCGGGCGCGAGGAGACGCTCGCTCACTGGTCGCGCCGCACCGGACGCTCGCTCGACCACGTCGACTACTACGAGGTGCTCGCGCTGTTCAAGTTCGCGGCGATCATGGCGCGGCTGGGCCGGCAGCTGAAGCACTACGAGTTGCTGCCCGCCGACCACGACATGGACGTGATCAACCTCGCCTCACAAACGCTCGCCCGCAAGCTCGACGAAGTCGGGGTTCCCTCCTAGGTTCTGCGCACCACGCTCCGGGAAAACGGGAGTTCCTCCATGCGCTTCTCCTACGCCGAGTCGATGTGCGACCCCCACCAGCTGATCCCCCTGGCCCAGGCGGCCGAGGACGCGGGGTACACCTCCTTCACCATCCCCGACAGCATCTGCTTCCCGAAGGAGTCGGATACGCAGTATCCCTACAACCAGGACGGCAATCGGGAGTTCCTGGAAGGGAAGCCCTTCATCGACCCCTTCGCGCTGATGGCGGCGCTCGGCGCCGCGACCACCCATCTGCGCTTCTCGACCTTCGTGATCAAGCTGCCGATCCGCAGTCCGGTGCTCGCGGCGAAGCAGGCCACTTCGGTGGCCTACCTGACGCGCAACCGCGTCACCCTCGGCGTGGGGCTCTCGCCCTGGCCCGAGGACTACACGGTGACAGGCACCGAGTGGACGCGCCGCGGCAAGCGGCTCGACGAGATGATCGAGATCCTGCGTGGTCTCACCACCGGGGAGTACTTCGAGTACCACGGGGAGTTCTACGACATCCCGGCGATCAAGCTGTGTCCCGTGCCCGACGAGATGCCGATCCTGCTGGGCGGTCACGCGGACGGAGCGCTGCGCCGCGCCGCGCGGCTGTGCGACGGCTGGATGCACGGCGGCGGGAAGGACGATCTCGACGCGCTGCTCGCGAAGCTCGCGCAGTACCGCAAGGAGGAGGGGCGCGCGAACGATCCCTTCCAGATCCACGTGATCTCGATGGACGCCTATACGGTGGACGGCGTGAGACGCCTGGAGGACAAGGGCGTGACCGACGCGATCGTCGGCTTCCGCAACGCCTACGAGACGGACACGCAGAGCCTCGAGCAGAAGATCGACGCGCTGCGCGCCTTCGCGGATCGGGTGATCGCGAAGGCGCGCTAGCGGTCGGTCGGTGCGTCGGAGCCCGGGGCTGCCGACGCGCTCTTCGGCTCTGGATCAGGCTCGGGTCACACGACGCCGCGCGGCCAGTCCGACGAGACCCGAGGCGAGCAGCAGCGCCGTCGTGGGCTCGGGAGTGAGGGCCGTATCGACGTAGGTGTAGAACGTCCCGTCCAGGTTCGGGTCGGGCTCTCCCCAGGTGGTGTAGCCCGGAGCGCCTCGCAGGAAGAACCCGCCGTCCGGATAGGGCGGGGTTCCCGCCGAGGAGCGCCAGAACCAGCCGGAGCTCCCGGATGCCGACGTGTTCGACAGCGAGATCGCCAGCTGCACGCCCGGATGGGCGTAGATCCCGGCACTCGAGAGGTCGATTGCGACCGCCCCGAAGGTGGTCGGAACCGCCGCGCTCGACACGGTACCCGTGTAGAAGGCGGACTCGTAGGGCACGCCGCCCGTGGTGTTGTGGATCCCGAAGGTCAGGTCGTCGGTCGATCCGCTCGGCTTCTGGATGACGACGACGACCTGCGAGAGCAGGCCATTCAGTCCGGACGTGAACACCTGCGCCCGCTCGAGAGTCGAGCTGAACCCCGTGGCCCCGAAGCCGGGGGACTCGAACTGATCCAGAGTCGGGGTGGCGGAGGCGGGTGAGCTTAAGATGCCCACCGAGAGAGACAGGACAGCAGCAAGACAGAGCGAATGGGTCGCACACTTCAGCGACATAAGGTTCCCCTCCCAGGTAGAAACCGAGGGGATCATCCCACTTCGAGAGTGGAATCGTCAAGCGCAAAACCGCCGGCGAGAGTGCTTTTCGCGATTTCGTCACCGTCGGTGGAGCGACATTGCGACCCGACGGTGCGGATCGTCCCGGAAACGGGACCGGCTGGGACTCGCTGCGACGGCGTGCCTCACGCGGCGCGGATCGCCGGCAGCACCTTCTGCTCGAACAGGCGCAGCGACGCCCAGGAGAGCTCCGGCTCCATGCCTCCCATGAGGGGATGGAAGAGCAGGACGTCCATCGGAGCCATTCCCCTCGCGAGCCCGATCAGCTCGTCGGGGGTGAAGATCGGGTACTGGCCGCTCGCGCGCAGCGCGTCGGGATCGGAGACGGGCTGGTACGGACCGATGGTGCCGGCCTCGCTCATCCACCTGCCGTAGGCGTTCATCTCGTGCATCGCGTAGGGAGCGATCCGCTCCCAGGCCGCGTCCGGGTCCTCTGCGACGTAGAGGAAGTTGCCGACGGAGCGCGAGGGCGGGCCCGGGTCCGGCTTGCCCAGCGCGCGGCGCTCCTCGCGGTAGATCTCGAAGAACTCGGGCACCGTGGGGATGAAGTGATCGGCGAAGCGCGCCGCGCGCCGGGCCGCGGCCTCGGATCCGCCGCCCATGAAGATCGGCGGACGAGGGCGCTGCACCGGCCGGGGCAGCACGCGGACGATCTCGCCCCCGTGCTCGAAGGGCTCGCCCGACCAGGCGTGCTCGAGGAACGGGACGATCGACTCCATCACCCGCCGGCGGTCGGACAGGCGCTTGCCGAAGGCGCGGAACTCGGACTCCACGTAGCCGCCCGAGACCACCGGGATCACGCGCCCGGCGCTGATCACGTCGAGCATCGCGATGTCCTCGGCGAGTCGGATCGGGTCGTGCAGCGGCGCGATCAGCGCGGCGATCACCAGGCGCAGTCGCTCCGTGCGCGCGGCGACGGCGGCGCCGAACACCAGGGGCGAAGGGCAGTAGCCGTCCGGCGAGCCGTGGTGCTCCGAGAGGGTCACCGAGGTGAAGCCGAGCCGGTCGGCCCAGGCGCACTGGTCGAGGGCCGTCGCGACGAGCTCGGCGGAGGTGGTGTCGTCGAAGGGCGCGCAGCGCAGGTCGTAGCGGAGGTTGAGCAGGGGCATGGGGTCTCGGATCTCCTGGCGGGGGAGGCCGCCGCGCGAGCGCGGCGGATCCGCCGGGACGGTATAGTGGCACGCAGCCTGACCGGAGACGCTCCATGAACTTCGATTTCACGGAGGAGCAGAAGCTCCTCCAGCAGACCGCCCGCGACTACCTGCAGGAGCACTGCGGACTCGACGTCTGCCGCGGAGTGCTCGAGAGCGGAGGCGCCTACAGCGAAGCGCTGTGGAAGGGCGTCGCCGAGATGGGCTGGCTGGGAGCGGCCGTTCCCGAGGAGCTCGGCGGCGCCGGCTTCGGCCGTCTGGAGCTCGCCTTGATCGCGCAGGAGCTGGGACGCGCGTTAGCGCCGATTCCGTTCTCCTCGAGCGTCTACCTGGCCACCGAGGCGCTGCTCGTGTTCGGGAGCGATGCCCAGCAGAAGACCCATCTGCCGCGCCTCGCCGCCGGAGAGCGGATCGGCACCTTCGCCCTCGCCGAGGGCCCGGGCCGCGGCGCGCTCGACAAGCCGACCACGCGGCTGTCGGGCGGCGTGCTCAGCGGCACGAAATTCCCGGTCGCCGATGCTACCGCGGCCGGGCTCGCGGTGGTGGTGGCCCAGGGCGACGTAGGGCCGGTGCTCGCCCTCGTCGAGCTCGACGGGCCGGGTGTCACCGCCACGGCGGTCGGCTCGGTCGATCCCTCCCGCCCGCTCGGCCGCCTCGTCTTCGACGGAGCCCCCGCCGAGCCGCTCGCGAAGGGAGAGGGGCTGGCGGCGGTGCGCCACCTGCTCGACCGGGCCGCGGTGCTCGCCGCTTTCGAGCAGGTCGGCGGCGCCGAGCGCGCCCTCGAGCTCACGCGCGAGTTCACGCTCGGCCGCTACGCCTTCGGGCGTCCCGTCGCCTCCTTCCAGGCGATCAAGCACCGCCTCGCCGATCTCTACGCCGCCATCCAGCTCGCGACCTCGAACGCCTACTACGGGGCCTGGGCGCTCTCGACCGATAACGCCGAGTTGTCGACGGCGGCCTGCGGCGCGCGGATCTCCGCGAGCGAAGCCTTCGACCTCGCGGGCAAGGAGATCATCCAGATGTACGGCGGCGTCGGCTACACCTGGGAGTACGACTGCCATCTCTTCTACCGCCGCGCGAAGAGTCTCTCGCTGGCCCTCGGTTCGCCGGGAGAGTGGCGAGATCGCCTGGTCGCGCGTCTGGAGGCCTGACGATGGATTTCGACGACACTCCCGAAGAAGCCGCCTACCGCGAAGAGGCGCGCGCCTGGCTCGACGCCAACGCCGAGCGGCTCCCACCGGGCAAGAAACGCGTCGGCGCCTTCGAGCGCGACGACCTGCTGCCCCAGGCGAAAGCCTGGCAGGCGAAGAAGGCCGACGCGAACTGGGCCTGCATCACCTGGCCCGTCGAGTACGGCGGCCGCGGCGGCTCGGCGCTCCAGAGCGT
This sequence comes from uncultured Spirochaetales bacterium, assembly GCA_964653555.1. Classification (GTDB taxonomy): domain Bacteria; phylum Myxococcota_A; class UBA9160; order UBA9160; family SMWR01; genus JAHEJV01. The sequence goes on along the minus strand of CAZZFT010000004.1, from coordinate 8,074 downwards.
GATCTTCGGCCAGGAGGAGTCGAAGCACGACGTACCGCCCTACATGTTCGGGATCGGCCAGGGAATGCTCGGCCCCACGATCATGGCCCACGGCACCGACGCGCAGAAGAAGCGCTACCTGCGGCCGCTGCTGCGCGCCGACGAGGTGTGGTGTCAGCTGTTCAGCGAGCCCGCTGCGGGATCCGATCTGGCCGGCCTGCGCACGACGGCGGTGAAGGACGGCGACGAGTGGATCGTGAACGGCCAGAAGATCTGGACGACCGGCGCCCACTACTCCGATTTCGGCATGGTCGTCACGCGTACGGATCCCACGGCGCCGAAGCACGCGGGCATCACCTACTTCATCGTGGACATGAAGGCGCCCGGCATCGAGATCCGACCGATCACCCAGATCAACGGCTCGAAGGACTTCAACGAAGTGTTCTTCAACGACGTCCGCATTCCGGACGAGAATCGGGTCGGCGCGGTCAACGACGGCTGGCGCGGGGCGATCACGACGCTGATGAACGAGCGGGCGTCGATCGGAAGCGGACAGGGCCTGGGCTTCGGCATCCAGCAGCTGCTCGACCTGGCGCGCCAGACCGAGTGGGACGGACGGCCGGCGATCGAGGATCCGTCGGTGCGCGCGCGCATCGCCGACTTCTACTGGAAGCTGAAGGGTCTCGAGTACACCGGGTACCGGGCGCTGACGTCGCTGTCCCGGGGCACCACGCCGGGCCCGGAGAACTCGATCGGCAAGATGGTGGGCGCGCCGCTGCGTCAGGAGATGGCGGCCTTCGCGATCGAGCTCCAGGGCATGGCCGGTGCGACCCTCGACGCCGACGTCACCTGGGGTCGGGGCTCGGCCCAGCAGAGCTGGCTCGCCTCGCCGGGCCTGCGCCTGGCCGGCGGCACCGACGAGATCCTGCACAACATCGTGGCCGAGCGGGTACTGGGTCTGCCCGGGGAGATCCGGGTCGACAAGGACAAGGCCTTCTCGGACATTCCGACGGGCCGCGCCCGCTAGTCCGTGCCGGAGGCACCCCGCAACGTCCGCGTCGAGCACCGGGACGCGTTCGTGCGCTTGACGCTGTGTCGGCCGGAGCGGCGCAACACGCTCTCGCTCGAGACGATCGGAGAGCTCGACGCGGCCTTCGCCGAGATCGGCGCCGGGAAGTCGCGCGGCGTGCTGCTCGACGCCGAGGGGCCGGTGTTCTCGGCCGGCCACGACTTCGCGGACATGACCGGGCGCGACCTCGCCGGGATGCGCGCCCTGCTGGTGCGCTGTGCCGAGATGATGCAGCGGATCCAGCGCATTCCGCAGCCGGTGCTCGCGAGCGTGGCGGGGTTCGCGACCGCGGCGGGCTGTCAGCTGGTCGCCACCTGCGACCTCGCCCTCGCGTCGGAGGAGGCGCGTTTCGCCACGCCGGGCGGGAAGGGGGGCCTGTTCTGCCACACGCCGATGGTGGCCGTGAGCCGCGCGATCGGGCGCAAGCGGGCGCTCGAGCTGCTGCTCACCGGCGATCCGGTCGACGCCGCGACGGCGGCCGAGTGGGGGCTGGTGAACCGCGTCGTCCCGCCCGACCAGCTCGAAGCCGCCTCCTGGGACCTGCTCGAGCGCGCCACGCGCGGCAGCGCCTTCTCCAAGGGCCTCGGCAAGCAGGCCTACTACGCGCAGATCGACCTGGACCAGCCGAAGGCCTACGACTACGCCACCGAGGTGATGGCAGCGGCGTCCCAGCACCCCGCCGCCCAGGAGAACATCCGCGCCTTTCTCGAGAAGCGGCGTCCGGTGTTCGAGGACTGACCGGCGCGGCCGCGGTCGTGCGACTAGGCGGCGCGGACGAGCCGCCTCTCGGTCTCCGTCAGGATGTGCGGCGCCTCGCGCCGCAGCGCGGGCTGGGTCTCCCGCGTCCAGCGCGCGAGCGCCGGCAACGAGGACAGGGGGACGCGCAGGCGCGGCCGGCGTGCCAGGGTGCGCGCCGTCCGCAGTGCCACCTGCTCGGGATCGCCGTAGGCGCGCGGCAGACCCTGCTGCTCCAGGCGCGTGCACAGCTGTGCGAAGCGAGGGTCACCCTCCGGACGGCTCCACGCCAGCGTGTCGGCGGCGGCGCGCGCCGCCTCGATCGCTGCGAGATAGCCGGCGCACGCGTCCGGCTCCGCGAGCAGCGCTCCGTCGAGCAGCAGCTCCACGCCGACATGGGCGGCGCCGCGCGCGGGCCCGCGGTCCAGACCGGCCGCGCGCAGCCGTGCCGTCGCCTCGCGCACCAGCGATGCGAAGCGAGGTGCACCGTGGAAGGCGGAATCGCTCTGGTGATGGAAGCGGACGCCGGCGGCGACCGAGGGATCCGAGACGCTCGTTAGCCCTGCCTCCAGCCACGCCGTCCAGTCGGGCAGCATCGCCCCCAGCGCGAAGCGCGGGTCGTCGCGGCGGCGCAGGGCGAGGCACGCGTGAGCGAAATAGTTCATCGCGACGCAACGCTACAGCGCACTATACTTTCGTGCACTCGCGCTCCGGTACGCGCGGAGGGAGGCTCCATGCTCGATGTGGTGATTCGCGGCGGCACCCTGGTGGACGGGAGCGGCGCCGCGCCGCGCCGCGGAGATCTCGGCATCCGGAACGGTCGCATCGTCGCCCTGGGCGCGCTGGACGAGGACGCCCGTATGGCGATCGACGCCGCCGGCAAGATCGTCGCGCCGGGCTTCGTGGACGTGCACACCCACTACGACGCCCAGGCCTTCTGGGACGGCACGCTCTCCCCCTCGCCCTATCACGGCGTCACCTCCGTGGTCGGCGGCAACTGCGGCTTCAGCATCGCGCCGCTCTCGGACACCGCGGGCGACTACCTAATGCGGATGCTGGCCCGGGTGGAGGGCATGCCGCTCGAAAGCCTGCGCGAGGGCGTCCCCTGGAGCTGGCGCAGCTTCGGCGAGTATCTCGAGCTCCTCGATGCGCGCCTGGCGGTGAACGCGGGATTCATGGTAGGCCACTCGGCCCTGCGCCGGGTGGTAATGGGCGAGCGCGCGGTGGGCCACCACGCCACGCCGGAGGAGCTGGATGCGATGTGCCGGCTGCTGGCCGCGTCCCTGCGCGAGGGCGGGCTCGGCTTCTCGTCGACGGTCTCGCCCACCCACAACGACGCCGACGGCCAACCGGTCCCCTCCCGCCACGCCAGCCGCGAGGAGCTGATCGCGCTGGCGCGGGTGGTGCGCGACCACCCGGGCACCGCGCTCGAGTTCCTGCCCGGGGTCTCCCTGTTCTCGGAGGAGCAGAAGGCGCTGATGGCGGATCTCTCGCTGGCCGCCAACCGCCCGCTCAACTGGAACGTCCTGGCGCCGAGCGCCGGCAACGGCGACTACGTCGAGGCGCAGCTCTCGGCCACCGACTACGCGCGGGAGCGCGGCGCCGAGGTGATCGCGCTGACGGTTCCCCAGGCGATGACCGTGCGCATCAACCTCACCTCGGGCTTCGTGTTCGACGCGCTGCCGGGATGGAGCGAGCTGTTCCGCATGTCGCTCGAGGAGCGCAAGCGCGCACTGCGCGATCCCGCCTACCGCAAGCAGCTCGACGAGGGCGCGAACTCCGAGACGGCGGGGCTGCTGCGCGGGCTGGCCCGCTGGGAGAACATGCGCGTGATCGAGACCTTCGCCGAGGAGAACCGCGGCCTGACCGGCAAGACGGTCGGGGAGATCGCCGACGTCCGAGGGCAGACGCCCTTCGACGCGATGATCGATCTCGCCCTCGCCGACGAGCTCAAGACCTCCTTCATGCCGCCCGGGGCGGGCGACGGCCCGGCCGACTGGCAGGCGCGGGGACGCGTCTGGCAGGACGATCGCGCGGTGATCGGAGCCTCGGACGCCGGTGCCCACCTGGACATGATCGACACCTTCGCCCTGGCGACCCAGGTGCTGGGGAACGGCGTGCGCCGCCACGGCGCGATCCCTCTCGAGGAGGCCGTGCGCCAGCTCACGGACGTGCCCGCGCGCCTCTACGGCCTGCGCGAGCGGGGCCGGCTCGAGCCGGGCTGGCACGCCGACGTCACCGTCTTCGATCCCGACACCGTCGAGAGCGGTCCCACCTACACGCGCTACGACCTGCCCGCGGGAGCGGGGCGGCTGTACGCCGACGCGCGGGGCATCGACCACGTGCTGGTGAACGGCGTCGAGATCGTCCGCGGCGGCGAGCACACCGGCGCGCTGCCCGGAACGGTGCTGCGCTCGGGACGGGACACGGACACAGTCGAGGTTCCCGGGGGTCGCTCCCACGCATGAGCCCGTGGCGGTTGCTGGCGCTGCCGGGACTCGGCATCGGCTCCTTCGTGCTGGAGGGGCTCGCGGCGGCGCGCGGCCGCTCGCCCTACGCCGAGGTTCCGGCGGTGGAGCCGTCGCTGCGGGTGGTGGCGGAGGCGGCGCTCGACCGCAGCTTCTCGCTCGGCATGAACCTGCTCACCGGCGTGCCGCATGCCTCGACGGTCCGGCGCGCCCGCGCGGAGGCGTCTGCGATGGCGGAGTTCGTCGCCGAGAGGGGATTCCGCGCCGATCCCGCGACCTATCACCGGTCTCCCGGAGCGCCCGCCTCCGTCGCGCGGCGCGGCGCCACTGCCTGGACCGGACGGCGGCCGACGCGCTTCCAGGCGATCTCCTTCGCGAGCGGGTACGCGCCGCACCCGGGAGAGCCTGGCGGTCGGCGCTGGCTGAAGCATCCGCGCAACCACACCGTCCACGCCCAGCTGCTCGAGCACGCCGACCCGGGGCGCCCCTGGGTGGTGTGTGTGCACGGCTTCGGGATGGGGACGCCGACGCCGAACCTCGCCGCCTTCCGGGCCGAGCAGCTGCACCGGGAGCACGGCTGGAACGTGGTGCTGCCGACCCTGCCGCTGCACGGCGAGCGCGGCGTGGGGCTCATGTCGGGAGGCGAGGTGCTCGCCCCGGACTACCTGCGCCTGGTGCACCTGTTCGCCCAGGGCGTGTGGGACGTCCGCCGCGTGCTCGCCTGGATCCGCGCCCGGGGTGGGACGCGCGTCGCGCTCTACGGCCTGTCGCTGGGCGCCTACGTCAGCGCGCTGGTCGGCTCGCTCGAGGACGACCTGGCCGGTGTGATCGCGGGGATCCCGGCCGTCGACTTCCCGAACGTCGCGCGCGACAACGAGCCCTGGGTGATGCGCCGCTACGGGCGAGAGGCGCACATCGACTGGGAGTCGGTGCGCGCCGCCACCCATCCGGTGTCGCCGCTCGCCCTCGCGCCGCGCGTGCCGCGCGAGCGCCGTTTCATCTTCGCCGGCACCGCCGACCGGGTGGCGCGGCCGGACCAGGCCCGCGCCCTGTGGCGACACTGGGACCGCTGCGAGATCCACTGGTTCGCCGGCGGCCACGTCGCGGCCCAGTGGAATCCGACCGTGGCGCCCTTCGTGGATGCGGCCCTGCAGGCCTGTCTGGACTAGCGAGCGCTGGACGGACGCCTTCAGGCCGACCCGCCGACCACGCCCAGACGCGGCCGCTGCTCGGCGAGGCGCACCGTCTCCTCGAAGGCCTCGGTGAGCGCCGCGGCGAAGCGGTCGAGGTCGGGCAGGCGGTCGAAGTCGGCATTGAGCCCCCAGCACAGCTTCCCGTCGTAGCTCGTGACCGCCACCGCCAGCGCCTGGTCCTCGCGCAGGGGCGTCAAGCCGAAGGCCTCGATCAGCCGGGCGCCGCAGAAGTAGAGCGGCTGCTGGGGGCCGGGCAGGTTCACCAGGGTCAGGTCCACGGGGAGCCGCGGCGACACCGCGCGCGCACCGAGCGCGAGCCGGCGCGAGCCCGTCCAGCGAGATGTCTCCGCCAGCGTGTGGGCGTCGAGGGCGGGGCTCTCCGACTGCAGGGCTGCCGTCTGGGCGCGGATCCGGGCCACGCGCTCGGCCGGGTCCTTCTCCCAGATCGGGAGCTCGACGATCCACTCGCCGACCGCCTCGTCGACGGACTCCCGATCCAGTGACACCGGGGTGGAGACGCGGAAGTCCACGGTAGCCGGATTCACCAGACGATCGGCGAAGAAGCGGCGGACCGCGCCGGTGAGCACCGCGAGCAGCACGTCGTGCACCGGCGCGTCCAGGGCGCGGTGCGCGCGGCGGGCCGCTTCCAGCGGCACGACCCCGCGCGCGAAGCGGCGGTGCGGACCGCTCGGACCGGAGAGGGGCGTGTTCGTGCGTGGCCGCACGGAGTAGCCGAGCCCCTTCGCCAGGCCGCGAACGCGGCGCTCCACCTCGTGTCGCCAGTCGGGCTGGCGCAGGAAGGTCTCGACGCGGGCGAGGGTGCGGCGCGGCAGCCGGGCCTGGCGCACGACCTCGTCGCGCACCAGCTCGAAGGGCGAGGGAACCGGCCGCGGTCGGAAGCTCGCTGCCGAGCGCTCGGGCGCAGCGGAGTCGGGGGTGAGGATCACGCCGGGAAGGTCGTCGCCCGAGGCGGCGTCGACCGCGCACAGGTGCGTCTTCCACAGCAGCGCGAAGCGGCCGCGCTCGAGACCCTCGAGCACCCAGCACTCCCACAGCGGGCGCGAGCGGTCGAGGCGCTGGGCGTGGATGCGCGCCACCATGCGGCGCAGCTGCTCCTCGCTGCCGGGACGCGGCAGGCTCGTGTGGCGCAGGTGGTACTCGAGATTGAAGTCGGGGTCGTCGACCCAGATCGGGTGGTTCTCGAAGGGGATCCAGCGCAGCTTCTGACGCGCGCGCGGGACCCGGGCCAGGCTCGCCTCCACGCCGCGGCGGATCGCCTCGAAGTCGACGCCGTGCTCGGGGCGAGCCAGGGGGCCCGGCTCGAAGACGAGCAGCTCGCCACTGTGGGCGAAGGCGCGGGAGCTCTCGTCCGCGAGGAAACGGGCGCTCTCCTGTGTCAGCCGCTCGTAGTGGGCGCGGGCCATCCGCAAACGCAGCTCAGTCGCGGCCGAGGATCGCGATGCCGCAGGTGGTGGGCGGTCCACCGATGTTGTGGGAGAGAGCGAGGCTCGCGCCCTGCACCTGGCGCGGGCCGGCGCGGCCCTGGAGCTGGAGGGCGTTCTCGTAGATCATGCGCACCCCCGTCGCGCCGGTCGGGTGGCCGAAGGTCTTGAGGCCGCCGTCGGTGTTCACGGGCAGCTCTCCCGTGAGCTCGAAGGTGCCCGCTGCGACGTGCTCCTTCGCCTCGCCCTTCTTGCACAGGCCCAGGTCCTCGTAGCTCAGCAGCTCGGTGAGCGTGAAGCAGTCGTGGAGCTGCACGACGTCGAGCTGACGGAAGGGCTCGCTGATGCCAGCCTGGGCGTAGGCGTCCTTCGCCGCGTACTGGGTCGGCTTCCAGCCCAGGAAGTCGAACTCGGGATCGCGCTGAGGGTGCTCGGCGACGGCGATCGAGACCGCCTTCACGAGCACCGGGTCGTCGCGGAACGTCTTCGCCAGGTCGGCGCGGGTCAGCACGCAGGCGGCGGCGCCGTCGCTCTGGGCGGCGCAGTCGTAGAGTCCGAAGGGCCAGGAGATGATGCGCGCGGAGAGCGCCTCCTCGACGGTGATCTCCTTCTTCAGCATCGACTTCGGGGCGAGCGTGCCGTTGTGGTGGTTCTTGACCGCGATCCGGGCCAGGTCCTCGCGGCCGGCGCCGAAGGTCTGGAAGTAGCGCGCCGCACACAGCGAGAACCAGCCGGCCGGCGTGGCGGGCAGACCGCGCACGCGGTCGAAGTTCACCGAGGGGCCGGAGACGCCGCGGTCCTTCGGCTTGTCGAAGCCCACCACCAGCACGGTGTCGTACATGCCGCAGGCCACGGCAAAGACGCCGAAGCGGAAGGCATCGGTGCCGGTCTGGCAGTAGTCGGAGACCAGGCTCACCGGCTTGCCGAAGAGCTTGAGCGCCTCGGCGATCTCGGCGCTGCCCTCGCGCGGGTAGACGGCGCCCGCGAACACCGCCTCGATGCGCCGCTGGGGATCGTCGATCCCCGCATCGGCGTAGGCCTCGTAGGCCGCGTCCACGATCATGTCTTCGCGCGACTGATCCCAGTTCTCGCCGAACTGGCACGCGCCGACGCCGACCACAGCCACCTTGTCCCGGATCGATTCGCTCATTGGATGGGGCTCGCCTTCCAGAAGTAGTTGGGCTTCCC
>CAZZFT010000003.1:0-109585 GCA_964653555.1 uncultured Spirochaetales bacterium | reverse complement strand
CCGATCAGCATCGTCGAGAGCTGCGTCGCGGCGACGGGCGTGCCGAGCGCGGCCATCTTGCGGATCTCGGCGCGCAGCGGCGACACGACCGACCTCTCTCCTCGAAACGGAGGGCGCAGGGTACTGGAAGCCGGGCCGCTCGCACCCACGGCGCTATCCTGCGGCCGCCCGCATCCGGAGGTCGCGACGTGAAGTTCGGCGTGCTCCAGTTCTTCAGCTGGCCCGAGCGCAGGATTCCGATCGAGCAGGTCTACGCGCGCGCCCTCGAGCGCATCGAGATCATGGACGGCGCGGGCTACGACGCCGTGTGGCTGGCGGAGCATCACTTCAACTCCTTCAGCGTCTGCCCCTCGGTGCACGTGATGGGAACCCACGTCGCGGCGCGCACGAAGCGGCTGCGGATCGGCACCGCGGTCACGCTCGCCGCCCTCTACCACCCGCTGCGCATCGCCGAAGAGGTCGCACTGCTCGACGTGCTCTCGGGCGGCCGCGTCAACTGGGGCGCCGGACGCGGCTTCGACCCGACCGAGTTCCGCATCTTCGGCGTCGACCCGGCGGAGAGCGCGGAGCGCTTCCGCGAGGCGGTCGAGATCGTGCTCGCGGCCTGGACGAAGGAGCGCTTCCACCACGAGGGTCGTTTCTTCCAGCTCGAGGACGTCGAGGTGCTGCCCAAGCCGATGCAGCGCCCGCATCCGCCGGTGTGGGTGGCCGCCTCCTCCGAGCCGGCGGTGGAGTGGGCGGCCCGGCGCGGGCTCTCGATCATGATGGATCCCCACTCGCCGCACGCCGAGATCGCGCGCAAGCGGGAGCTCTACCGCTCCCATCTGGAGGCGGCCGGACACTCGCTGGCCGGCCGCGAGCTTCCGATGGCGCGTCTGGTCGCGGTGTCCGAGAGCGCGGAGCAGGCCGAGGCGGTCGCGCGCGCCGGCGCGCGCTGGATCGTCGGATCCTACATGGGCGATGCGCCGGCCCGGGCCTTCGATCCGAAGGGGCTCGGCGGCTCGAGCGATCCCGTCGAGCGCTACCTGAAAGGCGTCGCCATCTACGGAACGCCGGAGAAGGTGGTGGAGGATCTCCAGCGGCTTTCGGAGGAGATGTTCCTCGACTACCTGCTGTGCGCCCCGCTCTCCCACGAGTCGTTCCTGCTGCTCACGGACCGCGTGATCCCGAAGCTCGCCTGAAGCGCGGCGGCGCAGCCAGGTAGCCGCGGATCGCCCAGCTCGCCTCGTGCCGGGTGAACAGGGGGAGCACCGCCACCAGGGCGCGGCGGTCCGATGCGTCCTCCAGCTCGGCGTACGCCCGCGCGGTGCCCGCGATCCGCGCCGCGAGCGGGTCGCTGTCGAAGACCGGCTCCAGCTTCTGCGCCTCCTCCAGCGCGGCGGCTCCCTCGCCCCGGTGAAGCAGGCACCAGACCAGGCGTCGCCGGGCGCCGCTCCGCTCCGGGTCGATCGCCAGCGTCCGCCGATCGAGCTGCACGGCCCGTTCGTAGAGACCGAGCACCGCGTAGAGGTCGGCCAGGCGCTGGGCGGCGGCGATCGACTGCTCGGGGTTGGCGGAGAAGCGGGCCTGCGCCAGGTCGGCGAAGCCGCGGGGGACCACGCCGTGCTGCACCGCCCACTGCGGTGCCTCGCGCAGTACCCGATCGACGTCGAAGCCCCGCTCGCCGTCGAAGGGAACGCCGGCGTCGGCGTAGTAGGCGGCGATCCGGCGCAGATTCTCGCGGTTGCGCTCGTTCCTGCGCAGGTAGACGCCGCTGCGCAGGTTCCGGAACACGGGCAGCCATCCCTCGACGTCGTCGAAGTGGCTGGTGGTGTAGAAGCGCGGGCGGTTCGGGCTCTGCACGCTCGGCAGCCCGATGCCCAGGAAGACGTCGATCCGGTACCGGTCCAGCAGCGCCGCGAAATCCTCGCCGGGTGCGAGACCGCGCCGCTCGCGCAGGGCGCGGTAGGCGTCGAGCAGTCCGGGGGGGACGTTGAGGCTTCCGTTCACGAACTCGCGCAGCTCGGGGGCGAGCCAGAAGCCCAGGAAGCCGCCCATGAAGTAGTCGTTGAAGGCATTTCCCGACACGCCGGCGTCCTGGAGGAACCAGACGGCGTGTCCGTAGTACTTGCGCGTCGAATAGGGCTCCGCATAACCCGACCGCTGCCAGGGGATGCCGCGCGAGATCAGCTTCCAGTCTCCGGCGGCGACGAAGGCGGGAACCAGCAGCAATCCGGCGAGGGCTGTGCGGCCCTGCCGCGGCCGCGGAGGTGCGATCGCGACCCGGCTGCGCGCGGTGCTCGCGACGAGGAGCAGGGGGAAGATCCCGAGCCACAGGAAGCGCACCGCGGTCAGCATCGCGACCCCGCTCGCGCCGGCCATCGCCACCAGCGCGAGGTCCGGAGTCGCGAGGGCCGGGTCGTTCCTCCCCGTGCGCACGGCGCGCCAGGCGATCCACGCCACGAGCCCTGCGAGCAGCCACACCAGCAGCCAGGCCAGCGGCGTCGGAGGGGAATCGGGGAAGGGCATGCGGAAGGGATCGAAGGGCAGCCACTCGTCGGAGACGCGCGTGAGCTCCGGCGTCGCGGCGCCGCTCGAGAGATAGGGCGCGAGGGCGGCCGCTCCGCGCGGGTTGGCCAGCGAGGCGAGCAGCGCGAGCGCGGCCGCCGCGGCGAGGCGACGGGCCCGCGCGCGCGCTCCGAGGACCTCCGACCCGGACGACCGGATCGCCGCGAGCGCCGCGCCAGCCGCCGCCGCCGCGAGCAGGCCGGGCCCCAGCACGAAGCTCGCGTGCACGTTCGCCCACAGGGCGCAGAGCCCGGCGGCGGCGGCGACGCGCCAGGCCGACGGCGCCTTCCCCGGCTCGACGGCGATCGCGTACAGGAGCAGCGTCGCGAAGATCGTGAACAGGTGCGGGCGGAACTGGAACAGACGGTAGGCGGAGAGCGCGATGAAGGCGCCCGTGGCGAGGCTCGCCACGCGAGGCGATCCGCTCGCGCGTCGCAGCAGCCACCAGGCGAGGGCGAGGATGCCGGCCACGGCGATCCCGTGCGCGATCCGCAGCCCCGTGAATCCACCGACGCGCAGCAGCGCGAAGGCTCCCACGTCGAAGAGCCAGGCGGCGGGCGCCGGTGGGCCCGGCGCGGTGAACAGCATCGGGTCCGCGTCCAGCCACGGTCCCGAGGACGCGAAGGCCTCCCCGAGTCCGAGGTGCCACCAGAGATCGTCCGTGTAGATGGGGCGGCCGACGGCGATCCCCATCAGAACGATCAGGACGGCGAGGGATCCGTGGACGAGCGCACCGGAGCCGGCGTCGACGACGCTCCGCAGCGGACGCGCCCGGGCGGCGGCGGCGCTCACTCGGCGTGCGCCGGCGAAGCCTCGGCCGGCCCGGCGCGCAGGAACATCACGGGCAGGGCGGCGGCGATCGTGATGACGAACAGCAAGCGGAAGGCCAGCTCGTAGCTTCCGGTCCGGTCGTAGAGGTAGCCCGCGAGCGGCGGGGTCACCAGGGTGAGGAGCAGGATCACCGGATTCATCCAACCCATCACCGTACCGAAGGCGGCGCGGCCGAAGGTGGCCCCCACCAGCGCGCCCGAGACCGGCAGATTGCCGCCGGTTCCCAGGCCGAAGACGGCGGCCGCCGCCAGCATTCCCGGGAACCCGGGCTCCGAGAGCAGGATCAGCCAGGCGAGCGCGTGGGTCCCGACCATGAGCCAGAACGCGCGACGCACCTCGACGCGGTCGGCGATCGCGCCGAAGCAGAGCTTGCCCGCCATCCCGAAGCCCGCGACCACGGACAGGAGCAGCGACGCGCGCTGGGGCGCGATCGCGCGGTCGGTGGCGAACGCGACCAGATGCGTCAGGAGCGCGACGGTGGCGCCCGCGATCAGCCCGATCCCGCCTGCGATCGCCCAGAAGCGCGGCTCGCGCAGCAGCTTCGCCGCGCTCCAGACGGACGGCGTCGCGGCGCGGTCGGGGCCGGGTGTACCGGCGCGCGCGAGGCCGTCGGGCTCGAATCCGCGCTCTTCGGGACGGCTGACGACCACCGCTCCCAGGATCGGCGCCAGGATCGCGGCGGCTCCTACTCCGAGTCCGAGGCAGGCCGCGCGCCAGCCGAGGGCTGCGATCCCCGCGGCGGTGACGGGTGGCAGGACGAAACCGAAGAAGGACGTGCCCAGCGCCGCGACGCCGAGGGCGCGTCCCCGATTCCGGACGAACCAGTTCGCCACCAGGGTCGCCGCGGAGAGCGGGCCGACCATCGTCGTTCCGACGCCGACGACCGCCGCGAAGACCAGGCCCGCCTGCCACAGCGTGGTCGTGGCCGACAGCAGGGCGAGTCCGCCGCCCAACGCCAGCACGCCCCACAGCATGATCGAGCGGATCGACCGGCGGTCGAGGGCCCGCCCGACGGCGGGGGAGGCCAGAGCCTGGACCGCGTACATCGCGGAGAGGCCGAGTCCCGCGACCATCCGCGAGGCGCCGAACTCGCTGGCGATCGGCACGAGGAACAGGCCGTACACGTAGATCGTCGCGCCGGTCGAGACGCCCTGAGCCAGGAACGCGGCCGCCACCATGCGCCAGCCGGGGAACGGGCCCGGCGCGGCAGTGCGCGAAACCGCCTCCGCCCTCGCGGACGCTTCGCTCGAGCGCGGCGATCCCTGCACTTCTGAGCATTTTGTCATCTTCGCCACCCCCCTTGTCAAGGGCCATCGCACGCCGCGTCGCGCGCGCGGCGTCGCGAGGGGAGGACGAATCCTCCCGGAAGGCGCTAGGAAGGTGCAGACCTCGGGAGATAGAATGGCCGCGTGACGGTCGAGATGAATCGCTCGATGGTGGCCTCCTCCCGCGTTGGCGCTGTCGGCGAGCCGCCGCCCGCGCTGTCGGCTCGTTGTATCGTCTCTCCCGCCTTCGACGGGATCTTCTTCATCGGCTCTCCGCTGCTGGCCGTCGCCGTCGTGCTGGGCGCCGTGCAGCTGCTACCGGCATGGACGGTCAAGAGCTACGTGCTCACCTACATGGCGGTCGGGCACCACGTGCCCACCTTCCTGCGCGCCTACGGGGATCGCGACGAGTTCGACCGCAACCGCTTCCGCCTGATCGCGATCCCGCTGCTCGTCCTGCCCGTGCTCGCCGCCGCCTACTGGATCGATGCGCGCATCATCGCGCTGATCTTCGTCTGGGATCAGTTCCACTTCGTGCGCCAGAACTACGGGATGATGCGCATCTACGACGCCAAGGCCGGCGCCCGGACGAACACCCGCATCAACCTCGAGCAATGGCTGTGCTTCTCCGCGTTCGTGGCGATCGTCTCGCACAGCGACTTCTACACCCACGTCTACGCCGAGACCTTCTTCGACCTGGGCGTCGCGATTCCGGGCTGGGTGGGGACGGCGCTGGGAGACGCCTCGATCGCGCTGGCGCTCGGCATCTCGGTTCTCTACGTGGCGCAGCACGCGAGCCGTCTCGCGCGGGGCGAGCCCGTCTCCCTGCCCAAGCTCGTCCTCTTCACCACCACCTACGGCTGCTGGTACTACGCCTACGTCGTGCTCTCCGATCCCTTCCTCAGCTATCCGATCTCGAGCTTCTTCCACTGCCTCCAGTACGACGCCTTCGCGTGGAGCTACAGCCACAACAAGGCGAGGGGCGCCCCCGAAGCGGAGCGCGGCGCCGTGATCCGCTACCTCTACCAGGGCCGCCACGTCTGGGCCTACGTCCTGGCGATCTTCGCCTACGGCGCGTTCTCGATGCTGGGCCACGGTCTGTATCCGATCCTGGTCCTCAACTCGACGACCGGCGTGCTCCACTACTACTACGACGCCTTCATCTGGAAGGTGCGGCGTCCCGAATTCACCCGGTACCTGTGAGCGGCGGCGGTCGCATCTGGCGCGAGCGATGGGTCCCGGTGCTGGCCTTCCCCGGTCTCCTGGTCGTGCTGTTGCTCGCCGACCAGCTCTGGCTGGCGCCCCGACGCGCGACGATCACCTGGCCCGAGGCGGCGGCGTTCTGGAAGGATCAGGCGGATCGCCGTCCCCACTACGGCACTTCCCAGCTGCGGCTGGCCGTGGCCTACGCCACGCTGCAGCGCTGGCAGGAGGCGCTCGACGCCTACGACCGCGCCCTCCAGGCCGATCCCCATCTGGAGGAGGCGGCCAGTGGCCGGGCCACCGCGCTCTCGGAGCTCGGGCGGGCGGAGGAGGGTCGCCAGAGCCTCGAGGACTTCTACCGCGACCACCCGCTCTGCGCCGTGTGCGCCCTTTCGCTGGCGATGTGGGACGACTCGTTCGGAGAGCCGGAGCGCGCCCTGTCGCGCGCCGAGGCCGCGGGTCGTCTGGCCGCCGCGCGCTCCGAGCGCACGCTCGAGCACGACGGCTGGCTGGTGGCCGCGCAGCTCGCCCTGCCGCGCGACCCGGCCCGCGCGCTGGCCGACGCGAAGCGCGCGCTGGCCGCCGTGCCCGGCTCGCCGGGCGCCGCGCAGCTCCTCGCCGAGGCGCGCGCGAGGTCGGGAGGGCCTTGACCGGGCGGGGGCCCGTCTTCGCTCGCCCTCGCCTCGCTGTCGCTGCGCGGCGGCCGACTCTTCGTGTCGGCCGCCTAGCCCGACGGGGGCAGCTCGGCCAGGAAGGCGAGCGCCTGTGCGGCGGTCTCGGAGTCGTGGGTGCGCGACGCGACGTCGATCGCCGCGTCGCGCGCCGCCCCGATCTCTCCGCGCTTCGCGCGCACGCGCGCCTCGAGCAGCTCGAGCTCGAGGGATGCGGGTCGCACCGCGCGCGCCGCCGCGGCGTGCTCCAGCCCGCCGTCGAGATCGCGTCCCAGGAGGAGAGAGGTCTCGGCCCACATCGCGTGGGCCTCCGCGCTTGCCGGGTCGAGCGCGAGGCTGTGCTCGAGAGGGTCGCGGGCGAGCTCCACGTAGTGCTCGCGCGCCTCGCCTGATTCCGCGGCGGCCTGGGTGATCCGGGTCGCGGCGAGGTCGCGCAGGATTCGCGGATCCTCCGGCGCCGCGGCGAGCGCCCGTTCGTGCAGGAGCAGAGCCTCCTGCCAACGACCCTGGAGACGCGCCGCGACGGCGACACCCGAATTCGCGCGGGCGTCCTCCGGCTGCTTCGCGAGGGCCCCCCGAAACAGATCCTCACCGGTCTCCGCGCGTCCGAGGGCGAGCGCGAGCTCACCGAGCGCCACCCGCGACGCCGCACGCGACAGCTCCTTCGGCGCGCTCGCTTGCGGGTCGCCGAGCGACTGCGCGTCGACGGTCAACCCCGGCAGCGAGCGGCCGCGCACGTAGTCGTTCAATGCCGAGGCGAGCTCCTCGTCCTCCGTGCCGAAGGCGGAGCGCGCCGCGGTCCGCGAGTCGGCGCCCCCGTCGAGCAGACGCGCATAGCGCAGGAGCGGTCGCTTCTGCGCGGCGCCGGGTCCGAGGCGCAGATAGTGGGCCAGGATCCACGACTCCGCGGCGAACTCCTCTCGATCGCGCGGCGAGCGGTCGATCCGTTCCTGCGCCTCGATCACGGGAGCGACGGAGTGGACGCTCCAGTCGCGCAGGGCCGCGAGGTGATCCGCTCGCGGCAAGCCGACCAGGATCGAATCTCCGCGCAGCTCGAGCGTGCTCGCGAGCTGACACAGGCCCTCTTCGTACCAGAGCGGGGCGCGTCCCGGCCAGAGGCTGCGGAACACCTGGTGTGCGTAGAGGTGCCGGAGCTCGAGCGTGGCGTCCTCGCGAAAGCCGCCGCCCGTGCGGAGCACGAGCACCGGCTCCGCGACCGTGTCGAGGAAGTAGCCGGGATCTCCATGGACCTCGAAGGGACGGGCGAAGCTCCGGTCGTCGAAGGCGTAGACCCGCGTCCGGAGGGTCTTTGCGTCCTTCGGAGCGTGGAGGCCGAGGGCGAACACGACCCCCGCGTGGAAGCGCTCCAGGTCGACCGCGAGCGCCCGGGTCTGTTCGGGGCCGAGCGAGCTCACGATCGCGAAGTGTGTGGTTTCGAGCGTGAGGAAGCGCTGGCTCTCCGGCGGGGCGGTCGCGCAGGCGAGCGCGAGCGCAGCGAGGCACGCGGCCCGGACGGGGTGCGGGATCCTCACGGCGCCGCCTTCCGCTCTTCGAAGCCGATCTCGTGCACGATCAATCCGATCGGCATGTCGTGGTAGCGGTGGGTCTCGTCCACCCGCCAGCGCAGGGACACGTAGCCCTCGGAGCTCACCCCGAGGGCCGTCGCCGCGATCGGCACGCGCACCTCGAAGGGTCCCGTCGCGGTGATCCGCGCCTCGTGACCGTCGTCCTCGCCCACGCGCAGGAGCGCCGGAACCCGCGCGTCGCTCGGGAGCCAGCCGCGCAGGACCAGATCTCCCGGCGCCGCGGGGAGCGCGATCTCCGCCTCTGGCGCGGTCCACCAGCCCCACGGCTCCCCTTCCGACTCGGCGCGCCAGAACAGCCAGCCGCCGCCGAGCGGATCGCGCTGGTCGTCGACGCGGAAGTCGAGCGTCGGGGCGACGGCGTCGGCGTCGCGCAGACGGCGGGTGGGAGCGCCGGCGATCGGACTGCCCTGCTCGGGCTCGCCGAGCAGCCAGTCCGCGACGACGCGGGCGGCGATCGCGTGTCCGATCGCGCCGAGGTGACCGTCCTGGGTGTAGACCTTCGAGGAGGAGAGGGCCGCCTCGCGCAGCGGGTTCAGCAGGAAGCGCGTGTCGATCCGCTCGTCGCGCAGGAAGCGGGCCAGGCGCCGCTCGGGCAGGTTCCAGTCGACGAGGTCGTCGAGCGCATGTCCGGCGTGACGCCGGGTGGCGATGTCCAGCTCGACGGAGCGGTAGGTGCGCTCGACCTGCTCGGCGGTGGGGATCACCAGCACCAGCAGCTCGGCGCCCATGCCTCGGCAGCGCTCTTGGAAGGCGCGCAGCAGCTCCTCGGTGCGCCGCCACGCCACCTCCCAACGATGGGCGGGGTCGTGGCGCCGGAACAGCTCCAGGTGTTCGAAGGGCGCGTTCCCGAGCCGAAGTCTTTGCGCTCGGGTCGCGCCCCGGTCGCGCAGACCGAGGCTCGGGAAGAGTGCGATCGCCCGCTGCTCGAGCACTGCGAACAGCCGCGAGTGGCGGCGCATCCACGCGCGCGCGGGCGTCGCGAAGCGCACGCGGAGCGCGTCGCCCTCCGGTGTCACGTAGGGCCGGATCAGGTCTCCCGGACTCACGCGGGTGCGGCCCGCCAGCTCGATCGCGTCGTTCGCCACGTCGTTGCCGGGGTAGAGGGCGAGGACGACGGCGTTCGGACGCAGGCGCGGCGCCCAGCGCTCCAGCAGCAAGAGCTCCTGTCCGGTGCCGTAGTCGATCACCGAGAGGTTGTAGACCTCCGCGGCGGCGCCGCGCTCCACCAGCATCGCCGAGAGCTTTGAGGTCATCAGGTCCGGCTCGGCCAGCGAGCGCCCGACCAGGAAGGAGTCGCCGAAGAAGGCGACCCGACGCTTGCCCGGCGCGGTGTCCGTCCCAGGGAGCGGCGGTCCGCGAAAGCCCTCGGGTCCGAGGGCGAAGGCGATCGTTCCCGCCGCGGTCGACACCTCGTCGCGATAGCTCGCAACCCCGCGCTGCCCCAGGTCGCCGTCGAACTCCACGAAGGGGAAGCCGCGGTGGGTGCGGGGCGGCTCGAGCAGCCAGCGCGCGGCGGCCTCGGCCAGGAGCAGCGCGAGGAGCGCGGCGCCGAGGCCCAGGGCCAGCTCGCGGACGCGGAGGGCGCGCATCGTCGGCCGACCCGCTCCCGATCAGCTGGATCCCGGCGCGGGGCCCCCGGATTCCGGGCGCGCACCGATCGCCGCGTCTCGTCGGGGCCGCGCCTTGTGCGGCGGCCTCACGCGGGTGTTCTCGATGCTGCGCTTCGTCTCTTCCGGCAGCGAGGAGTCGGCCAGCCACGCCAGTGCGGCGTCGCGATCGGAGAGCATCCACTTGCGGACGAGCGCGACCGTGGTCTGGCTGCGGGCGTGCTCGTCCTCGATGCGCGCGAGCCACTCGAGACCGGCGGCGGGGTCGTCGCGGGTCAGGGCCACCGCCACCAGGGGCAGCGCCGGCTGGAGGCGTGAGTCGGGAGGCTGGGCCTGGATCCAGGCGAGCGCGCCCTCGCGGTCCTTGCCCAGCCAGATGCGATAGGTCTCCCGCACCGCCTCGTCGCGTCCCGTCAGCGCCGGGAGCGCGGTGGCCCAGGCGAGCGCGGCCTCGGGGTCCTGGAACGCCCACGCGGATCCGGCGCGGCGCAGCAGCCCGTCGCCGTAGGGACCGTCGGCGTGCAGCTCGGCCCACTGCGCGGCTCGCTGCGGATCGTAGGAGGCGACCGCCGTCACGGTGCGGCGGAACACCTGGAGCTTGAAGCGCGGATCGGAAGTGTCGGGCTGCATCTCGGCGAAGCGCAGCGTCTCGTCGATGCCGTCGCGCGTCACCTTGCGCGCCATGAACACCTCGAGCGCCCGCTGTTGCAGGACTCCGGCGGGGAGCTCCTGCATGTAGGCCATCACGCCGTCCGCCCCTGCATCCTGCCAGCCCGCGACCAGCGCCTGGACGCAGCGCTCCTGCCGCTCGTCTTCGGCGATTCCCTCCACCGCTGCGCGCGCGGCAGCCACGTCGCGCCGCGCCCAGGCCCGCACCACCGCCGCAGAGCCCTGCTGGCGGTCGTAGAGCGGCCATTCGATCGCGTTCCGGAACGCCGCCTGCGGGTCGAAGCCGGTCCACCAGTCGGCCAGCAGCAGATAGGCGGTCGGATCCGCGTCGTAGCGCGCCTTGCGCAGGGCCGCGAGCACGCCCTCCAGGTCGCCGGGGTCTCTCCGGTCGAAGTACGCCACGAGCAGGGCGGCGCGCTCGTCGCCGCCGGGGACGGCGAGGATCGTCCGCAGTGCGGACTCCGGATCCGAGGACGAATCCATTTTGTCCGTCGGAGCGGGAGGACCCGAGGCGAGCCGGTGTCCGGCTGCGAAGCCCAGACCGACGAGCGCCAGCGCACAGAGAAGGATCGCGACGCGTTTCATGGCGAGGAAGCTATCACCTCCGCGGCTGCACAGCGTTCCTGGGACGGCCGGGCCGCTCCGTTCAATCGGGCACCGGGAGCCAGCGGAAGCGGATGCCGACGCCCCCGGCGTAGCTCCAGGGGTCGCGGTCGTAGATCGCCTGGCTCGACAGGGGCGTACCGTCGTTGAAGGCCCCGTTCGCCTGGACGACGGTCTCGCGGCTTCCCAGCACCCGATAGCCCCGCACGTCGAGGAAGAGCGTCAGCAGGACCGGCCCGGCGCGACCGGCGTCCATCTCCAGCTCCAGACCCGCGCCCAGCAGGTCGAAGGATTCCGACTGCTTGGCGGACACGAAGCCGGTCCGGCAGGGGCACAGCGCGCTGTTGTTGATCGACTGCGCCGCCGACACGGCCGTCGAGAAGTGCGTCGTCTCGCGCTGGTAGACCAGCGAAGGCTTGATCCACAGGTTGCGGTCGCCGAGCGCGGTGGTGAAGGCGATCCCGGCCCCCGCTCGGACCAGGAACGAGTCGGTCTTGCTGCGTGCCGAGCTGCCGAGGCCGGTCACGGCGTTCACCGGCGGCTGGGTACCCGGCGAAGAGGGCGGGATCACGGGCTGACCCGGTGCGCCCTCCTTCACCACGTTGCGGTCGGAATCGAAGGCGCTCGCCAGGCCGGCGTTCACGAACAGGCGCGGCGCTCCGGGGAGCACGCCCGGCATCAGGCTGGGCGACATGAGCTCCAGGTCGAAGCCGAGGGACGGGAAGATCTCGCGGTCGTGGTCCTCGAAGTCGCCCCGGACGCTGCTGATGGAGCCCTTCTGCTCGCGGACGTCCAGCCCCACGACCCCGGCGACCGAGGGCAGGAAGAGGTCCTCACCGGACGAGGATCCGTCTGCTGCCCCGGCGCCGTTCGCCACGAGA
This sequence comes from uncultured Spirochaetales bacterium, assembly GCA_964653555.1. GTDB lineage: Bacteria > Myxococcota_A > UBA9160 > UBA9160 > SMWR01 > JAHEJV01. The sequence continues at coordinate 97,722 of CAZZFT010000003.1, read as the reverse complement.
ACCGCGATGGCGAGCAGCAACACGGCGCTTCCGGGCGGGAGGCAGGGACTGCACCGATCGGGCCCGGAGCGCATGCGGCGGATCATGACCCAGGGCGTCTCCGGTTCCAAGTGATAGTTTTATCAATTTCTCATTGACGGCCCCCGGCCCCTCGTAGAGAGTAATTGCGTGCAGCGAGACGGGATCGTCGGACGGCCCGGGAGCAGACGGGCGGCATGGATCCTGCTCGCGGGGATGGCGTTGGCGCTCGCACGCGGCACCGCCGCTGCGGCAGCGGCTCCGGAGGCGGAAGGCACGGGCCCGGCCGCGGCGGGCGCGACCGCCGACGACTCCGGTGCCACCGAGGAGGAGCTGGCCCCGGAGCGGCGCGGCCCCACGCCCGGTGTCGATGTGATCATCTCCACGCCCGACTACCTGCTGGCGACGGAGTTCGACGCGCCGGTCTCGGTCACGTCCTTCGACGCGGCCGACCTGGTCGCCATGGGCGTGGAGGACGTTTCCGGCCTCGCCGCCTTCACGCCGAACCTCGAGATCCGCAGCGCCGGCGCGACCGCCTCGACCTTCTTCATCCGCGGCGTCGGGCTCAACGACTTCACGGCCAACGCCGCCGGCTCCGTCGCGATCTACCAGGACGACATCGCGTTGAACCTGCCCGCCATCCAGCTCGGAGGGCTCTTCGACGTGAAGGAGGTGGAGGTGCTGCGCGGGCCGCAGGGCTCGGGCGCGGGGCGCAATGCCTCGGCCGGGGCGATCAAGATCCACTCGGTGAAGCCCACCGGGGAATACGCAGCCTTCCTGCGCAGCGAGTTCGGCACCTACGACTCGAAGCTGTTCGAGGGCGCGCTGGAGGTGCCGCTCGCGGAGGACGTGCTGTCGGCCCGGATGGCGTTCCTGTTCACCGAGCGCGATCCGTTCCTGGACAACGGCTGCGCCAATGCGCCGCCGCCCGGCCTGGCCCGGGTCACGATCCCAAGCCGGTCCGTGCAGCCCGGTGTCTGCGGGGAGACGAACCGCGTATCGTTCGACAATCCCAACTATCCCAACTCTGGGCCCCAGCGCTACTCGGTGAGCGCGATCGACGAGGGACTTCCCACAAAGCTGAACGACAACTTCAACTGGGGCGCCCGAGCCCAGGTCCGACTGCTGCCCCCCGAGACGAACATGGACTGGCTGTTCAACGTCCACGGAAGCCAGATCGACCAGTACGCCACGCTGGGGCAGACGATCGGGACCGGCGGCGGCTTCTTCGGCGGCACCACCGCCGGCTACCGTCAGCCCGAGATCGCCCAGGAGGAGCAGGACATCTTCGCCAGCCTCGGCGCCTTCGACGTTCCGGCGAATCAGCGCGCCCCCTACACGGCGGAGGCCCGCCGGATCCTCGGCAAGCGGCTCGCGCGTCGTCTGGACAAGGAGCCCTTCCGCGGCGACTACGACCGGGCGGGCAAGGAGAAGCAGTGGGCGCTCGGGGGCTTCGCGCGCGGCGACTTCGAGTTCGATTCGTTCCGGATGACGTCGATCACGGGCTACGAGCGCTACAAGCGCAAGCGGCAGGTGGACGGCGACTACACGCCGAACGTCGTGTTCGAGAGCGACGTCGACGACGACGGCTGGCAGGCCACCCAGGACCTGAACTTCGAGGGGGACCTGCAGGGCGGCAACCTGGTCTGGAATGCCGGCGGCTACTACCTGATGGATCACCTCAACTTCGCCTCGAACACGATCACCGGGCCGGGGCTGATCGACCTGCTGCGCCAGTTCGAGCAGAAAACCTACAGCTTCGGCATCTACGCGGGCTTCTCCTGGGACTTCCTGGACGACTTCACCCTCGAAGCGGGCGCCCGCTACAACTGGGAGCAGAAGGACTTCAACGTCTACCTGGAGCGCGGGGGTCCGTTCGGACAGGTCTGCAATCTTGCGGCAAACCCCCAGGACTGCGACGTCACCAACAGCTGGGATGCGCCGACCGGGACCGTGAGCCTGCGCTACCGCTTCTACGGGGACGTGTCCGCCTTCGTGAAGTACGGCCGCGGCTGGAAGGGGGCGCAGTACAACGCCGGCGGGTCCTCGGGGCTGGCCCTGACGGTGGCGGAGCCCGAGACGATCGACGCCTGGGAGATCGGCGCCAGCGGCAGCTGGCTCGACGGACACGTGCGCGGGAAGGGCTCGCTGTTCTTCTACGACTACTCGAACTATCAGGTCTTCATCACCCAGAACGACCGCGGCACGCCGCCCCAGCGGATCGTGGTCAACGCCTCGGACGCCCAGATCTACGGTGCGGAGCTCGAGGGCTCGATCCAGCCGCTGGAGCTGCTCTACCCCGCCACGCCCTGGAGCGGGCTCACCCTCTCCGCCCGCTTCGGTTGGCTGGAGAGCGAGTTCCTGGACTTCACCAACCAGGTCGCTCGGACCATCGCGACGCCGCAGCCGCCGCCGATCATCGTACCGGTCACGATCGACTACACGGGAAACCGGCTGCCCAACACGCCGAAGTACAAGCTGAGCTTGACCGCCGAGTGGGAGTTCGACCTGGGGCGCTACGGCTGGATCGTGCCGCGCTACGACTACACCTGGACCGACGACGTCTACTTCGATCCCTCCGAGGGCCGCGGACTGCCGAACGACGCCGGGGAGATCTACATGCCCGAGTACGCGATCGGGCAGCGCGCCTACGGGATCCACAACCTGCGGATCGCCTACCGCACGGCCAACGAGAACATCGAGCTGGCGTACTGGGTGCGCAACCTCACCGACGAGACCTACAAGACGCTGGCCTTCGACGCCTCGGCCAATGCGAACATCGTGGGCAACCTGGTCGGGGACCCCCGCACCATGGGCGTCAGCTTCACCCTGCGGTTCTGAGCGGAGCGACGGCGGGTGGCAGCGTCAGGGAACCGCGTAGCCGAGGGCGCGCAGCTGGTTCAGCTGCATTTCGTCGAGCTCGACGGTCGGCGGCGCGCTGCCCCAGGGCGCGGGAGGCGAGGCCAGGTACTGCTGGACCAGCCCGCGCATGCGCTCGGCGTCCTGCGGGCGCTCCTCCATCAGGTCGTGCAGCTCGCCGGGGTCACCGGAGCGGTCGAAGAGCTGCTCGCGCACCTGGCCCGTCGGCTCGGTGACGCTCACGAAGCGCTCGTTGCCGTCCACCACGGCGACCAGCGGCGCCGGCTTGTGGCGGGGCTGTCCCCAGGCGCCGTCGATCTGCGCGAAGCCGAGGACCGGCTCCTGGGAAGCCGGCTGGTGGTGCGCCGCGGCGAGGATGTCGGGAACCAGGGAGCGGCCGTCGCCCTTCGGCAGCGGCGGCAGACCGAGCAGGTCGAGCACCGTGGGCCAGACGTCCACGTTGCGCGTACGGCCGGGAACGACCACGCCCGGATCGAGCAGGAAGGGGAAGTTCAGGATGAACGGGACCTCCGTGGTCTCCCGGTACACCTGCTTCGCGTGGCCCTCGAAGCCGCGCTCGCCGAAGGCCTCGCCGTGGTCGGCGAGGAACACGATCAGCGTCTTGTCGAGCAGCCCCGTCTTCGCGAGGTGCCACATCAGCCTGGCGACGATCCCGTCCTCGTGCCGCACCGCGTTGTCGTAGAGGTCCGCGATCGCGGTGCCGAAGAGCGCCGAGGACTCGTCGTAGAGATACTGGTGGACGTCCATCATGTGCAGGTACAGGAACCAGCGCTCCCGCCCGTGCACGCGCAGGAACTCGATCGCGGCGTCGACCACGTCGTCGTCGGACCCCTGGAGCGTGAGGTTCGGGCTCGACCGGCGCATCGACGGCGGAAGCGGGCGGGGCAGGGGGCGCTCGTAGAGCTCGAAGCCCTGCCCGAAGCCGAAGTTCGGCGCGATCCAGCCGTTGCGCCAGATTCCGGCGGTCCGGAAGCCGGCGGCCTGGAAGATCTCCGCCGGGAGCGTGGCCTCGTCCGGCACCACGTGATCGAAGCGCAGGACGCCGGTCCGGACCGGGTAGAAACCCGTCCACATCGACGCCATCGAGCATTTCGTCCAGGAGGACTGGGAGAGCTGGCGCGCGAAGCGCACCCCGGAGGCCGCCAGGTAGTCGATCGTCGGGCTGGTCTCCCGCTCGTACCCGTAGACGTGGATCCGATGCGCTCGCAGCGTGTCGACCAGGATGAACAGGACGTTCGTGTCCTTGCGCTGGGAGAATCGCGCCACGTCGTCGATCGTTCCGATCGGACGCGGGTCGCCGGTGTCCTGGGGCTGGCTCTTGTCCCCGCAGGCCGTGGCGACGAGTGCGGCGGCGACGAGTGCGGCGGCGATCGGACGCGTCGGGCGAGGGAGTCTCGAGCTCATCGGCGCCGCAGGCTAGCGAATCCCGAGCGTCGTCCATCCCGGCGACTGGTTAACATGAGGACCATGGCGAACCCCTCCTCCTCGAAAGTCATGGCATCGTTCCAGCGCGGGCTCCTGCTTCCGGGGCTCCTGGCGCTGATCCTCGTCGCGCTGTGCGGTGGCTGCGGTCCAAGGGACCCGGTGCAGGAGGTGCGCGAGCTCCAGGAGCAGGGACGCTTCGCCGACTCGCTCGATCCCCTGCGCGCGCTGCTGGAGGAGCGCCCCGACGATCCCGAGCTGCACTTCCTCTACGGCTCGGCTCTCCGCCGCACCGGGCAGGCGAGCCTCTCGCTCTGGTCGCTGCGCAAGGCGAGTCGGCAGCCGGGCTGGGAGGTGCCGGCCGGGCTCGAGCTGGCGGCGAGCGCCTACCAGAGCCAGAACTTCCCCACCGCGGTGAAGGAGGCCGGGCGCGTGCTCGAGATCGAGCCCGACAACACCCAGGCTCTGCGCCTGCGCGCCGAGGCCCAGCTGGCGGACCGCACCGACCTCGACCGGGCCCTGGCCGACTTCGATTCCCTGCTGAAGGACGATCCGGACAACGTCGACCTGCGCGTGTCGCGCGCCACGGCGCTGTTGATGATGAAGCGGGTCGACGAGGCCGAGGCGGCGCTCGACGAGCTGGAGCAGCTGGCCGCGACCAGTCATCTCGGGGACGAGACCCGGGCAGCCTACTGCGTGGCGCGCGGGACCTTCGCCAAGGAGAAGGGGGACATGGCGAAGGCCGAGGAGCAGTACGGGGCCTGCCTGGACGAGTTTCCCACGGACGAGACCGTGGCGAAGGAAGCGATCGTCTTCTTCGATGGCACCGGGCGTCCGGAACGCTCGACCGAGCTGCTGCGCAACCTCGTGGAGAAGAAGCCCGACGCCGTGGAGCTGCGCGACGTCCTCGCGCGCCGCCTGGTCGCCGCGGGAGACGTCGCCGGTGCCGAGGCGGTGTTGCGCGCGGGAACCGAGCTCGAGCCGCCCGCCCTGGCGGCCTTCGCCTGGCGGGCGCTGGCGGATCACTTCATCGCCCAGGGCGAGAACGACAAGGCGGTCGCCGCGCTGAAGCGGGCGATCGACCTCGACGAGGACCCCTCCCAGCAGCTGCTGCTCGCCTACGCGGACCTCCTGGTCGCCGCGGGCCAGTACGACCGCGCCCTCACGGTCGCGAAGGACCTGGAGCAGGAGTCCTTCCGCGACCTGGTGGAGGCGCGCGTGCTCTTCGAGCGGCACCAGCCGCAGCAGGCGATCGAGAGGTTCGAGGCCGCACTCCGGACCTGGCCCGACAACGCCGCGGCGCGCTACTACACCGCGCGCGCGGCGGAGCAGCTGGGCGACTTCGACCGCGCGATCGAGGAGTATCGCGAGTCGATCCGCGCCGGCGCGCAGTACACGGACGCCGGGCTGCGCCTGGCCCAGCTCTACGAGGCGCAGGGCTCCTATCGGCTCGCCCTGGGCGCCGCCTCCCACCACGCGCAGGCCCACGGCGAGTCGGCGGACACGCGGCTGTACGAGCTGCGTCTGCGCACGCGCACCGGCGAAGCGCGCCGCGCGCGAGAGATCCTGAAGCAGCTCCGACATCCGGCGACCTGGCCCCGCGCCCTGGCCTTCGTCTCCGACACGGCCGCGGAGCGCCAGGGGCCCGAGGCGGGCGTGAAGGTGGTGCGCGGGGACAAGAACATCGACCTCACCCGGCCCGCGGACGTCGACGCGCTGCGCGCCCTCGTCCGGCACCTGCTGGATGCCGGCCGCTTCGACGAGGCCCTGGCGGCCGCCGACGCCGCCATCGCCGCCCACGACGAGGTGGCGGCCTTCCACCAGCTGCGCGGTCAGGTGCTCGAGCGGCGCGGGGACGCGGCCGACGAAGCGCGCGCGGCCTACGAGCGCGCCGTCGCGCTCGATCCGGACGCGGCGGGAGCCCTCGCGGGTCTGGCGAGCCTGGCCGCCGCCCAGGGCGACGTCGATGCCGCCGTGGCCCTCTACGAGCGCGCCTCGGCCGCCGACCCGAGCGATCCCGCCCCCGCCCGCGCCGCCGCGGAGCTGCTCGCGGGCGCCGGCCGCTCCGAGCAGGCCGAACACGAGCTGGACGCGCTGCTCTGGCAGCACCCCTACGACGCCCCTGCGGCGCGCCGGCTGGCCGAGCTCCTGAGCGCCGACGGGAAGGCGGGCCCGCGTACCGAGGAGCTGCTCCGGCGCGCGAAGCGCTTCGGGGGTGGCGCCGAGGCGAGCGCCCAGGGCGAAGGGAGCTCCCCGAGCGCGGGGGGCTGAGGAGCATCTCCGGGGCCGGTCTGCGAGGCGTTCCCGGAGGAGTCCCGGGCGTCCGGAGGGCATTCCGCTCTTTTTTCGCTAGACAGCGCCAGGCGCTCTGATTTAACCTTACTGAGTGATCACTCCGTAAGGCTGAGTGATCACTCGGCAGCGCGCCCGGGGGTGACGCCGCCAGGAGGTTTCCCGATGCGATTCTCTCGAGCGGTAATGGTGTTAGTCGCGCTCCTGTGCGCCTTCGCGTTCGCGCCGAGCGCGAGCCAGGCCCAGAGCTTCTACTCGGTCAGCGGGACGCTGTCGCTGAACTCGGCGAACACGGTCACGCGCCTGATCGGGCCGCGCGCGGGCGTGGCGCAGGGCACGGGCTCGGCGCCGGTGGACTTCTCGGTGCCCGGAGGCCTGTTCGACAACGCGGGCGCCGCGTTCCTGGTATTTCCGAACTATCCGTCGGTGGCCCAGTTCATCGATACCTTCACCAGCTCCCACGCCGGCTTCGGTCTCGCCGGCGGCGCCGGGCCCGGAAGCTTCGCCTTCTGCCCGCCGGTCGGGAACCCGGCGAATCCGGTCTGCACGAATCCGGCCCAGGCCACCGCGGGCTTCAACGGTCTGATCGAGTACACGGCGGGACCGAACCAGTTCGGCGGCACGATGGAGCTGATCCGCAAGCAGCAGGGCTCCGTCTCCCGGCGCATCGCCACCGGACCGAGCCAGTTCAGCCACACGCCGCGCACGCTCACGACCACCTGGCCTCCCGGTGGGCCGATGTCGGCGTCGCGTTTCATCCCGGCGCAGGCGGGCGTGATCACCCAGAGTCCGGTGCTCGGTCCGAGCGGCTCGATCCAGACGCCGGGCATCTACGTCGGGCCCGGCCCGACGCCGCCCTCCGGCTTCGAGACCGGCCAGCCCCTGACCACGGGTCAGATCGTGCTGAAGGACTCGCGGCCCTCGCCCTTCACCTTCACGCTGAGCGGCTACGACAACCGCAACGCGTCGGGCGTCGGCACGATCCAGCTGGTGGGTGGCTCCTACATCCAGCGGCCTTCGGGAAGCCCGTCCAACTCCTTCCCGCGCCAGACGACGCTCACCCTGACGCTTCCCGAGCCGGCCGGTGCGCTCGGGCTGGGTGCCGGCGCCTTGATCCTGTTCGCGCTCGTGCAGCGCAGGCGCGCGAGCGGCCACTGATCGCGCACGTTGGAGACGGCGCGCGCGGGGCGGTTTCTATCTCCTCCGCCCCGCGCGCCCTCCATCGTTCGAGCTACATGCCGCCGTCCACCTCGAGCACTTGACCGGTCACGAGATCGGAATCCTCGCTTGCGAGATAGACGACGGAGCGCCCGATCGCCTTCTCGGGCTGCTTCTGCAGCTTCTCCAGGTGCTCCCAGGGGATCATCTTCGAGAGCCCGATCCGCTGGCCCTCTTCCGGATACTTCTCCATCCACGGGCTGGAGGAGGACTCCTCCGAGAGCATCACCGGCCACACCACGTTGACGTTGATGCGGTAGGGGCCCCACTCGCGCGCGGCGACGCGGGAGAGACTGCGAATCGCCGCCTTCGCCGACGCGTAGGCGCCCAGGCCCTTGGAGCCGTCGACCTCCACCGACGAGCCCATGTTGATGATCCGTCCGCCGCGTTCCTTCATGTGGGGGAAGACCGCCTTGCAGCAGTACCACACCGCCTTCGGACCGTTGTCGAAGCAGGTGTCCCACCAGGCGTCGTCGCCCTCTTCGAGGGGCGCCGGTCCGAGCCACTTGTGGGCGTTGTTGACGAGGATGTCGACGCTGCCGAACTCGGCGACCGTCCGCTCGACCATCTTCTTGACCTGCTTCTCGTCACTCACGTCGCAGACCAGGCCCAGGGAACGCCCACCCCGCTCGCGGATCTCGTCCGCTGCCGCCTCCGCGGTCTCCGCCTCGATCTCCGCGATCACCACGGCAGCGCCTTCGGCGGCGAGAGCCAGCGATACGCCCTTGCCGATCCTGCGGCCTCCGCCCGTCACGATCGCCACGCGTCCATCGAGCTTCCCCATGATCCAGACCTCCATTGGTTCACGCCGTCACGACGGCGTGCGATGCTCGCGAGGGCGCCGAGCGCTCTCTTGACATTTTTATCAGCAAAGAGGGAAGATAGCGACGATGATCGACCCGCAACTCCTGCCGGCGCGATGGATCGCCCGCCGCGCCTCCACCGATCCGGATCGCGTCATCATCGCCCACGTGGACGGGCGCTCGCTGACCTACTCCGCGCTTCACCGCGCCAATCTCGCCTGGGCCGGGGGCTACCGGGGTCTGGGCGTGGGACCGGGCTCCCACGTGGTGACCATGCTGCCTACCTCCATGGAGTCCTACAGCGCCTGGCTCGGGCTGAGCTGGGTGGGCGCCGTCGAGGTGCCGATCAACACCGCCTACAAGGGGCGGATGCTGCGCTACGCGATCGAGCAGTCGCGGGCCGACGCGCTGGTGATCTCGCGGCAGTACGCCGACCGGCTCGCGGAGGTGGCCGAGGATCTGGAGCGTTGGCCGCTGGTCGTCGTGCCCGACGCGGAGGACGTGTCGGATCTTCCCTTCGAGGCGGTCCCGGGGCCCGAGTTCCTCGCGGCGCCCGCCTGGGAGGACGACCGCCACGGACCCGCCGCCCACGACGTCGGGTGCATCATCTTCACCTCGGGAACCACCGGCCCCTCGAAGGGCGTGCTCGTGCCCTGGGGCCAGATGTACTACGGCGTGCTCGGCCCGCCCGAGGACGCCCTGCTTCCGGGAGAGTCCTACTACTCGTCGTTTCCGACCTTCCACATGTCGGGGAAGTACTCGCTCTACATCCCGATCGCGCGCGACGCCCGGCTGGTGCTGCGCGAGAGCTTCAGCGCGGGTCACTTCTGGGACGACATCCGCCGCTTCGAGTGCACCTACACCACGATCGTCGGCCCGATGGCGCGCTTCCTGTTGATGCAGCCCGAGCGCGAGGACGACGCCCGCAACCCGCTGCGCGGCGTCACGGCGGCGCCGCTGTCGCCGGAGGTCGAGGAGTTCAAGAAGCGCTTCGACGTCCGGGCGACCACCGGCTTCGGCATGACCGAGGTGGGCGGGATCCTGGGCTCCGACGGCTGGGAAAGCTCCAACTGGCGCAGCTGCGGCAAGGTGCGGCGCGGTCCGCCGGGCTTCGAGATCCGACTGGTCGACGAGTACGACGAGGAGGTGGCCCTGGGCGAGCCGGGCGAGCTGATCGTGCGGACCGACGAGCCCTGGGCGCTCAACAGCGGCTACTTCGGGATGCCGGAGAAGACGGCCGAAGCCTGGCGCAACGGCTGGTTCCACACCGGCGACGTGTTCGTGCGCGACGGCGACGGCTACTTCTACTTCGTCGACCGGCTCAAGGACTGCATCCGTCGCCGCGGGGAGAACATCTCGTCGATGGAGGTCGAGGCCTACGTCCACGAGCACCCGGAGGTGCTGGAGTGCGCCGCGATCGGCGTGCCCTCGGAGTACGGCGAGGACGAGGTGAAGATCTGCGTGACCGTGAAGCCGGGCTTCGACCTCGAGGCCTGGGATCTGCTCGAGTTCCTGGCTCCGCGCATGCCGCGCTTCATGCTGCCGCGCTTCGTCGAGGTCGTCGGCGAGCTGCCCAAGACCGAGGCGACCAATCGGATCAAGAAGGCGGAGCTCAAGCGCGAACCGCTCAACGACAACACGTGGGACCGGGAGGCGGCGGGCTTCGAGCTGCCGCGCTAGCGGGTCCGAAGGGAGTACCGGAGATGCGAACCGAGTTCGAGACACTGCTGGTGAAGGTCGACGGTCCGGTGTGCGAGGTGATCCTCAATCGCCCGGAGGCGCGCAACGCCTGGAACGCGCAGATGCACAAGGACTACGACGAGGTCCTCGACGAGGCGGCGGACGACGATTCGATCAAGGTCGTGACCCTGCGCGGCGCGGGCAAGATCTTCTCGGCGGGTCACGACCTGAAGGAGGTGGCTCAGGGCTATTCGACGGTCGGCAAGCCCTCGGGCTGGGACCCCCACCGCTCGCCGCAGCTCCATCACTCCTGGTACTTCCACAAGCCGATCATTGCGGGCGTCCACGACTACTGCGGCCCGATCGCGACGCGTACGCTGGCATGCGTCGACTTCGTGATCGCGGCCGAGGGCACGCGCTTCAGCTTCGAGCAGACGCGGCGGGGCGGCGGCAACGTCGTCATCGATCCGCTGCCGATGATGCTTCCGCTGCGCGTCTGGAAGAAGCTCTACATGATGGGAGGGTGGATGGACGCGGAGCAGGCGCTCTCGCTGCACTTCGTGCAGCGGGTGGTCCCGCGGCAGGAGCTGGACGCGGAGGTCCGGCTCTGGGCGGACCAGATCGCGCTGATCCCCACCCGTCAGGTCCAGGTGGCGAAGGAAGGGATCCACCGCCAGTACGAGCTGATGGGGCTCGCCAACATGGCGCTGGTGCAGAACCAGATCTCGGGGCACGGCAGCGCCGAGGACAAGGCCTGGTTCCAGGAGGTCCTCGATCGGGGCCTCAAGGCGGCGCTCGAGGAGCGCGACTCCGCCTTCGACCAGGACATCGCGAAGATCTAGCCGCCCGGCTTCGGGATCGGAGGCGACCCATGAGCGACGAGGTTCCCCAGCTCTCGGACGCGGGGCTGTACTCGAGGCAGCTTCCCCGCGGCCGCGATCGCTCGGAGGACGCGGGCACGATCGTGACCGCGAGCGCCGACGGCTACGACCTGTACCTCTACACCTGTCCCTACGTGGTGTCGGGGGAGGGCAGCGGCATCTGGATCGTGCCCGACGGTCGGATCAACGGGACGATCTTCTTCGCGATCCCTCACGAGCAGCGCGGCAGCGGGCTCCGGGACAACGCCTTCTTCCGCTCGGGCTGGCATCTACCTCAGTACCTCGAGCCCGGCGATCACGAGATCGTCGAGGAGCCCGGTCGCATCACCTGGCGCCTGGGCGGCAGGAGCTACGTCTGGAAGCCGGGCGGGTGGGAGATCGGAGGCCGCCACGCGGACGTGGCCACGGAACTGTCCGTGCGGGCCGTGGCGCCCCCGCTGTGGCGCTGGGGACCCTGGGACCAGCTCCAGCAGAACGACAGCGCCGGCTACAAGGTGAGCTGCGTCGTCGACGGGACGATCGAGGCCGGCGGCAAGACGTTCCGGGTACGCGACGGCTATGCGACCCACGAGCGCGCGGCGGTGGGGCAGAGCCGCGATCACGTCGAGGAGGTGGCCGACGGCGCCGAGGTCTACGCCTTCGAGATCCGCGCCGAGGGCCTGGACATCCTCCTCCACCGCCACACCGGCCGGAAGCTCGAGGCCGCCACCGTCCGGCTCGGCGAGGAGACCTTCGCCTTCGGCATGGGGGTGGACGGGAGTCGCGTCGTGCTCGAGACGCTCGAGCACTGGCAGGACCCGCGCAGCGGCCTGCGCCTGCCCGCCCGCTGGCACGTGGCGATGAGCTCGGCGGAGGGGATCGCCGACCTGTCGATCGCCTCCTCGGGCCGCTCCTACTTCCACTACAACACCGGGGGCGGCGTGATGGTGATGGTGCAGATCCTCGGCGTGGCGAACGGGGTCTTCCACCGTGCGGGCGGCCCGAGCACACCGATCGAGGACGCGCTGGTCGGGCTCCGCTGGGGGCGTGCGCTCCTGTTCGCGGACGAGCGAGGCTGAGTGCCGCCGGGCGGGAAACCGCGGGGAAGGGGAGACGCGATGCCGGGAAAGTCGGAGCCGCCTGCGGACCTCTCGCCGCTCGAGCTCGCCGAGCGCTACGTCGCCGCGACTGAGGCGGGCGACATCGAGGCCCTGCGCCGCCTCTACGCACCCGACGCGGTGATCTGGCACAACTTCGACGATCTCGAGAAGACGGTGGACGAGCACATGGCCATGATGGGCTGGGTGGTCGAGAACATCACCGGCTTCCGTTACGACGAGATCCGGCGCCAACGCACCGACACCGGCTTCGTGCAGCAGCACCGCGCGCGCGGCACGCTGCGCGACGGGTCGGCCTTCGACCTGGCGACGTGCGCGGTGTTCGAGATCTCGGGCGGACGGATCTCCCGGCTCGACGACTACCTCGACTCCGCGGGACAGCCACCCGGTCTCCCCCGCACTTCCCGCTGACGGCGAAGGCCCATTCGAGACGGGCGGCGCCACGCGCCGCGGTAGCGGAGTAGCCGCCGAGGGCGATCGGGGCACCGGGTCGCTGCAGAGGTACGCGGTCGCAGCCGCACTGGTCGAGCGCGGCGGCGCAGATCTCGGCAGCCGGCGTCGCGAAGTCGGGTACGCGGAAGTCAAAGTGGAGTGTGAACGCGGCCAGGGACCCTCCCTGCGCTCTTCCGGGCCGTTCCTCGGAGGAGGTCGACCTCGGGTCCCCCGGCCGTGTCGATCGTCGATCACCCCGCGCCGAGGCCCGGATCCGGCTCGGCACGCGGAGCCGGGTTCCCGGAACCTCGCAGGAGGGTCGACGGCGCCGTTTCCACGAGTCGCGCCACCGTCCACGGGAGCTCGCCGTCGAGGCAGCTCGCTTCGGTCCAGGCCGCGAAGCGTCCCAGGTGGCCTCCGGCCACGGCGAAGATCTCCCCGTTCACCCCGTCGGTGTGATCGGTGCACAGGTAGGCGACGAAGGTGCCCACCGCCTCGGGATCGCCGATCGTGCGCAGGCGGATCTGCTCGTCGCTCGTTTCGGGCCCGAACGCGATGCCGCGCTCCGCGGCGCGGGTGCGCAGGACTTCGACGGGGACGGTGTCGGACATCCGGGTCACGGCGCTGGGGGCGACGGCGTTGACCGTGATGCCCCAGGGTCCGAGGGCGAGCGCGGCCGAGCGGGTCAGGCCGGTGATGCCGGCCTTCGCGGCCGCGTAGTTCGCCGCCTCCGGGTGCCCGTAGAGTCCCACGTGCGACGTGATGTGGACGATCCGACCGCGACCCTGCTGCCGCATCGGAGCCGCCACGGCCCGCGTGCACGCGAAATGGCCCTTGAGGTGCACGGAGACGACGGTGTCCCACTGCTCCTCTGTCATCTCCCAGAGCGGCGCCGTCGATGCGTTCCCGGCGCAGGCCACCAGGATGTCGAGGCGGCCGAAGGTCCCGAGCGCCTCCTCGACCATCCGCTGGGCCCCCTCCATCGTGGCGATCGACTCGGCGTTGGGCCGAGCCCGACCTCCCGCGTCGAGGATCCGGCGGACCACCGCCTCCGCGACCGAGGTATCCCTTCCGCCGCCGTCCAGGCCGGTGCCGAGATCGTTCACGACCACGGCCGCGCCCTCGCCGGCCAGCGCCAGGGCGACCGCACGCCCGATGCCGCGGCCGCCCCCGGTCACGATCGCCACCTTCTCTTCGAGAAGTCGCGTCACGAGCGGTCGAGGACTTCCGCGTCGACGCTCCCGGAATCGCCCGCCGCGCGGCCGCCGGAGTCGGCCGGCGTGTACCAGATCGGCGAGGTCCAGGCCCGCTCCTGGATCGTGCGTGGGACCGTCGGGTCGCTGCAGGCGGGCGGCCGCTCCGCCTCCGGGATCGCCAGGCACTGGCGCGTGCTGTAGCGGCAGCTCGGGTTCTCGACCACGCGCGCGTAGTAGACGGCGCCCCGGGTCGGGTCGAAGTCCGGATCGGACCAGACGCCGCAGGCCGCGGCGAGCCCGGGACCGCGCGGCTCGCAGGTGCCGAGATCGACGTCGGCGCCGTTGTCGCGGGAGCCCGCCACGTCATACACCGCCTGGTGCAGGCCTTCCTCGTCGGCCCAGGCCTTCACGATCTGCACGCGCTGGAGCAGGCCGCCGGCGTGCGTCGCGCTGCCCGGGTCGCGCAGCGCGCTGACGGCGAAGCGCGGCGCGCCCGCACCCGCCGCCGCGGGGAGGTCGCCGCCCATCGGGACGCCCGCCGCGTCGGCGCGCGCGACGAAGTCGCCCGTCTCGCACAGGTCGGTGGGCAGCTCCCAGCCTCCGAAGAAGCGCACGGCGATGCGCGGCCCGCTGGTGCCGTAGGTCTCCCGGCGCCGCAGCGCCTCGAAGATCGCCTCCCGGGAGTTCTCCTCGGCCCACACCGCGACCAGACCGCCCGGGTTGTTGCGCACGTCGCCGGGGAGCCAGCTCGACAGGGCGAGGCGCGCCTCGGGCGTGTCGTCCGCCGCACCGAAGTGTCCCTGGAAGTCGGTCTCGTCGACCAGACCCGGCGTGCCGTTGTGCGTGTCCGTGCTCGCGATGATGCCCAGCTTGTACGGGTTCACCCCGAGGCGCTGCTGCTCGGCGACGCCCGCGGCCAGCACGTTGCGGATCCAGTCGAGGCGCGAGAGACAGCCCCGGCGTCCCATCGCCCCCGCTCCGACGCCGTCGCCGCAGTCCTCCACCGGCACCGAGGGCGGACGGAGCTTCTCCCAGTCGCACAGCTCGTCCGCGGCGCCGAGGACGCCCGACATGCCGTTGCGGCACTCCGAGTCGCCCTTGTGCTGGAAGATCTCGACCAGCGGCTCGAGCGAGGCGCGCAGTCGCGCCTGATCGGCCTGGTCGGCGAGCGTGTCGGCGCCGGGATACTCGATCTGGAACATGCGCCCGTTGCTCCAGTTGGAGTTGTGCGGGATCGCCAGCACGTCGCAGCCGTCGCCCGCCTCGAGACACTCCCGGCGCAGCGCGCGCCACAGGCCGAGCGGCGTCGGCTCCTCCACGTAGCTGATCGGCTGCGGAACGTGGGTGTTGCGGAACACCACGTTGCGGTGCAGGTTGCTTCCGCCCGGAGCGCCCGTGTACTCGTAGGCGACGAAGGTGGTGAAGCGGCACGCCTCGCTGCGGTCGTTCCAGCGCTCGGCCGCCGCCTGGATCTCCTGCCACACCGTCGAGACGGCCGCCGCGCAGCGCGACCCGTCCTCCCCGCACAGGTCCGGCTGGCGCACCGGGGGGCTGCCGATCACGGCCTGGCTCAGCGCCCGCAGCCCCTGCTCGCCGCGGTAGGCGACGCAGGTCGCCGTGTCCCGCAACGACGAGTCCTCGGCCGTGCACAGCCGCACCTCGCCGAGCAGCTCCGAGTGTTCGGTGACGGCGGCGAAGTCGAGGGGACGCTCGAGGCGCACCGTTCTCGTGCCCCGGCCCGCGGCGTCGAGCGGGGGCAGCGCGACGGGCTCCCCGGTGGCGAAGGCGTAGGCGTCGTCGGGCCGCGTGCGGACGTCCACCGTCCAGGCGTCGAAGGAGTAGCTGGTGTGGACGTGCAGGTCGCCCCAGTAGAGGTTGCGCGCCGGGCTCCGATCGGCGCAGGCCGACCGCTCGTGCGCAGCGGAGTCGGCGATCGCGGTCTCGGTGCCCTCGTGCGCCGAGCAGGCGATCCACGCCGCCGCGAGGGCGATCGCCGCTGCGGAACCCCTGGTGCTGCCCATGTCCCCTCCCCGTCGGCGAATGCCGACTCCAGGCTCGTGGTTGCGCTGCCCGCAACGGGAATCCCGATGGCGGGCGTCTCCGTCAGCTGCGCAGGATGTACTCGCTCATCAGCTGACACTCCATCCGGTCGAAGTCGATGAACGACTGGGCGTCGGCGAGGCCGCGCTCCAGGTTCTCCTCGGAGCCGTACCAGCGCAGTGGATCCGTCAGGTCTTCGAGCTCGCGTACCTGCTCCTCGACGATGCCGTCCCAGGCGGGTGCTCCAGGCGTGAGCGTCTTCTCGACCACGTTGCGCACGTAGGACCAGAGCGGGTGGATCTCGAGAGACAGCGGGGTGTGGACTTCGTGCCAGCGGCGCAGGAACTCGGCCTCCTCGAGCTCGGCGCGCCGCGTGAAGGCGCTCACCAGACAGACCCCCGGCGTGCGCTCGCCGTCGGCCCAGCTGCGGTCGGGGTAGGCGACGGGAATGGCCTCGCGCGTCGCATAGCGCCCGACGCGCAGACTCCTCTCGGCCAGCAGCTGCTCGATCGCGAGCTCGGCGGGACCCGGCTCGAGCCAGGCGGAGACGCAGGCGGACAGGACGCCGCCGGGACCGTCGACGGGAGCCACCACCGCGAACTGCGCCTCCACGTCGGCCACGCACAGGCGCAGCCGCGCCGGGCCGAGCGCGAGCAGGCGGGGTGCCTGCTCGCGGAGCAGCCAGTGCGCGTAGCCACCGCCGTCGGCGTCGCTCTCGCGCCACGCGAGATAGACGCGCTTCTCGAGGGGGACCGGCACCCGGCGCGCGGGGTCGTCAGCTCGCCGGGGTGAGCTCGCGACCGTAGAGGGCGGTCTCGACCATCACCGTGTCCATGTACTCGACCACCTCGGTGATGCGATCGCCGCGGACGCGCAGGAAGAAGGCGTAGTGGTTGCGGTAGGGCACGCCGGTCCGCGTCTCGCCGCCCTCGCCGTGGGCCAGCGCCGCGACGCGCTCGCCCTCGCCGAACACCTCGTCGATCACGAGCTTGTAGCCCTCCGCAAGCTCCGCGAAGGGCGTGAGCAGTCCTTCGACGAGCGCGGCGGCGCCGCGATAGGTCCCCGACAGGGGCGTGGTGCCGGTCGTGGTCCAGACGGCGTCGGACGCGAGCATCGCCAGCGCCGACTCCGGGTCCGCGTCCATGCGCTCGAAGAAGCGCCGTACCGTTTCCTGGGCGTCGCTCACGGGTTCCTCCTCCTGCTCGCGGCGGATGCCGCGAGCGCTCTCACGCTCCGGTCGCCACGCTGCCCGGCGTGGGCAGTACCGTCGTCGCCATCGTCCCGGGCTCCGGTTCGAGGCCCAGGGTGATCAGCACCTTCTCGGTGGCGATGCCGAGGATCACGCACAGCGCGAGCTCGAGGATCTCCTCCTCGGAGAACTGCTCGCACACGAGGCGGGCCAGCCCCGGATCGACCTTCTGCGGGTCACCGATCAGCGCGTCGGTCAGGCGCAGCCCGGCGATCTCGCGCTCGTCGAGCCCTTTGCCCTCGTAGCCGTCCACCACGCAGGCCGCGTCGCTCTCGCTGATCTTCTCGCCGTCGCGCTCGAAGCGCACGTTGACGCAGAATCCGCAGCCGGTGATCCGCGCGTTGCGCAGCCGGCTGATCTCCTTGGTGCGGTGTTCGACCAGGCCGCGACTCCACACGATCGCGTAGAGCTCGTTGAACAGGTCGCGGAGCTCCGGCTGATGGGCGAGCACGTTCTGGATGTCCGGGGCTTCGCCGGGGATTGCGGAGCTGGCGAGAGGGCGCGTGGACAACTCGGAGTCCTCCTTCAGGGAAGCGGTTCTTCGACGGCCGCCGGGCGGTCGAGGATCCGGGAGCGGGGCTCGACGCCGAACACCAGCCGCAGCCGGCAGGTCGCGTCGAACAGGCCCAGCGCGACGAACAGGCCCACGGTCCGGGGCTCGCCCAGGGCCTCGCGCAAGGGAGCGACGTCCTCTTCCGTCACCTCCTTGTGACGGAAGGGCATCTTCTCGGCCAGCGCGAGCGCGGCGCGCTGGAGATCCGTGTAGCAGTCCGCCTCGCGCCAGCGCGGCAGCGCCGCCACCTGGGCGTCGCTGACTCCGGCTCCCGGACAGCGGATCGCGAGCTCCGCGTCGCAGCCGTGCACCGTCGCGACGCACAGCCGCCCCAGCTCGAGCAGGTCGGCGGGTGCGACGTCGTCCTCGAAGACGCGCGCGTAGTAGCGGCGGTGAGGCTCGAGCAGGTCCGGTCGCGTCGAAAGCAGGGCCTCGAGCGAGTCGACGGGTCGCGCGGTCAGCGACACGCGGCGCTCCTCCCGGTTCGGTGCTGGGTCACGTGGGCTCCGTCCTATCTCCACCGTCGGAGCCCGGACTCGGAGCGGCGCGCGAGAGGCGACACGCCGGCCGCCTCTCGCGCGCGCGATCCGTTCGAGCGGCCGATCAGCCGCGCGTCCCGCGCCGGCGGGCCCGATACAGCAGGCCGAACAGCGCCAGGGCGCCGAAGGCCAGACCGGACACCGCGGTCGGCTCGGGCAGCGTCACGTTGATCGTGGTGTTGCCCGGGAAGGCCTGCGCCGGGCTGGCCGCAGGCTGGTTGAAGAAGGAGCCGCCGACCAGCTGGATCGTCCCCACGCCCGAGGCGTTGCGGTTGTCGTAGCCGCTCAGCGTCAGGGTGAAGGGAGACGGCCGCGAGTCCCGACCGACGATCATGCCCGTGGTGAGCGGAAGGCCGGTCTGGATGATCGAGGGCGGCGTCGGGCCCGGGCCGACGTAGATGCCCGGAGTCTGGATCGACCCGCTGGGGCCGAGCACCGGGCTCTGGGTGATCACGCCGGGCGGGCGCTGCACGAAGATCGAGCCCTCGTAGGCACCGCCGGCCAGCCACGCGCCCGTGCTCGTGCGCGCGACGTGGTTGAACTGGCTGGGACCGGTCGCGATCCGGCGGGAGGTCTCGCCCGCCGTGCGGGTGATGATGTCGATCGTGCCGCCGAACTGGTTCGGACCCGCCGTGTACACGAGCAGACCGTTGAGGCCGGCCGTCGCCGCGGCGGGGTTGGTGCAGATCGGATTCACCGGGTTGCCCGCCGGCGGACACCAGGCGAGGCTGCCCGGTCCGCCGCCCGCGGCCATCGCGGCCGGTGCCGGATGGCTGGTGGTCGACGTCGCCACCACCTGTGCCACGGACGGATAAGCCGGATACACCCCGAACTTGTAGGCCGAGGTCTTCCACAGATCGGCCGGGATCGAGAAGTCGACCACGCCGACGCCCGTGCCCGGTGCCAAGCCGGTCCGCGGGCCGACCAGCTTCTTCGGATACTGGGCGTACTTGTAGTTGATCGTGCCGCTGATCGAATAGAAGGTCTGCGCCTGCGCCTGCTGGTCCACGACCGTCACGAACGGAGCGACGAGCAGGAGCGCGATCGCGAACGAGCGAAGCATTAACTTCATAACCACTCCTCCGGCGCCCCCGGGCCGCTCAGGGCGACCTGGGGACCTTGCTGACTAAATCGTCAAGAACGACGCTACACCCGGCCCGGGTGAGTTGTCCATCATAAAAGGTCGGGTACGACGCAAAATGCGTGGCCGGAGGCAGGTCTGCGGGCCCGGATCAGGGGCGGGCACCCTGGCCGGGGAGCGGGGCAACCGTCGGGGGGCGGCCCAGTGACGCTTTCGCGGGAGGCCCTCTGCGAACGAGAACCCGCCCCGGGCCGCCGCGGTTACGGGCCCGACCTGCACGTCCACCGCGCACTGCCCGCGCCCGGCGCCGGAGCCCGTCTGCGATCGCGGGCTGGGTAGAATGGACCGCGGCTCGGGGAAAGGGGGCGACATGCGCAGGAGTCTGGTGGTTTCCGGTGTCGTGGTGGCGCTGCTCGCCGTCGCCGCCTGGACGCAGCGCGACGTGCTCTATTTCGCGTTCCTCGCCTACCGGATCACGCCACGGGGACCGTTCGTGGAAGGGGAGCTGCCGCCCGCCCCCGACTATGCGAAGGACGAGGCGTGGGCCGCGCTGCCCGGTCGCAGCGATCCCGCCGACTACAGCGTGCCCGAGCTGCCCGCACCGCCCGCGAAGCCGGCGGTCGCCGTCTTCTTCGTCCATCCGACCACGGACGTGGAATCACCCGGCTGGAACGCCTCCTTGCAGGACGCCGAGACGAACCAGCTCACCGACAGATTCGTCCTGCGCGGTCAGGCGAGCGTCTTCGACGGCTGCTGCGCCGTCTATGCGCCGCGCTACCGGCAGGCGAGCCTCGGATCCTTCTTCGACTTGGAGGGGGGAGGGGCTCGCGCCCTCGACGTCGCCTACGGCGACGTCGAGGCGGCGTTCGAGTCCTTCCTCGCTCGGATCGGCGGCGATACGCCCTTCATCGTCGCCGGACACAGCCAGGGGGCTCGCCACGTGGTGACGCTCCTCGAGCGGCGCGTCTCGGGCACGGCGCTGCGGTCCCGGCTCGTGGCGGCGTATCCAATCGGCTACGCGGTCCCGAGAGCCGAGATCGCCGCGAAGCTCCCGGACATCCCGGTCTGTACGTCGGCGGCGGCAACCGGTTGCCTGGTCTCGTGGCAGACGGGGGGGCCGGGCTGGCAGCCGTTCATGGACATGAGCGACGCCGTCTGCGTCAACCCGCTCAGCTGGCAGACCGACGGGGCTCGCGTACCGCACGATGGGAATCCCGGCGGACTCTCCCTTGCGGAAGGACGCATCGTGCCGGCGGTCGCCGACGCGCAGTGCCTAGACGGGGTTCTGCGCGTGACGCAGATCCGCTCCGATGGCTTCGGCGATGTGCCCTTCTATCTCGGCCAGGACAACTACCACTGGCTCGATGTGGCGCTCTTCTACGCGAGCGTGCGTCAGAACGCCGCCACTCGCGCGGCCGCCTTCGGCGCCTCGTGACGGGGGAGGGCTTCGCCGGGCGGTCTCCTCGCGGATCCGCTCTGCGGCCCGCAGCATCCCCGGTCGTCAGCGGATCACGGACCGGATGACCTCTCCGGATTCGAGCGCGGAGAAGGCATCGTTGATCTCGTCGAGCGGGAGCGTGCGGCTCACCATCGCGTCGAGATCGAGCAGGCCCCGCTCCGCCAACTGCACGTAGCGGGGAATGTCACGTTGCGCGTGGGTGTTCCCGAACACGCATCCGACGATGCGTTTGCCGCCCCACCCCACGTCGATGGGGTCGATGGTCACGGTGGTACCGGCCCGCGGCATGCCCACGAGGACGAGCGTGCCGCCACGGCGCAGCATCGCGTTGCCCTGGGTGATCGTCGGCTCCGCCCCGACCGCCTCGATGACCACGTCGGCGCCCAGACCCCCCGTGAGCTCCCGGACCGCTTCCACCGCATCGCCAGCGGAAGGGTCGATCTCGTCGGTCGCTCCGAGGGTCAACGCATGCGTGCGCTTCATCTCGACGAGATCGACGGCGATGATCCGTCCCGCGCCGGCGATGCGTGCCCCCTGCACGGCCGCCATCCCGACGCCGCCGGTACCGATCACGACGACGGAGTCGCCGAAGGTGACGCCGCCGGTGTGGAGGGCGGCCCCCAGCCCCGTGGACAGCCCGCACCCCAGCAGCGCGAGCTGTTCGGCGGGGAGATCCGTGTCGACCTTCACGAACGATCCCTCGTCGCCGATGATGCGTTCCGCGAACGCGCCGAGCCCAGCAAACGCGACGGCCACATCGCCGGAGGCGAGCTTGTGGCGTGGCCGGAACGCGACGTTGTCGGGGTCGGCGCACAGGTACACCTCACCACGGGTGCAGAAGTAGCAGCGGCCGCACGAGGCGATGATGGTGCTGACGACGCGGTCGCCCTGCTGGAGGGTCCTGACCTCGGTGCCGACCTCCACGATGCGCCCCGCAGCCTCGTGACCGAGCACGGCGGTCGGGAACCCGGGCGGGGCGTGGCGCAGGATCCCGAGGTCGCTGTGGCACACGCCGGCGGCCTCGACCTGCACGATGACGTCCCGGGGCCCGGGCGCCAGCGGCTGCACGTCCTCGACCGTCAGGACCTCGGAGGAACCGGTGTAGAGGGCTGCCTTCACGAGGGTGCTCCTGGTCGGGTCGGGGTCGGTTCAGCTCAGTTCGGTCGCGAGATCTTCGGTGAGGTGGATGGTCTTGACCTCGAGGAACGACTTGAGGCCTTCGATCCCGGACTCCCGACCGAGCCCGGAGTCCTTGTAGCCACCGAACGGCACGCCCGGGTTCACGGAGAACCCGTTGATCGAGAACGTCCCGGTGCGGATGCGCCGACCGATGCGGTACGCACGGGCCTCGTCGGCGCTGAACACGGCGCCGTGCAGTCCCATCTCGGAGTCGTTGGCGATGCGGATCGCGACCTCCTCGCTCCCGTCGTAGGGGATGACCGAAAGGACCGGGCCGAAGATCTCCTCGCGGGCGATGCGCATGGAGTTGTCGACGTTCACGAACACCGTTGGCTCGACGTAGTAGCCGCGTTCGAGGTGCTCGGGACGACCACCGCCGACGGCGAGGGTCGCGCCCTCCTCGAGCCCGGCCCGGATGTACGACTCGACGCGGTCGCGCTGCGCCGCGGAGCCCAGCGGGCCGAGCATCGTGGCCTCGTCGAAGGGATCCCCGACGGCGAGTTGGCGGACGGCGGCGACGACCGCGTCGACGAAGTCATCGTGGCGTGCCTCGGGGACGATCAGCCGGGTGAAGCCGTTGCACATCTGGCCGGAGTTGGCGAAGGACCCCATCGCGATGCCCGCGGCGAGGGTGCCGAGGTGGGCGTCATCGAGCACGATCGCGGCCGACTTCCCGCCGAGTTCGAGCGTGCAGCGCTTGAGCTGCCGCCCGCAGGACTCGCCCACCTGGCGCCCCGTCGCGACCGATCCCGTGAACGACACCATGTCCACGTCCGGGTGCTCGACGAGGTAGGCCCCGATGTCGCCGCCGCCGGGGAGGATGCTCACGACCCCATCGGGGAAGCCGGCGGCCTCGACTGCCTCGGCGAGGAGCAGCGCGTCGAGGGGCGCCTGGGCGGCCGGCTTTGCGACGACGGTACAACCCGCGGCGAGGGCAGGCCCCATCTTGAGCACGTTCATCAGCAGCGAGCCGTTCCACGCCGGGATGGTCGCGACGACGCCGACCGGCTCGTGCTCGACCGATGCGGGCAGCAGCGCCCCGCGGCGGATCTCGGTGAACGGGAACTCGCGCACGAGCGCGGCGTCCGAACGCAGCACCATCGCGGCGAGGAACACCTGCGGGCCCGAGAGTTGGACCGGGGCGCCCATGCATAGTGTGATGGCATGGGAGAACTCTGCAACGCGCGCCTCGAGCTCGCCGGCGAGCCGGTCTAGCGCGGCGGCCCGGTCCTCGGCGGGTAGCGCCGACCACGCGCCGTCATCGAAGGCGGTGCGCGCAGCGGCTACGGCGCGGTCGACGTCGGCCGGCGATGTGGCCGGGACCGTCGCGACGACCTCCTCGGTCGCCGGGGAGATGACGTCGGTCTGCGCGGAGACGACCGGCGCTTCCCAGCGGCCGCCGATGAACAGCTCCTTGCGCTCGATCACGGTGTCCTCCTCGGGGGCGGCGCCGCATCACGGCGACGGAGGTCGCGAGAGGTTCGGTGCCAGCGCCGCTCAAGCCGAGCGTCGCCAGCTGGAAGACGCGCCCTCCAGCGCGAAGGCGCGCTCGTCGGCTGGTTCGCGTGACAGATCGAGGGACGGCGGGAGGCGGAGACATCCGCGTCCCGCTCGTCCTCGCTCCCCGGCTCGGCGCTTTGGGAACCGCTGTCAGCTGCGTGTTCCGTCGCGGCGCTTCGCCAGGCGCCAGAGACCCAGCAGCGCCACGGCCCCGATGGCGAGGCCAGCCACGGCGCTCGGCTCGGGCAGTGTCAGCTTGATGGTGGTGTTCCCCGGGAAGGACTGCGCCGGACTGGCCGCGGGCTGATTGAAGAACGAGCCGCCGACGAGCTGGATCGTCCCGACGCCCGAGGCGTTGCGGTTGTCATAGCCGCTGAGCGTGAGCGTGAACGGAGACGGCCGGGAATCCCGACCCACGATCATGCCCGTGGTCAGGGGAAGTCCGGTCTGGAGGATCGAGGGCGGCGTCGGTCCCAGACCGACGTAGAAGCCCGGCGTCTGGATCGAGCCGCTGGGCCCGAGCACCGGGCTCTGGGTGATCACGCCGGGGGGACGCTGCGCGAAGATCGAGCCCTCGTAGGGTCCGCCCGCGAGCCAGGCTCCGGTGCTGGACACGGGGACGTGATTGAACTGGCTCGGGCCCGTCGCGATCCGGCGGGAGACCTCGCCCTTGACGTGCGTGATCAGGTTGATCGAGCCGCCGAACTGGTTCGGCCCGGCGCTGTACACGAGCAGCCCGTTCAGTCCCGCCGTCGCGGCCGCGGGGTTCGTGCAGACCGGGTTCACCGGATTGCCGGCCGGCGGACACCAGGCGAGGCTGCCGGGGCCGCTACCGGCGGCCAGATTGGCCGGTGACGGATGGCTGGTGGTCGACGTCGCCAACACCTGTGCGACCGACGGATAGGCGGGGTACACGCCGAACTTGACGGTGGAGGTCTTCCACAGATCGGGCGGTATCGAGAAGTCCACTACGCCCACGCCCGTGCCCTGGGCCACGGCCGTCCTCGGGCCGATGAAGATCTTCGGGAACGCGGCGTACTTCATGTTGATCGTGCCGCTGATCGAATAGAAGCTCTGCGCGTCCGCTGCCTGGCCGGTGACCGTCAGCAGCGGCGCGACGAGCAGCAGGGCGCTCGCGAACGACCGAAGTATCGACCTCAACTGGATTCCCCCTCGGCTTCCCCAGTGCCCTCTCGAGGGCGCAGAAAGCTGCTGATGAACATGTCAGGAGCGACGCTACCCGCCACGCCGGTCCGGTGTCAATCAGAAAGGTTCGGCGCGACACGCGCCTCCGAGCCGGATCAGGAATCGTCGGAGGTCATGTCGAGAGGAAGCTGGGTCCGGTACTTGACCTGCTTCAGCGAGAAGCTGGAGCGGATGTTCGACACCCCGGGAATGCGCGTGAGGTGGTCGATCATCAGGCGCTCGTAGGCCGGCAGGTCGGGCACCACGACGCGCAGCAGGTAGTCGGCGTCGCCCGTCATCAGGTAGCACTCGACGACCTCGGGTCGGCTCGACACCGCGGCCTCGAAGGTCTCGAGCGCCTCCTCGACCTGCCTCTCGAGCCGCACCTGGACGAAGACGCTCACGCCGAGGCCCAGCCGGATCGGGTCGAGCAGGGTGACGTGGCCCCGGATCACGCCCTCCGCCTCGAGATCGCGCACGCGTCGCAAGCAGGGCGAGGGGGACAGGCCCACCGCTGCCGCCAGCTCCACGTTGGAGATCCGCGCGTTCTCCTGGAGCTGGCCCAGGATGCGCCGGTCGATCTCGTCCAGATCTGCCGCCACGATCGGATGTTGAGCAATAAAATCGCCATAATCAAGGGTGGAATGGATCTAGGTTGCTGAATGAGGGTCGAATATTGGCATCATCGCAATCTTCGGTCCTCTCGCAGGCAGTACCCTGGCTCCGGATCGGGGCTCGGGCCGACCGGCACGGGAGAGGCGATGGCGGACGCAGCGAGGGCCGAAGCGGGGCAGGGCGAGCTCGAGCGCCTGCGCTGTCTGCGCGCGCTGGAGCGCAAGCTGCTCTGGCTCTCGGCGTGGACGATCCATCACGCGAATCACCTGCGCCCCCACTCGGACGGCCTGAAGGTCGGCGGACACCAGGCCTCCTGCGCCTCGGTGGTCACGCTGATGGCGGCGCTCTACTTCGACGTGCTGCGGCCCGAGGACCGGGTCGCGGTGAAGCCCCACGCGAGCCCCGTGTTCCACGCGATCCAGTACCTGCTGGGACGCGCCTCGCGCGACGCGCTGGAGCGCTTCCGCGCCTTCGGCGGTGCCCAGTCGTACCCGTCGCGCACCAAGGACGGCGACGACGTCGACTTCTCGACCGGCTCGGTCGGTCTCGGCGTCGCGATGACGCTCTTCGCGTCGCTGGTCCAGGACCACCTGCGGAGTCGGAAGCTGGTGGCGGACGACGCGCCGCCCGGTCGCATGATCGCGCTGGTCGGCGACGCGGAGCTCGACGAGGGCAACGTGTTCGAGGCACTGCTCGAGGGCTGGCGGTACCAGGTCCGCAACACCTGGTGGATCATCGACTACAACCGCCAGAGCCTCGACCGCGTCGTGCAGGACCGGCTCGGGCAGCGCATCGAGACCCTGTTCGGGTCGATGGGCTGGGACGTGGAGGTGCTCAAGTACGGCAAGCGCCTCGAAGCCGCCTTCCGCGGTCCGGGCGGCGACGCGCTGCGGCGCTGGATCGACGGCTGTCCGAACTCCCTCTACTCGGCACTGGTCTACAAGGGCGGCGCGGGCTGGCGCGACGCGCTACTTCGCGATCTCGGCGGGGACGCGGGCCTTCGCGAGCTGCTGGCGAGCCACGACGACGCCGACCTCCACGCGCTGATGACCAATCTCGGGGGGCACGATCTCGAGACCGTGCTCGAGGCCTTCCACCGCGCGAGCGGCGACACGCCGACCTGCTTCCTGACCTACACGATCAAGGGTTACGGGCTTCCCTTCGCGGGCCACAAGGACAACCACGCCGGGCTGATGACCCCGGAGCAGATGGAGTCCTTCCGCGCCGAGCAGGCGGTGCCGGAAGGAGCCGAGTGGGAGCCCTTTGCGGGCCTCGACGTGCCGGAGGCGTCGCTGCGCGAGTTCCTCGCGTCGGTGCCCTTCGCGCGCCAGACCCAGCGCCGTCACGCGACCGCCCCGATCCCGGTCCCCCGCACGCTCGCGCTGCGCCGCGCCGCGCGCGCCTCCACCCAGGAGGGTTTCGGGCGGCTGCTCGCCGAGCTCGCGCGAAGCGGCGGCCCGATCGCCGACCGGATCGTCACCGCGTCGCCGGACGTGACGGTCTCGACGAACCTCGGGGCCTGGGTGAACCGGCGCGGTGTCTACAACCGGCTCACCCAGGAGGACCTGTTCCGGCGCGAGAACGTGGTCTCGGCCCAGAGCTGGGAGGTGTCGCCGGGCGGGCAGCACTTCGAGCTGGGGATCGCGGAGAACAACCTGTTCATCCTGCTCGCCGCCCTCGGTCTCGCCGGCCCGCTGTTCGGGGCGCGGCTGCTGCCGATCGGAACCCTCTACGACCCCTTCATCGCGCGCGGACTCGATGCGCTCAACTACGCCTGCTACCAGGACGCACGCTTCCTGCTGGTGGCGACGCCCTCGGGCATCACGCTGGCGCCCGAAGGCGGCGCCCACCAGTCCGTGTCGACCCCGCTCGTGTGCATGGGCCAGCCGGGCCTGCTGGCCTTCGAGCCCGCCTACGTCGACGAGCTAGCGGTGGTGATGCGTTTCGCGCTCGAGCACATGCAGGCGCCCGACGGGGGATCGGTGTGCCTGCGGCTCTCGACGCGGTCGCTGGAGCAGCCCGAGCGCGAGATGACGCCCGAGCTCGCCGACGCGGTGGTTGCCGGCGCCTACTGGGCGATCGAGCCGACCGGCGAGGCGCCGCTCGCGCTCGTCTACATGGGCGCGATCGCCCCGGAGGCCTTCGCCGCCCACGCGGCTCTCGCCGCCGACCTGCCGGGGATCGGCCTGCTGGCGGTGACCTCGGCGGACCGGCTCCACCGCGACTGGCGCGCCGCCCAGGCGGAGCGCGCCGCCGGCCGGGCGGCGCGGCGCGCGCCGATCGAGGCCTTGCTCGCACGGCTCGCACCCGAGGCCGCGCTCGTGACGGGACTCGACGGGCACCCGGCGGCGCTCTCCTGGCTGGGAGCGGTCGGTCGACACCGTGTCGTGTCACTCGGCGTGGAGAGCTTCGGCCAGTCCGGTGATCTGGCCGCCCTGTACCGCCATCACGGCCTCGACGCCGAGGCCTGGATCGAGGCGGCGGCACGGGCCCGCCTCGACGCGATCGCCGCGGGAGGTCGCGCGTGATCGAGATCCGTCTGCCGGAGCTCTCGGCCTCCACGGCCGAGGCCACGCTGGTGGCCTGGCACAAGCGGGTGGGCGACGCCGTCCGACCCGGTGACCTGCTGGCGGAGGTCGAGACCGACAAGTCCACCGTCGAGCTGGAGGCGGAGGCGGCGGGCGTGCTCGCCGAGATCCTGATCGCCGAGGGCACCGAAGGCGTCGCGGTGGGGACGCTGCTCGCGCGGATGCGGGCGGCCGAGGACACGAGCGAGCGCGTCGGAGCGGCGCCCGCACCCGGCCCGGTGGCTGCCGAGGAGCCCTCCGCGGCGAACGCCAGCCCGCCCGCCGTGCCGGCTTCGCCCCCGCCTCCGCCCTCCGAGGCGCTGCGCGCCACTCCCCTGGCGCGGCGGATGGCGGCGCAGGCGCGACTCGATCTCGGCGAGCTGGCCGGGTCGGGTCACGGCGGACGCATCGTGCGCCTCGACGTGGAGCGGGCGCTCGGCGGGCAGCGACGATCTCCGTCCGCCGCCCCCCCGTCCGCGCGCGGCCCGGCACCGGCGACCGCGTCGGCAGCGGTGCTGCCGGTCCTGGAGGCGGCTCCGCCCGGGCGCGACGAGCGTCTCAGCGTCGCCCGGCGCACGGCGGCCGAGCGGCTCGCGGAGGCGAAGCGGACGGCGCCGCACTTCTATCTGGACGTGGAGTGCGACGCCGAGCGGCTGCTCGCCCTGCGCCGCGAGCTGAACGAGGGGCGCGACGCCGACGGCGGACCGGCGCTGACCGTGAACGACCTCCTGGTGCGGATCGCGGCACTCGCGCTGCGCCGGGTCCCCGAGGCGAACGTCTCCTGGCGCGACGGCGGCCTCCGCATGCACGAGCGCGTCGATCTCGCGGTGGCGGTCGCTTCGGAGCGCGGGCTCGTGACGCCGGTCGTGCGCGGCGCCGACGGCAAGGGGCTCGGCGCGATCGCCCGCGAGCTGCACGACCTGGTCGCGCGCGCCCAGCAGGGGCGACTGCTCCCCGAGGAGTACGCCGGGGGCACCGCCACGCTCTCGAACCTGGGCATGTACGGCGTGCGGCGGCTGTTCCCGATCCTCAACGTGCCCCAGGCGTGCATCCTGGGCGTGGGGGCGGTGGAGCCGCGAGTGGTCGCGCGCGAGGGCCAGCCCGTGGTGCGGCGGACGGCGATCGTCACGCTGGCCGCCGACCACCGCGCGATCGACGGCGCCATCGGCGCCCGGCTCCTCGCGGCCTTCCGCTCCCTGGTCGAGTCTCCCGCGACGATGTTGCTCTGAGGCCCCGCCCCTCGCGCCGCGAGATCGCGCTCCCGCTAGTCCTGCAGACCCGGATGCGACGGTTCGAGGTGCAGCGCCGACGAGATCACGTGGTTCTGGAACCGGCGCACGGTCTTCTCGGGAGTCTTCGAGAACATCATCTGGGCCACGGTGTGGCCGGAGGCGAACAGCAGCCGCGCGGCGTCCAGGGCGTCCACGTCGCGGGGGATGGTGCCCTCGCGCTGGCCCCGGCGGACGAGCGCGGCCATCCGGCGGATCGAACGATCGTGGAAGTCCACGTACAGCGGCCAGACCTCGGATCCCACCGTGGAGCTCCAGTCGAGCCAGACCCGGACCCGATCGGGATCGGTCGCCGCCGTCTGCGCGCAGGCGCGCAGGAACTCGAACATCGCCTCCGGCGCCGGCTTGTCGCGGGATAGGTGCTCGGCCCCCAGCTCGCTGTACAGGCGCTCCACGTCCTCGACGATGGCGCGCAACAGATCCTGCCGACTGCGGAAGTAGGCGAACACGGTCGGGACGGAGACGTTCGCTTCCCGGGCGGTGGCCGCGTGGGGGCTGCTGCCGAGACCCTGCCGGCTCGCGACGCGAATCGCGCACTCGAGCAGCTGTGCGCGACGGCGGTCCGCGTCCATGCGCCGCTCGGTCTTCGCCTCGGGTGCGGTCGCCTTCGTCTTCCTCCCCATGTTCGTCTCCCTGCGCATTGCTGCCCGTTCGTGCGCGCCCGTCGCGACGGCGGTTCGGTCTTCGGATCCCGGCGCGGGTCCGCCCGCTTCGTCGCCGACGGCGCCGGCGTTCGATCCCGCATCGCGGCCCGCGGGCGTTGGGCGCACAGCTTGGCGGGCGAGCGCCCCCGTGGCAAGCGAGAACCGGGGCGGCTCGCGGCGAGTTCGCCCTCACTCCGTGCGGCGCACCACTAGAACACCCGTTTCAAGCTCCGCGACGTTTCTTTCGTTGAGGTCGCCAGGAGCTGAGCGTATTATCAGAAGTCACGATGGAGTCCGGCTTCGCGAGGAGGGGCACAGAACCGATGGCGGCTCACGCACTGGCCATGCCCAACGGCTGGTTCCAGATCGCCTTCTCCGAGGATCTGGCGCCCGGCGCGCTGCTGCCGATCCACGTGTTCGGTCAGGAGCTCGTGCTGTTTCGGGGCGAGGACGGAGAGGCCGCCGTGGTGGAGGCCTACTGCGCGCATCTCGGCGCACATCTCGGGCACGGCGGCCGCGTGGAGGGCAACCGCCTCCGCTGTCCCTTCCACGGCTGGTGCTACGACGCGAAGGGCGAGTGCCTCGAGATTCCCTACGCGCGTCGGATTCCGCCCCGAGCACGCATCCGCTCCTGGCCCGTCGAAGAGCGGAACGGACAGGTCTACGTGTGGCACCACGCCGGTGGCGAGCCGCCGAGCTTCCGGATCCCGCGGATCGCGGAGTACGGCGCGGCCGAGTGGACCTCCACCTGGACCCGGTACAGCTGGGAGCTGCGCACCCATCCCCAGGAGATGATGGAGAACGCGATCGACTGGCCGCACTTCGAGCAGGTGCACGCGATGGACGTGCCGAGCCACCGCGAGTGCTCCTTCGAGGGGCCCATGTTCCGCTGGGTGATCGATGCGGGCTACGAGAACGAGGTGGGCGGTCCCAGTCGCGAGCTGTACCTGGTGGCCGAGAACTGGGGGCTCGGCTTCAACACGATCCACTACAACGGAGCCTTCGAGACGCGCAGCATCGGAACGATCACGCCGATCGACGAGGGCCTCGTACGCTTCACGAACTCCGTGATCGGTCGGAAGGGCTCCCGCAGCGAGCAGGAGGCCCTGGCCGAGCTGCGCACCCAGATGGACGAGCAGCAGCACATCACCTCCCAGGACTTCGCGATCTGGGAGAACAAGACCTATCGGCCGACGCCGGTCTTGTGCGACGGCGACGGGCCGATCGGCGAGTACCGGCGCTGGGCGCGGCAGTTCTACGGGCCGTCGTCGGCCGGCGCGGGCGGGGACTGAGGGGACGATGCCGGAGGCCGGGCTGCTGACCGAACGCGTCGCCCTGGTGGTCGGGCTCGGCCCGGAGCTGGAGGCATCCGTCGCCTCGGCCCTGGCGCGCGAGGGAGCGCGCCTGGTGCTGGTCGGGCCGCGCAGCGACGCCCTGGCGGAGGCGGTCGCCGGGATCCGCGCGCAGGGCGGAAGCGCGACCGCGCTCACCGCGGACCTGTCGCAGGCCGGCGAGGGCCGCCGGCTGGTGGAGACGGCCGTCCAGACCTGGGGCCGCATCGACGCGCTCGTGCTCGGGCCGCCCCGGGGCACGCCCGCGGCCGAGGAGACCGCGGAGGCGGACCTCGCCTCCTGGCGGCGCGCGCTCGAGGGGGAGGTGTTCGAGGCGCTCGCCCTCGCCCAGGAGGTGGCGCGGGCGATGCGCCGGCTGGGCAGCGGCTCGATCGTGATGATCGGTTCCGTCGAAGAGCGCCTCGCTCTCGAAGGCGCCGGACCGGTGCTCCTCGCGCGCGGCGCGCTGCTGGCGGCCGCGCGGCTGCTCGCCCGCGAGCTCGGGCCCCACGGCATTCGCGTGAACACGGTCGTTCCGGGCTGGATCGAGGGGCCGCACCTGCGCGCCGCTCTCGAGGCACGCGCCGCGCGGGAAGGATCCGCCGAGGAGGTGCTGCGGGATCGTCTGCGCGAGGAGCACGCCCTTCACCGTCTGGTCGATGCGAGCGAGGTGGCCGACGCGGTCGTCTTCTTCGCCTCGGACCTCTCCCGCATCGTCACCGGGCAGTCGCTCGACGTGAACTGCGGGGGCTACTTCCACTGACGCGGAGACGCCGTGCTGCTCCACGACCGCTGCTGCATCATCACGGGAATCGGTCCCGGCCTCGGACGGGGCATGGCGCTCGCCTTCGGTCGCGAGGGCGCGAACGTCGTGCTCGCGGCGCGCAGCGCCGAGCGCCTCGAGTCGGTCGCCAAGGAGGTCGAGTCGGTCGGCGGGCGCGCGCACTGCGTCGTGACGGACGTCTCCGCTGCCGAAGACTGCGACCGCCTCGTCGCCGCGGCCCAGGAGCGCTTCGGTCGCATCGACGTCCTCGTGAACAGCGCCTTCACCACCGGTGACCTCGACACCCCGATCGAGGACGCCGACCTCGACGCCGACGCCTGGCTCGAGCCGATGCGGGTCAACCTGCTCGGCTCCCTGCGCCTGTCCCGGGCGGTGATCCCGCACATGCGCCGGCGCTCCCGGGGCGCGATCGTGATGATCAACACCACCGAGATCCGGATTCCCTTCGAGCGCCATGGCCCCTACGTCGCCTCGAAGGGGGCGCTCCACGCCGCCACGCGCACGCTCGCCCTCGAGGTGGGCCGCTACGGCATCCGCGTCAACGCGATCGTCCCCAGCTACATCTGGGGTCCCGGGGTCGCCGCCTACTTCGAGCAGATGGCGTCGGAGCAGGGCACGACGGCCGAGGCGCTCGAGCGGGCGGTCGCCGATCAGCTACCGCTGCGCCGGATCGCGCGCCCCGAGGAGGTGGCCGACGCAGTCGTGTTCATGGCCTCGGACCTCGCGCGCGGGATCACCGGCCAGGCCCTGAACGTGAACTGCGGTCACCACTTCCACTGATCCGCGACCCGCTCAGATCCTCTCGATGATCGTCGCCGTGCCCATCCCGCCGCCGGTGCACATCGTGACCAGGCCGGTGGCGAGATCGCGCCGCTCCAGCTCGTCGAGCACGGTCTGGATGAGCATCGGTCCGGTGCCGCCGATCGGGTGGCCGAGGGCGATCGCGCCGCCGTTGGGGTTGACGCGCTCCGGGTCGACGCCCGAGTCCTTGAGGAACTTCAGCACCACCGATGCGAAGGCCTCGTTCACCTCGAATAGATCGATGTCGCCGTAGCCCATGCCGGCGCGCTCGAGGCAGGCGCGTGCCGCCGGCTCCGGGGCGGTGAGCATGATCACGGGCTCGGTGCCCACCGTGGCCGTCATCACGATCCGCGCCCGCGGCGCGAGACCGTGGGCGCGCGCGTACTCCGGCGAGGCGAGCAGGATCGCGCTGGCGCCGTCCACCACCCCGGACGAGTTGCCCGCATGGTGCACGTGGTCGACCTTGTCGATCTGCGGGTACACGTCGCGGCACAGCTCGTCGAAGCTCTTTTCGTAGCCCTCCATCACCGTCGTGCCCATCTTCTCGAAGGAGGCCGGTAGCTGGGCGAGGCTCTCGGGCGTGGTGCCCGCCCGCGGATGCTCGTCGCGGTCGAGGGCGAGGGAGCCGTCCTCGTTGTGGATCGGGACCAGGCTGCGGTCGAAGCGGCCGTCGGCGATGGCGGCGGCCGCGCGCTCCTGGCTGCGCACCGCGTAGCGGTCGCAGTCCTCGCGCGTGAACCCCTCCAGTGTCGCGATCAGGTCGGCGGAGATGCCCTGGGGAACCATCGGATGGCGCCGGAACAGGTGCTCGTTGTTGGCGTGGAAGCCGTGCGCGTGCAGCGGCGCGTAGCGGGACATGGATTCGACACCGCCTCCGATCACCAGGTCCTGATGGCCGGCGAGGATGCCCATGGCGGCGAAGTTCACCGCCTGCTGTCCCGAGCCGCAGAAGCGGTGCAGGGTGACGCCCGGAGCCGCGGTCGACCATCCCGCGTCGAGCACCGACATGCGGGCGATGTCGTGTGCGTGGTCGCCGTTTCCGGCTCCGCAGCCGACGACGACGTCGTCGACCTCCGCGGGGTCGAATCCGACCCGGTCGCGCAGCGCGTTCAGCACCTGCGCGAGGACGCGCTGGGGATGGAGATGGGCGAGCCCACCCTTGCCCGGCTTGCCCCGCCCGCGCGGCGAGCGCACGCCGTCGATGATCCACGCCTCGGCCATCTCGATCTTCCTCCGATAATCCTGGACCTGGGGTCCAGTCGTTCTGATAGGATGCTCAGTATAGCCGGGCCTGGCGATCCGATGCTCGCCGTCGCAGGGAGTTCGCGACGGGGGCGCGACCCGTTCCCAACCCGAACGAGGTGGACTGATGAGCTCGATCGGATCGACCGCGACGGCGCGCGTCGCCGCAGCGCCCGCGGCCGCCGAGGTCCGGCTCCCGGCGTCGACGATCGCCGCCTACGCGGCGCCGCTGATCCCGGTGTTCTTCATGACGCAGCTCGTCTTCACCTATTTCGTGCGCTTCGGCACGGATGTGCTGCTGATGGCACCGGCGACGATCAGCCTGATCTTCGGCCTCTCCCGGGTGTGGGACGCCGTCACCGATCCCCTGGCCGGATACCTGAGCGATCGCACCACGCTCCGGTCGGGGCGTCGCCGGCCGTGGATCCTCGCCTCGGCGCTGGCCTTCGTGGTCACCTCGGTGATGGTGTGGAGCCCTCCCGACGCGCTCGCGGGCGGCTGGCTCACCGCGTGGGTGACGATCGCCGTCTTCGGCTACATGGCGGCCCTCACCATCTTCGAGGTGCCCCACTACGCGCTCGGGGCGGAGCTCTCCTCCCGGCGCGAGGACCGCGCCCGCATCTTCGGCGCGCGCGGCGGGCTGCGCGCGATCGGGTCGTTGTTCGCCTTCACGGGCGGCCTGTACGTGCTGCGCAGCGCCGCCGATCCGCGCCAGGCCGGCCTGTGGCTGTCGCTCGGCGTGGGTGCGCTGATCGTGCTGGTGACCGGATGGTCCGTGTCGCGACTCCGCGAGCGGCCCGACTTCCGTCATCGCGGCGGATCGAGCCCGATGCGCGCCTATCGCGACGTCTGGCGCAATCCCCACGGCCGACTCCTGCTCGGGGTCTACTTCGTCGAGATCCTCGGGATCGGCGCGCTCGGTGTGCTCAAGCCCTTCATCGTGCTCTACGTCGTGAAGATGCCCGACATCATGGAGGCCTCCTTCCTGGCCTACTTCCTGCCCCAGATCGCGACGATTCCGATCTGGGTGGCGCTCGCCCACCGCTACCCCAAGCGGACGCTGTGGCTGGCGTCGATGTCGGTCAGCGCCGCGGGCTACGGCGCGCTGTTCTTCGTCTGGGAGGGGGGTGCCTGGTACGTGATCGTGCTGTCGATCGTGAACGGCGTGGCCGGAGGCTGTGCCCAGGCAATCGCCCCCGCGATCCAGGCCGACGTCGTCGACCACGACGAGTACGAGACGGGCGAGCGGAAGGAGGGCGCCTACTTCGCCGCTCTGAACTTCGTGGTGAAGAGCGCCTCGGGGATCATGGTGATCCTGGTCGGTGGAGTGATGCAGTGGGTCGGCTACCAGGCGAACGCGGAGCAGACCGAGGCGACGAAGCTCGCCCTGCGCGCCCTCTACGGAATCGTCCCCTGCGTCGCCTTCCTGATCGGGATCGCGATGTTCACCCGCTTCCGCCTGACCGAGGCGGTTCACCAGCAGATCTGCGAACAGCTCGCAGAGCGCCGGCGAGAGGGCTCCCGCTGAGCCGCGGCGAGTCGGAGGGATCCGGATGAGATTCTGGCAAGCACTGTCCCACACCGAGCCCGAGCAGATCGTCGAGGTCGCGCGGATCGCCGAGGCGGTCGGCTTCCACGGCGTCGTCGCCTCGGACCATCTCTTCTATCCGGAGAAGATGGCGTCGGCCTATCCCTACTCGGAGGACGGCAAGCCGGGCTTCGCCAAGGACACGCCGTGGCTCGAGCCGGGAGCGCTGCTCGCCGCGATCGGTGGCGCCACCCGGACGCTGTGGCTCAGCCACGCGGTGATGATCCTGCCGCTGCGCCATCCGCTCGAGGTGGCGAAGTCGCTGGCCACCGTGTCCCGGATCGCCGGCGGCCGCGTCGCCCTGGGTGCGGGCGTGGGCTGGATGAAGGAGGAGTTCGACCAGCTCGGCCGGGACTTCCACACGCGCGGTCGCCGCACCGACGAGATGATCGAGGTGATGCGGAAGCTGTGGGCCTCGGGCGGTCCGGTGGAGCACCACGGCCGCTTCTTCGACTTCGATCCGATCTGGATGCACCCCACGCCCGCGGAGCCGATCCCGATCTGGATCGGCGGCCAGAGCGAGCCGGCGCTGCGGCGGGCGGCCCGGCTCGGGGACGGCTGGATCGCCTCCGGCTGCGACGTGAGCGAAGTCGAGGACTGGACGCGGCGCCTGGACGCGCTGCGTCGCGAGGCCGGGCGCAGCCGGGAGCCGTTCTCCGTGCTCGTGCCGCTCGCCAGTCTTCCCACGGTGGAGGACGCGCGCCGCTGCGCCGACCTGGGCGTGGACGCGGTGCTGTGGCCGCTGGCCTTCCAGCTCGGGAAGCCCAGCTCGTCGATCGACGACAAGCGCCGGGCGCTCGAGGACTTCGCCGACCGCGTCATCGCGCGGGTCGGCTGAGGAGCCATCGGAATGGGCGAAACGGACGTGCGCGACCTGCGGGACCGCCAGGCGATCTCCGATCTCCTGACCGAGTACGCGACCTGCGTCGACGACCACGACTGGAAGGGCCTCGCCGAGCGCGTCTTCACCGAAGACGTCGCCTGCCACTACGACGGGTTCGGCAGCTTCGAGGGACGCGACGCCGTGCTCGCCTTCCTGGAAGAATCGATGACGCCGATCGCGGCCAGCCAGCATCTGCTCTCGAACCTGCGCGTCGACCTGGCGGGCGACTCGGCGCGCACGCGGGTGAGCCTGTGGGCGCGGCTCGTCGCGCCGCAGCCCGAGGGCGAGCTGCGCATCACTGAGGGCGCCGTGTATCGCCACTCCCTGGTGCGCGGGTCGGCGGGCTGGCGGATCCGGCGACTCGAGCTCACCAGCGTCTGGCGCACCGAGGAGACCGTCGCCGAGCGCTCCCTGCCCGCGCGCGGCTGAATCGGCGCGCGGTCGCTACTCCAGGACGGAGGGATCGCGGCGCAGCTCCCGGCGCGCCAGTGCCTCGAAGCTGCCGGGCCAGCCGTTCTCGTCCATCATCCGGCCGCCGACCGTCGCCACCTCGTCGCGCATCGGGGTGCCACCGCCCAGCGCCTCCACGTACCAGGCGATGCGGCAGCGCCGCTCCACGGCGATCGAGCGCAGGTAGGCCTGGCGGACGTCGCGCGCGACGACGAGCACGCCGTGGTTCGCCAGCAGCACCGCTTGCGCGTCGCCGAGGGCGCGAACGGCGGCCTGGGACTGGGAGGTCTCGCGCACGCCCCCGCCGTACTCGTCGAGCAGTGCGAGCGGCCCGCCCAGCATCGTGGAGGTCTGGTCGTAGATCGGCGGCACCTGGTGACGCGCAGCCCACACCGTCGCGAAGCGCGGGTGGTTGTGGACCGCGACCCCGATGTCGCTGCGGGCGCGGTGGAGCTCGACGTGCAGCTCGATCGCGACCGTCACCGTCCACTTCCCCTCGAGCACCTTGCCGTTCTCGAGGTCCACGCGCATCAGGTCCGAAGCGCGAAGCTCGTCCCAGGTGAGGCCGTAGGGCGTGACCAGGAAGGTCCCGTCGGGCTGCTTCGCGCTGATGTGGCCGGCGAGATTCTCGTCGTAGCCCTCGCGGAACAGGATCCGGGCCAGCAGGGCCAGCTCGGCGCGTGCGTCGAGCCCGGGCAGGCCGGGCGCCATCGGACGCCCCGCCTCGTTGTGCCAGGCAGCGGAGTCGGGGCTCTCGAGGGGCTCTCCCCGCCGATCGATCGAACGCGACATCCGGTCACCTCCCGCTCCCGTCCCCGCCGTGCCCGGGGCCCGAGGCGTCGACGCACTAGAGTCCGTAGAGCACCTGCGCGTTGCCTCCCGCGTAGAGCTCGATCTCTCTCGGCGAGAGCCCCTTGGCCTCGAAGATCCCGTCCACCACGCCCGGGAAGCGGCCGTCGGGATGGGGGTAGTCGGTCGCCCAGACGACGCGGTCCGCACCCAGGAAGTCGATCACCGAGCGGAAGCAGGGGTCGTCGGGCTCGACGTGGATCCAGCCCTGACGGCGGAAGTAGTCGCTCGGCCGCATCGTCAGGTGACCGGTCTCGTTGCTCGCGTGGCGGAGCCAGTGGGCGTGCTCGTCGAGCCGGTCGAGCCAGTAGGGGAGCCAGCCCCCGCCGGCCTCGAGCAGCGCGACGCGCAGGGTGGGGTGCCGCTCCATCACGCCGCCTGCGGTCATGCTGAAGGCGGCGCCCATCTGCTCCATGGTGTGGCACATCGCGTGGCGGGCGAGGCGCGACCGGTGGCGCTCCCCGTACTGGGGCATGCAGGCGCCGGCGCCCTCGTGGATGGCGAGCGGGACGTCCAGTCGAGCGATCTCCGCGTAGAAGACGTCGTAGGCCGGGTCCTCCAGGTTGCGGCCTGCATAGGGATTGGGTCGCACCGTGCACCCGCGCAGCCCGAGCTCCTCCACCCCGTAACGGGCCTCCTC
Organism: uncultured Spirochaetales bacterium; assembly: GCA_964653555.1. Taxonomy (GTDB): domain Bacteria; phylum Myxococcota_A; class UBA9160; order UBA9160; family SMWR01; genus JAHEJV01. Next base: position 59,335 of record CAZZFT010000003.1, on the reverse strand, counting down.
GGCGGCCAGCAGCGGATCGTGGAGGGCGGTCACCGCCACGCCGATCAGGCGGTCGGGCGCCGCGTCGCAGAAGTCGCGCAGCCATCGGTTGTAGGCGCGGCAGATCGCCGCCGAGAGTCGGCCGTCCATGTGCTCGACCGAGGCGGCGTACAGGCCCTTGCTCGGGTAGAGCACCATCCGGTCGAGACCCTCCGCGTCCATCATCTCGAGGTAGGTCTCGGCGGTGAAGCCCTTCAGGGCCTGCGCTCCGAAGTTCTGCTGCCAGTCGTAGCCCGCGCCCTTGTTGAACTCCTCGATGTCGTAGTCCGAATCGGGCTCGGACAGCCCGAGACGCGACATCTTGCAGCCCTCCACCGTGATGAACTGGGGCTCCGTGATCGGACGACGGTCGTGGAACTCCCCGTCGATGTAGCGGTCCCAGAGGTCGAGGGGCTCCACCACGTGCCCGTCGGCGTCGACGATCGGGTGTCCGTTGCGCATCGGATTCCTCCCGGCGGCTCCTGACCCTTCTATCAGCATGCGCCGGCCCTGCCAACCCTCTCGCGGCCGGCGCCCGGGCGCCGCGCCAGCTAGGAGGAGGCCTGCGGACCGGACTCGTCGTAGCAGCGATCGATGCGCGCGAAGCGGCGCCGGACCGCCTCGCGGCTCTCGGCGTGGGGCAGGACGTAGAGGCGGTCGGCGCGGATGGCGTCGACGACCTGCTGCGCGACGTCGTCCACCTCGAGCACGCGACCCGCCATGTCGGGGTTGTCCTCCCCCAGGTCGGCGACGCGCGGCGAGGCCTCGGGTCCCCCGAGACTGGCCGGCCGGTTGCGCTCCGAGCTCCCGATCCGGGTGCCGACGCGCATCGGACACAACACCGACACCCCGATGCCCTGGGGCCTCAGCTCGCGCTGGAGCACCTCGGCCAGCGCCACCACGCCGTACTTCGACACGCAGTAGGGGCCGAGCCCGAGGTTGGGGACCAGGCCCGCGAAGGAGGCGGTGAACAGGACGTGGCCGCCCTCGCCCTGCTCGATCAGCCGCGGCAGAAACACCTCGACGCCGTGGATCGCCCCCCACAGATTCACGCGCAGGGTCCACTCCCAATCGCTGTGCTTCATCTCCGCGATCGGTCCGCCCACCGCCACGCCGGCGTTGTTGAACACGATGTGCACCGCCCCCATGCGAGCGAAGGCCGCCTCCGCCAGCGCGCGCACCGCGTCGAGATCGCCGACGTCGCAGGGCACGCCCAGCGCGTCGGCGCCGCCGGCGGCGAGCTCGGCGACGGCCCGCTCCAGGGTGTCCGGCTCGATGTCCGCCAGCACCAGGCGGACCCCTTGGCGGGCGAGCGCATGTGCCGTGGCCAGCCCGATGCCGCTGGCGCCGCCCGTGATCACCGCGACCCGTCGGGTCAGGTCCCTCATCCGCCCCATCCTACTCCGGGCGCGCCCTCCAGCGGGCTCGAACCGCGAAACGGGCTAGAAGCGAATTGCAATTCCAGCGCGCCTGGGTCTATTCTATCTGAGCATCTTATCAGCAAGTCGCTCCGGGCGTCGCCGCCCGAAGAAGGCACCAAGTGGAGGATACGCATGGCGGACTGTCCCCTCGGCATTCCCAATGGCTGGTTCATGGTGCTCTTCTCGGAGGATCTGGCGCCCGGCGAGCTCAAGCCGATCCAGCTCCTCCAGGAGGAGCTGGTCGCGTTCCGGGGGGAGAGCGGAAGCGTCCACGTGCTCGAGGCCTACTGCGCGCACCTGGGAGCGCACCTCGCCCACGGCGGCTGCGTGCAGGGCGATACCGTGCGATGCCCGTTCCACGGCTGGCGCTACGACGGGGACGGTCGCTGCGTCGAGATCCCCTACAGCAAGAAGATCCCGAAGCTGGCGCAGATGCGGAGCTGGCCGGTCGACGAGGTGAACGGGCAGATCTGGGTGTGGCGGCACGCCGAGGGCAAGCCGCCCAGCTACCGCATCCCGAAGATTCCCGAGTTCGGCGCGCCGGACTGGACCTCCCGCTGGACCCGGTACTCCTGGGAGCTGAAGACGCACCCCCAGGAGATCATGGAGAACGCGATCGACTGGCCCCACTTCGAGCAGGTGCACTCGATGGACGTCCCGTCCCACAAGGAGCACAGCTTCGACGGGCCGATGTTCAAGTGGGTGATCGACGCGGGCTACGAGAACGTCGTCGACGGGCCGAGCCGTCGTCTGTTCCTGGTCGCCGAGAACTGGGGTCTGGGTCTGTGCAAGATCCACTACAACGGCGCCTTCGAGACGCTCAGCGTCGGCACCATGACGCCAATCGATCGCGACACCCTGTGGTTCTCGAACGCGGTGATCGGCCGCAAGGGCGAGCGCAGCGACGAAGAGGCGATGGCCGATCTCAAGGCGCAGATGGACGAGCAGCAGAACATCACCAACCAGGACTTCCGGATCTGGGAGAACAAGAGGTACCGGCCGAACCCGGTGCTCTGCGATGGCGACGGGCCGATCCCCGAGTTCCGCCGCTGGGCGCGCCAGTTCTACAGCGAGGAGGCTGGCGCCGACACCGAGTCTGCCGCCTAGCGCGCACCGGGTGCGCTTCTCGATCTTCTGCATCTTCGACCACTTCGCCGACGCCGTGCCGGTGCCACGCTACCTGGAGGACTTCGCGCGCCTCGCGGAGCGGGCCGAGGAGCTGGGCTTCGACGGCGTCTGGGTGTCGGAGCACCACTTCACGCCCTACGGCGGGATCGAGCCGCGTCCCCAGCTGATGCTGGCGCACCTGGCCGCGCGCACGCGGCGCATCCGCCTCGGCACGGCGGTCAGCCTGGTGCCCTTCGACAACCCGATCCGGCTCGCCGAGGACTTCGCCTTCCTGGACGTGATCTCCGGCGGGCGCCTCGACTGGGGCGTGGGTCGCGGCCTGTTCGCCTTCGAGTACGACGGGATGGGGATCTCCCAGGACGAGGGTCGGGAGCGTCTCGAGGAGGGCGTCGACGTGGTGCTGCGCGCCTGGCAGGACGAGCGCCTCGACTACGCGGGTCGCTTCACCAACGCCGACGGGCTGCGCGTGCTGCCGCGTCCCCTCCAAAAGCCCCATCCCCCCGTCTACGCGGCCGCGGTGAGCCCCGAGAGCGTGACCTGGGTGGCGCGTCGCGGGCTCCACAACCTCCAGGTGCCCTACGTGGCCCCGCTGGAGGTGACCGACGAGCGGCTTGCCTCCTGGCGCGCGCAGCTCGAGGCCTTCGGACAGGGGGAGCCGCCGCCCCGGCTGGTGGTGATGATGCACACCTACGTGGGCGAGACCGCGCTCGGCGCCCGCCGCGAGACGGAGGGGCCGCTGGCCCGCTACCTGCGCCTGGTGGCGGACCACTTCCCGACCCAGGTCCGCTCGAAGCAGTACGAGACCTACGCCCAGATGGCTCCCGCGGTGAAGAGCATGACACCCGACCAGCTCTTCGACGGCGGGCGCGTCGTGATCGGCGACGCCGATCGGGTGACCCGTCGGATCGAGGAGCTGCGCGCCCGCTTCGGACTCGACGAGTACATGCTCTTCGTCAACTGGGGAGGCCTCGAGCACGCGCTGACCGAGGCGTCGCTCGAGCGTTTCGCCACGCGGGTGATGCCGGAGTTCCGCTAGCTCTCCCGGCCGGGAGAGTCGGTCGACGCGCAGCGAGGCGAAGTCGAGCGAAGGTGGGCCCGCCCGGCTAGGAGGCCGACGCCGGCGCTGCGGTGTCGCCGACGGCGACGCGGCGGGCCCCGGCCAGCAGCGCGAGCTCCGCCTCCAGGCGATCCGCGAGCAGCCGGCGCAGCGGCTCGCGCAGCGACGCGGCGGCGGGGTCGCCCTCGCGCGCGGCCCATTCCTGTACGCCGGCCAGGGCCTCCAGCAGGTCGCTGCGCGCGGCGACCAGGCGCGCGTTGTCGCTCGCGCCGGGAGCCGGCGTCGCCAGCGCGTCGCGAGCCCGCAGCAGCTCCGGCGCGGTGCCGCCCCGCGCCGTCGCCTCGGCGAGCAGCGCGCGCGTGGCGGCCACCTCCTCGGCGAGGTCGGCGCAGCGCCACTCCACCCGCACCGCGAGGTGGGCGAGCAGGCCCACCGCGGCCTCGACCTGGATGCGGACCCAGGGGTCGGACACCTCGGGCAGCACGCGCTCGCGCAGGGTGCTGCACAGCCCGTCGAAGATGCGGTCGAGCGAATTCTGCATCAGACGCTCCTGGGAAGGATGTCGAGCTCGGCGGCGATCTCGCGCAGCAGGTAGAGCGCGCGATAGCCGAGCGCGGCGAGGCGGATGTCGGAGGCGCGTCGTTCCTCGAAGGCGCGGCCGCCGCGCAGGAAGATCGCCGCCGCCTTGAGCTGGCCGAGCACGGTCCAGAAGCGCAGCGTCTCCCGGTCCGGCCGCAGACCCGTCGCGTCGCGATAGCGGTCGAGCAGCTCCTCCAGGGGCAGCATGGCCGACGCCCGCGGTGAGCGCCCGCGAAACGCCGGCAGCGCGCACCAGGCCACGTCCTCGGCGGGATCGCCGGCGTGGCCGAGCTCCCAGTCGAAGATGCCGACGATGCGGCCGTCGCGGATCATGAAGTTTCCCAGGCGGTAGTCGCCGTGGCACAGGGCCAGGCGTCCCGAGCCCGCGAGATTCGCCCGCAGCCAGGCGATCGCGGCGCGCAGGATCGGCACCTCGACGAGCCGGGCGCGCGCGTAGTAGTCCTCCCATCGCTCGAGGGCCGCCAGCGGCGCGTCCCCGGGCGCGCACCCGCCTCCCTCGAGATCGAGGCCCGCCGCGCGCCAGTCGATGCCGTGGATCCGCGCGAGGACGTCGACGAACTGGCGACCCACGGCGTCGCGCTCGGCGTCGTCGCGGAACGGCCGCCGCTCGTTGGGCACCGGGACGCGACCCTCCAGACGCTCCATGGCGTAGAAGGGCATGCCCAGGATCGAGCGGTCGAGCTCCAGCGCCAGCAGACGCGGCATCGGGATCCCGTCGTGCTTCGACACGGCCGCGTGCAGGTCGTATTGCCCGACGATGTCGTAGGGGGCCACCAGTCCGTCCTCGGGCTCGCGTCGGATCGCGAAGCCCCGCGCTCGCTCCTCTCCGCTCTCGGGATCCGGGTAGCGCACGCCGACGGTGTAGGTCTCCCAGGAGAATCCCTCGGCGTGACGGCGCACGTCCTCCACCCGTGCGGTGCGCGCGCCGAGCTGCGTCGCGAACCACGGACCCAGCGCGGCCGCCACTCGCGAGTGGGGGAGCGAGGCCGGCTCAGAGGCCATAGCGCGAGTAGGGCCCATAGAGGACGTGCTCGAAGTTCGCCATGCCGCGGCTGCCGCGGTCGTCCACGATCCGACACGGGAACTCGACCGGCCCCACCCGGCGTTCGGCGGCCACGTGGGGCGGCCCACCGAGCACGGCGGGGTCGGACACGTCGAAGCGGTCGCCCTCCACCAGCTCCGGTCCGCGGTAGACACCGGCGCCGCGGCCGTCGCAGAAGCCGCGTGAGTAGCCGAATCCCTGCCCGTAGGCGGCGGCGCCCGGGGTCATCGCCACGCTGTAGCCGTGCTCCCGGCCCTCGGCATCGGTCAGCGCGAGGCGACCGCCCGCCAGCACGCGCGTGCCCGGGTGGTAGACCAGGTCGTGCTTCAGGCCGACCAGCGGATGCGAGCGCCCGTCCGGGTAGTCGAGGCGCCCCTCGAAGTCGAGCGGGTTCCCCTCGCCGTCCTCGTGGGTGCAGACGAAACCGCAATGTGTCTCCACCTCGAAGGGCAGCCAGATTCGGAAGGCGCGCCGGCTCTCCTCCCCCGGAAGCAGCTCGACGCCGCCGATCGGCGTCGTCGGCCCCATGCTGGTGCGGATTCCCCAGGAGTGGTCGCGGACCGCGTGCCAGCGCTGCACCGCCAGCTCGCGGCCGTCGCGGCGGGCGGAACCCGAGGCCCGGGCGAGCTGGGTGACGCGCAGCACGTCGTTGATCAGCTTGCCGTAGCGGTGGTGGCGGTCGCGCGCCTCGCAGATCGGGGGCGCGGAGGACTCCAGCTCGACGTCGAACTCGAAGCCCTGCTCGTTGGGAGCGAGCACGAGGCGGTGGCGCCGCATCGGAGCGAGGATCTCGAGGCGCAGCGGACCGACGGCCAGCTCGTCGTAGCGGGGGCGCAGCGCGCGCGAGAAGCGCAGGTTGCGCTGCTCGCCGCCGTGGACCAGCCCGGCGAATCCGTCCAGGGCGTTGTTGTTGGGGTGCCAGCGCAGGCCGCAGGCGAAGTAGGACGCCCCGTCGAAGAAGGCGAAGTAGTAGCCGTCGTTGAAGTGGGAGTCGGAGGTGGCGGGCCTGTCGAAGGGCTCCGCGGTCTGGTGGAAGGGATAGTCGTCGCAGTCACTGAGGCGCACTGGGAAGGTCTCCTCTCGGTTCATTGGTCCTGGTAGCGGGGCGTCCGCTTCTCGCGCCGCGCCACCACCTGCTCGCCGAAATCGCGAGTGAACATGCTCAGCACCTGGGTGCGCGCCTCCAGCTCGATCGCCGATTGCAGACAGGGTGCGTCCAGGTTGGTCCACAACACCTGCTTGGTCATCCGCGATCCGAAGGGTGCGTGGGCAGCGATGCGCTCGGCGATCTTGAGGGCCGCGGGGACCGCTTCCCCGTCCTCCACGATCCGGCTGACCAGACCGATCCGCTCCGCCTCCTCGGCGTCGATGTGCCGTCCCGTGAGGATCAGCTCGGCGGCGCGCGACATCCCGATCAGCCGGGGCAGCAGGTAGCTCAGGCCGAGCTCGCAGCCCGACAGTCCCAGCTCGATGAAGGCGTCGAGGAAGAGCGCCGAGCGCGCGGCCACGCGCACGTCGGCCCCGAGCGCGAGCGCCAGCCCACCCCCGGCCGCCGGACCGTTGATCGCCGCCACCACCGGCTGGGGCAGCGCGTGCAGTCGCGGTACCAGCGCGGAGAAGGGCTTCTGGATCGACATGCCCTTCTGCACGCCGCCCGCTCCGGAGAGGTCGAGCAGCGACGCGGAGTCGACGAGATCGAGGCCCGCGCAGAAGGCGCGTCCGGCCCCGGTCAGCACGACGGCGCGACAATCCGCGTCGGACTCGATGCGATCCAGCGCCGCGCGGAAGTCCTCCAGCAGCTCCAGCGTCAGTGCGTTCAGGCGCTTCGGCCGATCGAGGGTGATCAGGGCCACGTGCGGAAGGGGGAACTCCAGACGGACGGTCGACATGAGGCCTCCACGAGCGCAGCGCGAGGCCGCGTGATTCTGATAGGATACTCAGGAACCGCGACGCGATGAAGGGAAAAGACGCGATGGGGCGAACGCGGGCGCGGTGCGAATGGCGGAGCCTCGCGCTGGGGGTGTCGCTGTGGGCCGCCACCGCGGGCGCGGCCGACGCCCCACGCGTCGTGGGACCCGTCGCGGGAGGCGCACACGGCGCTGCCTTCTCCGCCACCGCGATCGATCTCGCGGCGGCGGGCTACGTCGAGCAGGAGTTCTTCGTCGAGGGAAGCGCCCGCAGCTACGCTCCCGCGGCCGAGCTCGCTCCCGACGGTCGCTGGCAGGTCGAGCCCGCCGGGTCGGCGCCCTACCGGACGCGGATCCTGGTGCGACGGCCCGCGCGAGCCGATCGCTTCTCCGGAACCGTCGTCGTCGAGTGGCTGAACGTCTCGGGAGGCGGCGACAACCCCGCCGACTGGGCGTTCCTGCACCCGCTGCTGCTGGCGCGGGGCCATGCCTGGGTGGGTGTGTCGGCCCAGGAGGTGGGCATCGTCGGCTTCCCGAGCGACAACCCTCGCGCCGCCTTCGGCAATGCGGGCGCACTACGGGTCTGGGACCCCGAGCGCTACGGGTCGCTGCGGCATCCCGGCGACAGCTTCTCCTACGACATCTTCGCCCAGGCCGGTCGGGCTCTGCGCAGCCCCGGCGAGACGGACCCGCTGGGCGGCCTCGCGGCTCGGCGTCTGATCGCCGTCGGGATGTCGCAATCGGCTGCGCGGCTGACCACCTACATCGACGCAGTGGCGCCCCTCGCCGCCGTGTACGACGGCTTCCTCGTCCACGCGCGCGGCGGCTCCGGCGCACCGCTTTCCCAGCCGCCGCAGGCGGATGTCGCGGCGCCCAGTCCGACGGCCATCCGCACGGACCGCGCGACCCCGGTGCTCACCTTCGAGACCGAGACCGATGTGACCGTGCTCGGCTACTACGGGGCGCGCCAGCAGGACGGCGCCGCCTTCCGCCTCTGGGAGGTGGCCGGCACCGCACACACCGACGTGTATCAGCTCCGCATCGCGGGAGCGGACGCCGCGCGGTCGCTGGGAGGGAAGGTCGGCGGGCTGGCGTGCGACCTGCCGGGCAACGCGGGCCCGCAGCGCTACGTGCTCCGGGCGGCGCTCGATCACCTCGACCGCTGGGTCCGCGAGGGAACGCCCGCGCCACGAGCCGCGCGTCTGGGCGCCGTGCCCGGCAGCCCGCCCCGCATCCTGCGCGACGGCCGCGGTAACGCCTTGGGCGGGATCCGCACCCCGCAGCTCGACGTGCCCGTGGCGATGCTTTCCGGGGTCGGCAACGACGGCGGGCCGTTCTGCTCCCTGTTGGGCGTCACGCGCCCCTTCGACAGCGAGACGCTGGCGGAGCTGTACCCGTCGCGCGAAGCGTATCTCGCGGCCTTCGATCAGGCGCTCGCGGACGCCGTCGCAGCCGGCTTCGTCCTGGAGTCCGACGCGGCGGAGGTCCGCAGCGAAGCCGCGTCCGGAGCCTGGGAAGCCCCCTGAGACACCGCTTCGGCGTCCTCTCGCGGATCCATCCGGAAGAACACGATCCGGGGGCGCTCGGCCGCGGGCGTGTCGCCGAGCTGCTTCCAGAAGGGGGACTTGCGGCCGAAGGCGGCGAACACGGCGTCCCACTCCTCCGGATCCTCGACCAGGACCGCCTTCCGCTCGTAGAGACGGTCCCCGATCTTCAGGCGCACGCGCGGGTCGCGCACCACGTTGCGGTTCCAGTAGCGCGCGTCGGGGAACTCGCCGCCGTCGAGGTAGACCGACGGCACGTAGAGGGAGCCGTCGTGGGCGACGCAGACGGTGGTGACGGAGTGGGGGATTCCGTACCACGTACGGGTCTCGACGAAGATCTCTCCGATCTCGTCGGTGAACGACCAGTCGTCGACGGGCGCTGTCACGAGCTCGCCCGAGAGCCACAGTCCCGGTCGCCGATCCTGCGGCTCGCAGGCCGCGAACAGCAGGAGCAGGCCGATCAGCGCGCCGGTGGCGATGCCGTGCGTCCAGCGCATCCCACCCATCTCGGCCGTCCCACCGATGCCCTGCACGAGATCCACCCCCTCCACCCGCTCCGTCGCCCCCATCGCCACCTCCCTCCGGAGAAGTCGCCGCCGCGTCGTGGGCCTCGCTTCGCGCCACCCTATCACGGTTCCGCGCGCCGGACGCCGCTCGATCCGCGCAGAGGCCGGAAGAAGGCGCGCACGTCCTCGATCAGCAGCTCCGGCTCCTCGAGCGCGGCGAAGTGACCGCCCCGCGGCATCTCGGTCCAGCGCTCGACGCGATAGGCGCGCTCCACCCAGCGCCGCGGCGGACGGAACAGCTCGCGCGGGAACAGGGCGCAGCCCGTCGGCACCTCGATCCGCTCGCGGGGGCGGCCGAGGGCTCCGGCGTGCTGCGCCTCGCGGTACAGGCGCATCGACGTCGTGATCGAGCGCGTCACCCAGTACAGCGTCAGATGAGTCAGGAGCTCATCACGGGGGAAGCGGCGCTCGAGATCGCCGCCGCAGTCGCTCCACGCGCGCAGCCGCGGCGCGATCCAGGCCGCGAGCCCCGCCGGCGAATCCTCGAGCGCGACGCCGAGCGCATCGGGCTCCTGGCCCTGCACCGTCACGTGGACCGGACCGCTGGCGAGGAAGCGCCGCGTGGCTTCGTAGGCCTCGCGCTCGGGCGCGGTCAGCGCGGCCGGATCATCGTCGCGCGGGCGCGGCACGATCAACAGGTTGAGGTGGATGCCGCAGCAGGCTTCGGGCGCGAGCAGCGCCATCCAGCTCGCGACCGCCGATCCCCAGTCACCGCCCTGGACGCCATAGCGCGCGTAGCCCAGCCGCCGCATCAGGCCGGCGAAGAGCGCGGCGATGCTCCGGGCGTCGACGCCGGGCGCGCGCGGCGGATCGGAGAAGGCGTATCCGGGCATCGACGGACAGACCACGTGGAAGGCGTCCTCGGGCCGACCGCCGTGGGCGCGCGGGTCGGCGAGAGGCTCGACCACCTTGTGGAACTCGAAGAAGGAGCCGGGCCAGCCGTGGGCCAGGAGCAGCGGGAGGGCGCCGGGCTCGGGCGAGCGGCGGTGCACGAAGTGGATTCCGTGCCCGTCGAGCCAGGTTCGGAACTGGGGAAGCGTGTTCAGCCGCCGTTCCCAGGCGCGCCAGTCGTAGTGCGCGCGCCAGTGCACGAGCAGATCGCGCAGCCACGCGAGGTCCACCCCGTAGTCCCAGCCCGCACCGGCGATCGGCTCGGGGAGCCGTGAGCGGGCGAGCCGCTCGCGCAGGTCGTCGATCACCGCCTCCGGCACGTCGATGCGGAACACCTCGACCGTCTCGCTCACGGCGCGGTAGAGTCCGCCGCGTGCCGCCGTCGTCGCGAGAGAGCGCACCGTCGTCCGAGGGCGCCGGCTTCGACCTGTCCGGGCACGTCGCGTTGATCACCGGCGGCAACGGCGGCATCGGGCTGGGCCTGGCCCGCGGTCTGGCGCGGGCCGGAGCCCGGGTCGCGATCGCCGGGCGCGACGAGGCCAAGAACGCCGCCGCGGCCCAGGAGCTCGCCGATCTGGGCGCCGAGGTGGCGACCTTCCGGATCGACGTGGCGCACGAGGAGGACGTCGTCCGGGGCATGCGCGAAGCGCTCGCGCGCTTCGGCCGCATCGACTCGTGCTTCGCCAACGCGGGCCTCGGCCAGCCGCGACCCTTCCTGGAGATGACCCTCGACGACTGGAACCGGGTGCTGGCGGTGAACCTGACCGGGGTGTTCCTGTGCTTTCGCGAAGCGGCGCGCCACATGGTCGAGCGCGGCGGTGGGGGGAAGCTCGTCGCCGTGACCTCGATCGGCGCGCTGCACGGCATGCCCCACGAGCCCAACTACGCCGCCTCGAAGGGCGGCGTGGGAGCGCTGGTCCGGTCGGCGGCGGTGGCCCTCGCGCGCCACGACATCCAGGTGAACGCACTGCGCCCGGGCTGGATCGAGACCCAGGCCACGGCTCCGGCGCGCGCCCACGAGAAGCTCGATCGGAGCATCCGCCAGCGCACGCCGGCGCGCCGCTGGGGCACGCCCGCGGACCTGGAGGGGATCGCCGTCTACCTGGCGTCCGAGCTGTCGCGCTTCCACACGGGCGACGAGATCACCCTCGACGGCGGCTACCTGGTCTTCTGAGCGGCGCTCCCGCATCGCCCGACGCCTAACGCCCGTGGAACACGGGCTTGCGCTTGGCCAGCAGCGCCGCGACCGCCTCGCGGCCGTCCTCGCTGCGCAAGCCCCGGTAGACGTAGCGCATCTCGTCCCGAAGATGGGCTTCGAGGTCCGTCCCGAGGCCCGCGCGGTGCACCAGCCGCTTGGTCTGACGCACGGCCAGCGGCGCCGCCTCGGCCAGCAGCGCGCAGTAGGCGAGCAGGCGTTCCTCGAGCGCATCCGCCTCTACCAGCTCGCCGACGAGGCCCAGCCGCAGCGCCTCCTCGGCGTCGATCATCCGCTGCTCCAGCAGGAAGCGCAGCGCTCGCTCGCTCCCGATCAGCTGGGGCAGCGTCCAGCTCAGGCCGCCGTCGGGCGAGGTGCCGGCGCGCACGTATCCGGGGTGGAAGCGCGCGCGAGAGCCGGCGATGCGGAGGTCGGCGCACATCGCGAGCGCCATGCCGGCGCCGACGGCGACGCCGTTCACGCCCGCCACCACCGGCTTGTCGCAGGCGACGCGCATCACCAGCGGGAACCGGCCCACCCAGCCCAGGTCGTCCACGCGATCGTCTTGCTCCGAGAGCGGCCCGCGCGCGGCGCCCGCGGCTGGCGCGTCGCCGAGATCCACGCCCGAGCAGAAGGCGTCGCCGCGACCGGTCAGTGCGACGACCCGGATCGCGTCGTCGTGCGCCGCCTCTTCGACGGCCGCGACGACCGCCCAGCCGAGGGCGTCCGAGAGGGCGTTCTTGCGCTCGGGTCGGTTGAGCCGGAGCAGACGCACCGGACCGTGGGTCTCGCTCTCGAGGACGGCGTCCTCGTTGCCGCTGGCGCTCGTCACCGCTGGACCTCCTGTGCCTGGATGCCCCGGACGATCGGCGGCCACAGACTCGCCGCCGTGGGGTAGGGCGCGTAGAGCGTGACGCGGTCGACACGGCCCGCGCAGCGCTCGGCGATCCGCTGCGGGATCTCCTCGGGGCGGCCCTTCACCGCGAACGCGTCGATCATCTCCTCCGTCGCGAGCTCGGCCATCTCGTCCCAGCGTCCCTGTTTGGACATCCGGTTGAGCTCGGGCTGCAGGTCGCCCCAGCCGTGCACCTCGAGCACGCGTCGGTAGGCGGGCGTCGACGCGTAGAAGGTGAGCAGCTTGCGGATCGCGAAGTCGGCGGCGGCGATCTCGGCGTCGTCGCGGCCGGTGATCGTCATGATCATCGAGGACACTTCGAAGCCCTCGCGCGGTCGCTGCGAGCGCGCGAGCCCCTGCTCGAGGGCGGGTCGCTGGACCTGCTCGAAGAACCTCACCGTCGAGAAGGGATGTCCGAACAGGCCGTCGGCGACCTCTCCGGCGACCGCCACCATCCGGGGGCCCAGCGCGCCGAGATGGATCCGCGGGTCGGGGACGTCGTTCGGTCCGGGGTCGAAGACGGGCGTCATCAACGTGTGGGTGTAGAACTCGCCGCGGAAGGCGAGCGGCTGCCGCCGGCCCCAGGCGTCCCAGAAGGCACGCAGGGCGAGGATGTACTCGCGCATCCGCGCCGCCGGCTGCGACCAGGGCATGCTGAAGCGTTTGGCGATGTGCGCCTGCACCTGGGAGCCCAGTCCCAGGATCAGGCGGCCGCCCGAGTAGCGCTGGAGGTTCCAGGCCTGGAGCGCCATGGTCGCCGGCGAGCGCGCGAAGGCGATCGCCACGCCCGTCACCAGGGCGATGCGCCGCGTGTGCTCTGCGGCGAGCAGGAGCGCGGCGAAGGGGTCGACGTTCGTGTCGAGGGTGAACAGGCCGTCGTAGCCCTCCTCCTCCAGCGCGCGCGCCCGGAGGGGCACGTCCTCGAGCCGACCCTCGTAGAGGTTGTCGCCGCCCGGAAAGATCGCTCCATCGACGCGGAGTCTCCGCCGTGCACCCTGGGCCGACATGCTAGTCGCTCCGATCGGCGGGCCGAGGCCGGTCGGCCCGGAGTGCGACGGGCAGGTCGACGAGGCGCGATCGCAGGAACTCGCCCAGGCTCTTCGCCTGGGCGTCGCTGCGCGTCGACGACGCCACCCCCTCGCCCAGCAGCCCGACGACGACGAAGTTCAGCGCCCACAGGTTCGGGAGCTCGAAGCGTCGCACCTCCAGAGGGGCCAGCTCGGGCAGCAGCTCGGCGAGGCGCTTCGCGGTCAGGAACCGGGCGAGCCAGGCGTAGCCCGACGCGCTGCGCGCCCAGACGCCGACGTTCGCGTTGCCACCCTTGTCGCCCGACCGGGCGCCGAACACGGTCCCGAGCGGGACGCGCTCGGTCGCGCCGGCTGGGGGCTCGGGGAGCGCGCGCGGCCGGGGCGCGAAGGGCTCCGCGAGGGGCGTCGCCACGAGCGGCGGAACCGGGACCTCGCTCCCGTCGTGCAGCACTGCGATCGGATGCACCTCCTGGGCGGGGACGAGCGTCGGCCAGTACACGCCGAACTCGCGCTCGGCGCTGGGCGGGGTCGTGGTGTAGATGCCCGGGTAGCTCGCGAGCAGCATCTCGGTCACCTGGTTCGAGAAGGCGCGACCGACGCGCCGCGCGTCGCGGCTCTTCACGGTCACCCGCAGGAACGCGCTCGCCAGGTCGTTGCTGGCCGCATCGGGGGCGTCGCTGCGGACGAGGTCGAACTCGATCGCATCGAAGCGCTCGGCGCCTCCCAGCTTCGCGAGCAGGGTCTCGCGTGCCCGCCGCGCCTTCTCCTCGACGTCGAGGCCGGTGAGCACGAAGGTCATCGCGTTCCGGTAGCCCCCCACGTAGTTGATGCACACCTTGAGCTGCGCGGGCGCCGGCTCCCCCCGCGCGCCGGAGATGCGCACGCGATCGGGTCCTGCGGGCGCGAGCTCGATCGAGTCGAAGCGCGCGACGACATCCGGGTTGGCGTAGGCGGGCTCGCCCAGCTCGTAGAGCAGCTGCGCCGTCACCGTTCCCACCGAGACCAGGCCGTCGGTGCCCGGCTGCTTGGTGATCACGCAGCTGCCGTCCGCCTCGATCTCGGCGATCGGGAAGCCCGGGTTCACCCAGCGCGGCACTTCCTGGAAGAAGGCGTAGTTGCCGCCCGTCGCCTGGGGCCCGCACTCAAGCACGTGGCCGGCCACCACGGCCCCGGCGAGCCGGTCCCAGTCATCGCGCGCCCAGTCGAAGTGCCAGGCGGCGGGGCCGACCACCAGCGAGGCGTCGGTGACGCGGGGACACACGACCACGTCGGCTCCGCCGCGCAGCGCCTGGACGATCCCCCAGGCGCCGAGATAGGCGTTGGCGGTGACCGGCTCGGCGTCGAGCGCCGAGAGCGGGATGCCCCGGTCGAGGTGGGCGAGGGGATGTCCCGCCGCCTGGAGCTCGCCCAGCCGCGGCAGCAGGTCGTCGCCGGAGAGGTAGGCGACGCGGGCCTTCAGGCCCAGCCGCGCCGCCAGCGCGTGCAGCTCCGCCGCCATTCCGGCCGGCTCGAGGCCGCCCGCGTTCACGACGATGCGGACGCCGCGGTCGCAGGCGGTGCCCCAGATCTCCTCCATCTGGCGCAGGAAGGTCGCGGCGTATCCGGTGCCCGGCGCGCGCGAGCGCGCCTTGTGCAGGATCAGCATCGTGAGCTCGGCGAGGTAGTCGCCGGTCAGGAAGTCGACCGGCTCGCCCTCGAGCATCTCCCGCGCGGCGGCCAGCCGGTCGCCGTAGAAGCCCGAGATGTTCGCGATCCGCACGGCGCGGGTCGAGCTCACGGCGCCTCCTCCCAGCCTTCGGGGCGGCCGGCCTGCCAAAGCTCGCCGTGGAGCTGGAGCCCGCCGTCGAGGACCAACACCTCGCCGGTGACGAAGCGTCCCGACGGAGCGGCCAGGTACACGACGGCCTCGGCGACGTCCTGGATCTCGCCGAGCGTGCGCAGTGGGTGGGCGTCGCGCATCCGCTCCCGGACCTCGGGGGCGTAGGTCTCCAGTCCGCGCGTCGCGATGCCGCCGGGCAGCACGCAGTTGACGCGGATGCCGTGCGGCGCCCACTCGACCGCCACGTTGCGCGAGGCGTGCACCACGGCCGCCCGCGCCGCGACGGTGTGGACCAGGCCGTACATCCCGCGGAGGTAGGGGGCCACGATGTTCACGATCACGCCGGGTCGCTCGGCCGCGCGCCAGTGGCGGGCCGCACGCTGCATCATCGTCCAGGTCCCGTTCAGGTTGGTGTCGACGACGGCCCGCCAGCCCTTGTCGGAGACGTCGATCGCGTGCTGCGGGAACTGGCCGCCGGCGTTGTTGACCACCAGGTCCAGCACGCCGAGCTCGTCCGTCGCCCGCGCGAACAGCGCGTCCACCTGCTCGGGCTCCCGGATGTCGGTGGAAATCGCCAGGCAGCGCACCCCGGTCGCGGCGAGCAGCTCGCACGTCTCGGCGAGGGGCTGCTCTCGCCGGCCACACACCACCACGTCGGCGCCGAGCTCGGCGAGCAGGAGCGCGATGCCCTGGCCGATCCCGGTGCCCCCTCCACTCACCAGGGCGGCGCGTCCGCGCAGGAGCTCGGGGCGGAACACGCTCGGACGCGAGAGCACCTGGTCGCGCCGGGGCCTCACAGGCGCAGCACTCCGTAGCGGGGCGTCCCGATCGGGGCGTTCAGCGCGGCCGACAGGGCGATGCCCAGGGCGTTGCGCGTGTCGACCGGGTCGAGGATCCCATCGTCCCAGAGGTGGGAGGTCGAGTAGTAGGCCGAGAGCTCGCGGCGGTACGATTCGAGGATGGGAGCGCGGATCGCCTCGATCTCGGGCTCTCCCAGCGTGCGTCCCTCCCGTTCGAGCTGGCGGATCTTCACCTCCGCCAGGGTGTTGGCGGCCTGCTCGGCGCCCATCACGCCGATCTGGTGGTTCGGCCACGCGAACAGGAAGCGGCCGTCGAAGGCGCGCCCGCACATCCCGTAGTTGCCGGCTCCGAAGGAGCCGTTGACCATCACCGTCAGCTTCGGCACCTCGCTGCACGACTGCACCATGATCATCTTGGCGCCGTCCTTGCAGATGCCGCGCGACTCCGCCTCGCTCCCGACCATGAAGCCGGTGATGTTCTGGAGGAAGACGAGGGGCGTGCGGTTCTGGTTGCACAGCTCCATGAAGTGGGCGCCCTTGAGCGAGCTGTCGTTGAACAGCACGCCGTTGTTGGCGAGGAGGCCGACCTTCATGCCCCAGATCCACGCGTAGCCGCACACCAGCGTCGTTCCGTAGTCGGGCTGGTACTCGTGGAACCAGCTGCCGTCCACGATGCGCGCGATCACCTCGCGCATGTCGAACTGGACCTTGATGTCGTCCGGCACGATTCCGTGGAGCTCTTCGGGGTCGTAGTGGGGGTCCTCGGGCTCGCGCGTCTCGATGCGCGCCTTCTCGGGCCGCGTCCACTGGGCGACGATCTCGCGCCCGAGCGCGATCGCCTCCTCCTCCGAGTCGGCGGAGTAGTCGGCGACGCCGCTCACGCGCGTGTGGACGTCGGCGCCGCCGAGCGCGTCGGCGTCGACGATCTCGCCGGTGGCCGCCTTCACGAGCGGCGGACCGCCGAGGAAGATGCCGCCGTTGCCGCGCACGATCACCGAGTAGTCCGAGAGGGAGGGGATGTAGGCACCGCCGGCGGTGCAGTGCCCGAACACCAGGGAGAGCTGGGGCACGTCGAGCTTCGACAGGATCGACTGGTTGCGGAAGATGCGGCCCGCGGCGTAGCGGTCGGGGAAGAGATCGGCCTGGAGGGGCAGGAAGCCTCCGGCGCTGTCGCACATGTGGACCATCGGCAGGCGGTTCTCGATCGCCACGTCCAGGCTGCGCACGATCTTCTTCACCGTGAGCGGATACCAGGCGCCTCCCTTCACGCTGGGATCGTCGGCGCGAACCACGACCTCCCGGCCCGCCACGACGCCCAGCCCCACCACCACGCTCGCCGACTTCGCCTCCCCCTCGTACTCGGTGCAGGCGGCGAGGGAGGACAGCTCGAGGAAGGGCGTGCCGGGGTCGAGCAGCTTCTCGATCCGCTCGCGCACCGGGAGCTTGCCGAGCCGCTCGAGCCGGCGGAGGTCCCGCTCCGGGCGGTCGTAGCGAGCGGCGCGCTGGCGCTCGCGGAAATCCGCGACCCGCTCCCGGGCGGCCGCCGCGTAGCGCCGGAAGGCGGGTGAGCGCACGTCGATCCGGCTCTCGATGCGCCTCATGCGGGCAGGGCCTCCGCGGGAGCGCTCTCGATCCGGGCGAGCACGTCGCCGCGCCGGAAGCTCGCCCCCAGCGCGACGGGCAGCGCCGCGACGCGCCCCTCGCGCTCAGCCGGGATCGCCGTCTGGAGCTTCATGCTCTCGATCACGAGCAGCGTGTCACCCGGGCGGACCGCGTCGCCGATCGCCGCGAGCACCTCCACCACGACCCCGGGCATCGGCGCGAAGATCTCGCCCGCGCCGAGGCGCGCGCGCGTCTGCTGCCGCGCCCGCTCGAGCGGGTCGACGACGGTCACCTCGAGCGCGCGCCCGCGCAGGTGTACGAACACGCGGTCGCCTTCCTGGGCCAGGAAGACGCGCTCCACACCTCCGTCGCAGCGGAGCTCGAACTCCCCGGGCGCGAGCGGCGCCAGAGCGGCCTCCGCCGGGCGCCCGTCGATCTCGAGGTCGAAGCCGCTCCCGCGGAGGATCGGGACCACGCGCAACGTCCGGCCGCCCACCTCGAACAGGGGTTCCATTGCTAGTTCCTCCAGCGCCCGATCGCGGCGTGCAGGCGGGGGACGGCGCGGATCGCTTCGAGGAAGGGCCCGTGGAACAGGGCGGCGGCGGCCGCCGCCGCGCGCGCCGTCGCCTCCTCCTCACCGGGCAGGAGCTCGGCCTCGTGCTCGGCGAGCAGGCCCGTGTGCAGCGCACCCTTGTGGAAGGCCGGGTGATCGACGACGCGGGCGAGATAGGCGGCGTTGCAGGAGACTCCGAGCAGCACCGTCTCGCCCAGCGCCCGGCGCATGCGCGCGATCGCCTGCTCGCGGTCGCGTCCGTGGGCTACGAGCTTCGCCAGCAGCGGGTCGAAGGAGGCGCTCACGACCGATCCCTCGTCGACGCCGCTGTCGACGCGGATGCCCTCGCCGGCGGGCTCGCGCAGCAGCTGGACCACGCCGGTGGCGGGGCGGAACCCCTGCTCGGGGACCTCGGCGCACACCCGACACTCGATCGCGTGGCCCCGCGTCGCGACCTGCTCCTGGGCGAAGGGAAGCGGCTGTCCCGCCGCGATCCGCACCTGCTGCTCCACCAGGTCGATCCCGGTCACGAGCTCGGTGACGGGGTGCTCCACCTGGAGCCGCGTGTTCATCTCGAGGAAGGAGAAGGAGCCGTCCGGGGCGACGATGAACTCGACCGTGCCCGCGCCCTCGTAGCCGGCGGCGGCGGCGATCGCGACCGCCTCGCGGTGCAGCGCGTCGCGCAGCGCCGCCGGCAGCGCGGGGGCGGGCGACTCCTCGACGAGCTTCTGGAAGCGGCGCTGGATCGAGCACTCGCGCTCGAAGAGATGGAGACAGCGGCCGTGGCGGTCCGCGAGCACCTGGACCTCGATGTGGCGGGGGCGCTCCACGTAGCGCTCGGCGTAGAGGCGGCCGTCGCCGAAGAAGCGCGTCGCCTCGCTGCGGGCGCGCTCGATGGCGGCCGGAAGCCGACCCGCCTCGCGCACGACGTGCATTCCCTTCCCGCCCCCCCCCGCCGAGGCCTTGATCAGGAGCGGCGTGCCGAGGGCGAGGGTCCGCTCGGCGAAGCGATCGGGATCGTCCTCCTCGACGACCGAGGCGGAGAGGTGCCCGCCCTGCCCGGCGACGAAGGCGCGCGATGCGACCTTGTCCCCCATCAAGGCGATCACGCGCGGACTGGGCCCGATGAAGACGAGACCCGCGCGCTCGACGGCCAGGGCGAAGTCCGCGTTCTCGGCCAGGAATCCGTAGCCAGGGTGGACCGCGTCCGCCCCGGCGCGCGCGGCGGCCCGCGCGATCTGCTCGCCGTCGAGATAGGCCGACAGCGGGTCGTCGCCCTCCAGCGGGACCACGAGGTCGGCCGCGCGCGCGGCCGGCGAGTCGGCGTCGACGGGATGCGCGGCGAGCAGTGTGCGGATCCCCATCCGGCGCAGGGTTCGCGCGATGCGCACCGCGATTTCGCCGCGGTTGGCGATCAGCACCGAGGCGAAGGGAGCCGTCACGAGGGCGCCCCGGCGCGGCGCTCGAGCGCCGACAGGGCGCGCTCGAGCCGCTCCGCCGTGTCGTCCTCCGCGTGGAGGGCGCCGCGCAGCAGCGCGTCGCCGAGCTGCTCCCCGAGCGTCTCGATCTCGATCCGCTTGCCTCCGTGGACGAAGCGCCACAGGGCGTGCTCGATGCCCCCGTAGATCAGGTCGCGCAGCACCGTCGGCGCGACGTCGCGGCGCAGCTCGCCGGAGCGGATGCCCTGCTCGATCACCTCGAGGGCGAGGGCGGTGTAGCGCCGGTTGAGCTCGCGCACGGCGTCCCCGTAGAGGTTGGGGTCGGGGCGGATCTCGGAGAGCAACACCCGGCAGATGCCCAGGTCCTGCACGAACACCTGGAGGTGGCGCGCGATCAGGAAGCGCAGCCGGTTCTCCGCGCCGCGGATCGAGCGGAGTCCCGACTCCACCTCGCGAATCAGGTTCTCGTAGAAATCGGCCACCACCCGGAGCAGGAGCTCGCGCTTCGTGGCGAAATAGGTGTAGATCGTCCCCTCGACGACGCCGACCCGCTCGGCGATCTCGGCGACCGAGCCCTGGGCGTAGCCCCGCTCTGCGAACACCGCGCGCGCAGCCTCGAGGATCTCGCGTTCCCGCTCCGAGCGCCGCGTGCTGCGGCGCTCCCGCTCGGCCACCTAACGTCCCGTCCAGCGCGGAGGCCGTCGGGCTCGGAAGGCCGCGAATCCCTCCCGCGCGTCCTCGGTCTGGCCCATCATCGGCAGCATCAGCTGGGCGTACTCGAGGGCCTCGGGCAGCGACATGTCCTGGAGCGCGTGGAATCCCATCTTGCCCAGGCGGATCGCGGTGGGCGACTTGTCCACGATGCGCGACAGCAGCCACTCCACCTTCGCGTCGAGCTCCTCCGGCGGCACGACGTAGTTCAGCAGCTGGGCCTCCAGGGCCTCTTCCGCCGTCCAGCGCACGCCCGTGATGCACCACTCCAGCAGCTTCCGGCGCGGCAGCGTGCGCTGGAGGTAGGGCAGGATCATCATCGGGAACAGGCCGACGCCGGTCTCGGGCACGCCCAGGGTGGCGTTCGAGCTCGCGACCGCCAGGTCGCACGCGCACACCAGTCCCAGCCCGCCGGCCAGCGCATGACCGTTGACGCGCGCGATCGTGGGCAGCTCGCAGCGCTCGAACTCCCGGAACAGCTCGACGACGGCATTGCGCGGACGGGAGGGATCCACCTGGAACGGACCGCCTCCGCCCGACTTCAGGTCTCCCCCCGCGCAGAAGGCGCGGTCGCCGGCGCCGGTGAGCACGACGGCCCGCACCGACTCGTCAGCCTGGGCGGCGCGCAGGTGGTGGGCGATGCCGCGCAGGACGGTGTCGTCGAAGGCATTGCGCTCCTCGGGCCGGTCGATCGTGATCCACTGGGCGGCACCGCGGATCTCACCGCGGACGGACTCGGAGTTCGCCATGATTTTGAGTCTACCTCATTTCGTCCTCGCCCCCGCAAGTGCTATCAATAGCCCCAGAGAGCCCGCGTTTGGGCCTCGGGTCCTCAGCAAATCTCTGAGGAAGACTCATCGCTCGCGGAGGGCGACCTGGAATGAGCGGCTTGACCCCGGAGCGCCTGCAGATCCTGGACGCCGCCGACCGCTTCGGGCGCGAGCGTCTCGCCCCGCTGGCCCGCCGCATGGACGACGAGGAGTGGTGGCCGGACGAGGCCTTCCGCGCTCTCGGCAAGGAGGGCTACCTGGGCGTCACGGCGCCGCCCGACCTGGGTGGGGCGGGGCTCGACCTGTTCGCGAGCGGACTGGTCCTCCAGGGCTTCGCCCGCTGGAACCACGCCTTCGCGCTCTCCTGGGTCGCCCACGAGAACCTGTGCCTGAACAACATCCTGCGCAACGCCGACGACGCGCAGCGCGAGCGCTTCCTGCCCGGTCTCTGCGACGGCTCGCGGATCGGATGCCTGGCGCTCACCGAGCCCGGAGCCGGCTCGGACGCCCTCGGCAGCATGGCCACGACGGCGCGGCGCGACGGTGACGACTACGTGATCGACGGCCGCAAGCTCTACATCACCAACGGCCCGATCGCCGACCTGGCGCTCCTCTACGCGAAGACGAACGTCGAGGCCGGGGCGCGGGGCATCTCCGCCTTCGTCGTCGACATGGCTTCGCCCGGCATCGCTGTCACCCAGAAGCTGGAGAAGATGGGCTTCCGCGGCTCGCAGACGGCGGAGCTCACCTTCGACGGCTGTCGCGTCCCCGCCGCCAACCGCCTGGGCGGCGAGAACGAGGGCGTGCGCTGTCTGATGAGCGGCCTCGATCTCGAGCGCGCGATGATCGCGCCCCTGTGCCTCGGCGTGGTCGAGCGCGCGCTCGAACTCTCCGTGGCCTATGCGCGCAGCCGTCGGCAGTTCGGTCAGCCGATCGCGAGCTTCCAGATGATCCAGTCGCGCCTCGCCGAGATGTACGTGCTCGTCGAGACGCTGCGCGCCTACAACTACCACTGCCTCGAGTCGCTGAACGATCTGCCCCACGGAGAGGGCGGGCGGGGCTGGGCGCACTCACTCTCCGCCGCCTCCGTGCTCTACGCCGCCGACTCGATGAACCGCGTCCTCGACCACGCGGTGCAGATCCACGGCGGGAACGGCTACATCTGGGAGACCGAGATCAACCGGCTCTACCGCGCGATCAAGCTGCTCGAGATCGGCGCGGGCACCACCGAGGTGCGGAAGCTGATCATCGCCCAGGAGCTGCTGCGCGACTGAGGCCCGTCGGGAGGGGCCTGGCCCTTCCCGGGTCGCTCAGCGGGAGGCGGGCGCCTTGGGCGTGTCGCCCGGGTCGTAGGGCACGTCGATCGTCGCGTCGCGGCTCTGGATCCGCCACTGCCCCTCCTCGAGCACGACCCGGTCGCGGTACACGCCGGTGAGGTGCAGCGAGATCTTCTCGTCGCGAATCAGGTAGAGCGTGATGTAGGACTGGATGACCGCTTCCTGCTCGCCCTCTTCGACGAAGAAGAAGTTGGTCAGGATGTGGCGGCGCTGGGCCGTGAGCTGCTGATAGCCCTCGGCATAGCGGGCCACGATCGCGTCGCGGCCGCGCTGTCCCAGGGCAGTCGCGTCCTTCGCGAAGCACGCGCCCAGCAGCTCGAGGTCGCGCGAGTCGTGGGCCCAGCAGTAGCGGGAGAGCAGCTGCTGGATCGCGATGAAGTCGGCCATCGTTCCCCCCCTTCCGCCTCAGTCGGCGAGGTGGTAGACGCGCGCTGCGTTGCCGTGCAGTGCCTTCCATGCCACGTCGAGGGGCACGCTTTCGAAGGCGCCCGCGATGTGGTCCCGCGGCAGCTCGGCCGGGGAGCAGGGCCCTGGCGCGAGGCTGGTCGGGTGCGGGTAGTCGGTCTCGAACATGAAGTTGTCGGGATACTCGGCGAGCAGGGGAATCGACTGGCGCTCGAACCAGAAGCAGCCGTAGACCTGTCTTCGGAAGTACTCGCTCGGCAGCATTGGCGACTCGAGGTGGGCGCCGTAGCCCTTCCAGTGCCAGTCGAGCGATTCCATCAGATAGGGGATGTAGCCGAAGCCGCTCTCGACGGAGACGAACTTGAGGCGCGGGAAGCGGTCGCACACTCCGCAGGTCACCACGGTCGCGATCGTCTCGGCGTTGCCGAGCAGGCCCAGGCTGGTGGCCTTCGCCGCGCTGCGCGGGTCGAAGTGCGCCAGCCGCTCGCTCATGCCGCTCGCCGCGCCGTCCATCGCCGAGGAGAAGCCGACGTGGAAGTTCAGGGAGAGGTCGAGATCCTGGGCCGCGGCGAGGATCGGGTCCCAGTGGCGGTGGTAGAAGGGGGGCAGCCCGATCATCTCGTAGCGGTTGGCGAACAGGACGCCCCGGTGGCCCATCGCCCGGCAGCGCTCCATCTCGGCCACCGAGGCTTCGAGGTCCCAGAAGGGCAGCATCGTGATCGGGATCAGCCGCTTCGGATCCGCGCTCGCGAACTCGCTGATGAAGTCGTTGTAGGCGCGGGTACAGGCGAGCGAGATCTCGGGGTCGAGCTGCATGAACAGCGGCGCCTCGAAGCCGATCAGGTTCGGGTACAGCACCTGCGCCCAGATGCCGTACTCGTCCATCCGCTCGAGCCGCTCGGCAGCCTTCCAGGTGCCGGGATCCACGTCCTCGAGCTCGGCGGGGGAGTGGGGCGGGAACTCCTTCCAGCCGGCCGCGGCGTAGAAGCCGACCGCCATCAGCCAGTGGTCGCCGATCCGCCAGTGGTGGTTGCCGGTCTGGGGATGCCGTGCCACGTGGGGCACCCGCTCGGCCCAGCGCTTCGGCACCCGCGACACCCACAGGTCCGGAGGCTCCACGACGTGGGTGTCCGTGTCGACGACGCGGACGTCCGCGAGAGAGGTCGGGGTCTCGATCGTCTGCATCGCGCGCCTCCGTTTTCGCTGGTTCGGGCCCGGCGAGGTGAGTATTCTATCAGCAATTCGCCGCCCGGCGACGGGGGATCTGCGAGCCGGGTCCGAATTCCGGTGCGACACAGGGCGGTGCTGGCCTCGGGGGTCCCGAGGGAGGAGGTGCGGCGATGGGCGCGAGCAACGGAGCGGGCGCGAAGGGCGGCTACGAGACCCTGGAGCTGTCGCAGGAGGGCCCGGTCCTGTGGATCGCGCTCGACCGACCCGATCGGCGCAACGCGATCAACTGGCAGATGCACCGGGACATCCAGGGCGCCTTCCAGGACGCCGAGGAGGACGACAGCGTCCGCGTGATCGTCCTGCGGGGGAACGGACCCTGCTTCAGCGCCGGGCACGACCTCTACGAGGTCGCCGAGGACTATCTGTCGGGGAGCTTCGTGATGCGCCCGCTCAAGCGCACGCGGGAGGAGCCCCCCGAGTTCGTGCTGCGCGAAATCTCGAAGCCGATCATCGCCGCCGTTCACGGCTTCCTCGGTCCCCAGGCGGTGCACACCGCGCTGGGCGCGGATCTGGTCTTCGCCGCCGAGGGCACGATCCTGAGCTTCGAGCAGATGCGCGCCGGAGGGGCCGGCATCAACCCGCTGATCCCGCTGATGATCGGCGAGAAGAAGACCAAGGAATGGCAGCTGCTGGGCAAGGCGCTGACCGCCGAGGAGGCGGAGCGCTACGGGCTGGTGAACCGGGTGGTGCCCGCGGCGCAGCTCCTCGACGAGGTGCGGCGCTGTGCCGAGGAGATCGCCGCGATGCCACCGCAGAACGTGGCCGCCAACAAGGCCGCCATCAACATGGTGATGAACGTTCTCGGCGCCCGGGTGCTGCGCCAGATCGGCTGGATCTACGGCTCGCTGGGACACGGCTCGGACTTCGACAAGTCGTTCTTCGCCACGGCGCGCGAGCACGGCCTGAAGCAGGCGCTCGAGATGCGCGACGCCGCCCACGGCGGCCGCGAGGCGTCGGGGATGAAGTACCGGACCTCGCGCTAGGAGGCGGACTCGAGAGTCCGCCGACGCGCAGCGAGCCGAAGGCGAGCCGTGCCGGGCTAGGAGGTAGAGCGATGGTCAAGGGGATGCTGCTGGTACCCCGCCGGCGAGATCTCTCCCGGGAGGACTTCCTCCGGCACTACGAGCAGGTGCACGTGCCCCTGGTGCTCTCCCACTTCCCCGGCCTGCGCGGCAACGTGCGCAACCACGTGCTGCCGGAGGGGAGCGCCGGCGAGCTCCCCTTCGACTGCGTGACCGAGTTCTGGTGGGACACGCGCGAGCAGTTCGACGCCGCCGTGGCCTACCTCCAATCGGAGGCGGGCCGCGAGATCGGCGAGGACGAGGAGCGCTTCATCGACCGGGAACGGATGGTCATGTTCCTGGTCGACGAGCGCGTGACGGACTGTGCGGGGAAGACGGCTACCAGCGATCCCAGTGCAGGGACTTCTCCAGCGGCTCGCGCTTGACCGGTCCGAAGGGCCGGTCGGGCCAGCCGAGCGGGATGGTCACCGCGATCCGCGCCTCGGCGGGCAGCTCCAGGATCTCCCGCACCGCCGCCTCGGCCGGGCGGTGGAGATGGGAGAAGACGGTGCCCAGGCCGAGCGATCGCGCCGCGACCACCAGGTTCTGGGCCGCCGGGTAGAGCGTCGACCAGACGTACTCCTCCTGCGGGTTGGCAGCGGGATAGATCGGGATGCCGCAGACGAAGATCAGCACCGGTGCGTCGCCCAGGTGGTCCACCAGATAGCGGAGCCCGCGCAGCGTCCGGTTGCGCGAGGGGTCGTCGCCCTCGGGCATCGACGCGAGCACCGGCGCCATCGCCGCCCGGACCGCGTCGCCGATGCGGCGCCGCGTCGACGCGTCGCGCACCACCACGAAGTCCCAGCCCTGGCTGTTGCCGGGGCTGGGAGCGCAGATCGCCGCCTGCAGCACCTTGTGGAGCAGCTCGTCGGGAACCGGGTCGGGCCGCAGGTGTCGGATCGCCCGGCAGGTTCCCATCGCCTCGATTGCGTCCATCGGCGCGCTCACCGTTCCACGGCCGGCACACCTTCGGGCGCCTGGGTGGAGTCGAAGTACTCGTCGAGGCGGGTGATGTGGCCGTTCTTCACCTGACACACGACCACCGCGGGCAGGATCATCTCCTTGCCGTTCTTGCGATGGCGGCCGCGGCAGGTGTGCTGCTGCACGAAGCCGCCGTCGATGCGATAGCGGCGCACGTTCTCGTAGCGCAGGCCCTCGACGTTCTCGATCGCCCAGGTCAGCGTCGCCAGGTTCTCCTCGCGGGTCTTCTCGATGTCGTCGGTGTTGTGCCAGATCACCACGTCCGGTGCGTACACGTCCCTCACCTCGTCCACGTCTCCGGCCTCGATCGCTCCGAAGAAACGGGTTGCGACGTCGAATGCGTCCTTCGCCATGGGATCTTCCCTCCTGTTCGTCGATGGATCTCGTCGAGCGGCGCGGTCCCAACTTGGGACCCGCCGCCCTAGGGCGCGGGGAGCGGACCTTCCAGCTCTCCCACGTCGATGAAGCGTTCCGGAAGGTCGAGCTGCTCCCGACCCGCCAGGAATCCCTCGTAGAGCGCCTGATCGAGGCGACGCGGCGCGAGGCAGTCGCCGATCCGGTGCAGCCGCGCGACGCGCCCGGCCAGCGCGTGATGGAGCTCGTCCTCGGGCACGTGGGCCCCGACCAGCACCACCGAGTCGAAGCCCTCCAGGCGCCGTTCGACTCCGGTGTAGAGGTTGTAGACCAGGGCCCCGTCGGCCTCGAGGCGGCGCACCCAGTGGTTCGTCTCGAAGACCACGCCGAGCCCGAACAGCGCCGCGTAGAGTACGCCCTGGTCGAGGGTGACGGCGGTCGCGGGACCGATCGCGTTGAAGCGCGTGACCACGTGCACCTCGTGGCCGTCCTGCGCCAGCTTCTCCGCGACACCGAGCGCATAACGACTGCCCTCGTCGTCGAGCAGCAGCACCCGGTGTCCGACGCGCTCGGGATCGCGCAGGGCGTCGAGGCCGGTCAGCAGCGGCGAGAGCTCCAGGCCCGGCAGCACGTCCACCTCGGGCGCGACGGGGCTGCGACCGCTGCGCTCGGGCCGGGAGCCGGTCGCCAGCACGACGCCGTCGGGCGCCAGGGCGAGCACCGACGCCTCGTCGGCGGCGACACCGAGCCGCACCTCGACCCGGCGCCGCGCGAGCTCGCCCGCGAGATCCCGAACGAGATGGGCGAAGCCGTCGCGGCGCGGCGTCGCCAGGATCCAGCGCACCTGCCCGCCGAGCTCGCCTTCGCGCTCGAGCAGCGTCACCCGGTGCCCGCGCTGGGCCAGGCCCGCCGCGGCCTTCATTCCCGCCGGCCCGCCGCCCACCACCACCCAGCGCCCGGGAGTGTGCGCCGGCCGGGGCGCGCCGCCGAAGCGTTCCTCGCGTCCGGCGGCCGGGTTCAGAATGCAGGTGACCGGGCGGCCGAGCACGATTCGTCCGGTGCAGCCCTGGTTGCAGCGGATGCAGTGGACGATCTCCGACTCGCGCCCCTCGGCGAGCTTGCGCGGCAGCGCCGGGTCGGCGATCAGCGCGCGGGTCATGGCCACCATGTCGGCGGCCTGGGTGGCGATCGCGCGCTCCGCCATCTCCGGGTCGCCGATCCCTCCGACCGCGAACAGCGGGACCGCGCGCAGTGCCTTCTTGAGCAGCGCGGCGCGCTCGAGCGCCCAGCCTCGCTCCAGATCGCCCGGCGTCACCGACCACGCGCCGCTGTTGTAGGTACCGGCGCTGGTGTCGACGAAGTCGATCCAACCGGTCGCCTCGATGCGCTGGGCGATCTCCGCCCACTCCTCGGCCTCGAGCCCCCCGGCCATCATGTCGGAGACCGAGAGCCGCACGCCGAGGGCCACGTCGCGGCCTACCCGCTCGCGCACCGCCCGGAGCACGCGCAGCGGGAAGCGCAGGCGGCCGTCGAGCGAGCCCCCGTACTCGTCGCGGCGCTTGTTGTAGACGGGGGTCATGAACTGGTGGAGCAGGTAGCCGTTGGCCATGTGGAGCTCGACGCCGTCGTATCCGCTCTCGCAGGCCACCGCGGCGGTGTCCGCGAACGCCTGCTCCAGCATCGCGAAGTCCGCTTCCTCCATCGCCTTCGGTGTCTCGTTGAAGGCGACCGAGGCGAAGGAGGAGGGCGCCAGCAGGAAGCGGTAGTCGTCGAGAGCGCTGCCGGAGCCGCACATCCCCACGTGGTTGATCTGCGCGAAGATCGCGGCGCCGGCCTCGTGCACGGCTGCGGTGACCGCGCGCTCCGCGCGAGCGAACTCCTTGCGGTAGCCGAAGGGGAAGCCGCGGGAGGGCGGCGGCGAGGTCGGATGCACCGGCCGGTGCCCCGTGATCAGCAGCCCCGCGCCCCCCTCGGCGCGCTCGCGCTGGTAGTGCAGGTCGCGCCGGGTGGTGAGCCCGTCGCGCTGGTGGAAGAACTTCTCGTGCGCGCTCTGGAGGATCCGGTTGCGCACCCGGACCGGACCGATCCGCAGCGGGGAGAGCAGATGGGGGTAGCGGTCCACCGTCACCTGGATCGGCCTCCCGGGCGGCGCCGCGCCCGCCGCGCCAGCCTAGTCGCAGCTGACATATGACTCAAGAAGAAACGGGCGCCCGGTCGGGGCGGTAGAAGCGGTCTCTTCGGTCCCGGCGGCCCTGGATGAAGCGGATCGCCTCGGGCCACTCCGCCTCGACCGTCTGCTCGCGGTTCCAGTCGTGCACCACGGCGCGATGGGCGATCCGCCACTCACCTCCGCGCCGCTCGAAGCGGTCCACGTAGCGGGCTCCCATGGTCATGTCGATCTTGCGCCCGTCGCGCTCGGAGCGGTGGCTCGCCAGCACGTAGGACTCGACGTGCGCCGAGTCTCCCTCGAGCTGGACGTACTCGTTCAGGATCATGTGCGAGGTCGCGGTGAACTGCTTCAGCATGTCCACCGCCATGTGTGCGAACTCGAGGGCATTGCCGTCGAAGACACCGTGCTCGTCCAGCGCGTCGGGGTGGAACACGCTGCACAGGAGATCCTCGTCGCGCCGATCGACGCCGCGGCAGTAGCGCATCAGCACCTCGTGGATCGCCTGCTTGTCCAACAGCTCCTGGACTGCCGGATCGCGCGTCTCCCTGTCAGCCATCGCCGCCTCCTGCGATTCTCGTTGCCCTCGGACCGGTTCTGAGCATAGTATCAACAGTGAGCGAGCCGGGGGACGCGATCTGCGCCCGGTCGAGGAGATCCCGTGTCCGACCGCCGAAGCCGCGAGGTGCAGCTGCGCCGGCGCCCCGCCGGCGCGCCCCAGCCGGAGGACTTCGCGCTCGCCGAGGTGGCCGTCCCCTCGCCGGGCGAGGGGCAGGTGCTGGTCCGCAACGTCCATCTCTCCGTCGATCCCTTCATGCGCGGCCTGATGCGCGACGACGAGGACTACCTGCTGCCTCCCTTCCGCGTGGGCGAGCCCCTGTACGGCGGCGCCGTGGGAGAGGTGGTGGAATCGCGTGTGCCGGGCCTCTCCCCCGGCGACTGCGTGACGCACATGGCGGGCTTCCGGGAGTGGTCGCTGTGCGGCGCCGCGGAGGTGCAACCCGTGAGCCCGGAGCGGCCGCTCTCGCTCTATCTGGGCGCGCTCGGAATGACCGGCCTCACCGCTTGGGCGGGCGTGCTCGACGTGGCGCAGATCCGGCCGGGCGAGACCGTCTTCGTCTCCGGAGCGGCCGGGGCGGTCGGCAGCATCGCCGGCCAGATCGCGCGCATCGGAGGCTGTCGCGTGGTGGGAAGCGCGGGCTCACCGGAGAAGGCGAAGTGGGTGACCGAGGTGCTGCGCTTCGACCACTGCTTCGACTACCGCAGCGCGGACCCGGGAGAGGCGTTGAGCGAGTGCTGTCCCGGCGGGATCGACGTGTACTTCGACAACGTGGGAGGTCGTCACCTCGAGGCGGCGATCGATCACATCCGCCCGCTCGGGCGGATCGCGCTGTGCGGCATGGTCTCCCAGTACAACGACGCGACGCCGCCGCCCGGACCGAGCAACCTGTTCCAGCTGATCACGCGACAGGTCACGGTTGCGGGCTTCACGGTGAACAACTTCGCCCACCGCATGGAGCGCTTCCGCGAGGACGTGAGCGCCTGGATCGAGGCGGGACTGCTGCACTCGGAGGAGACGATCCTCCCGGGCATCGAGTCGGCCGCCGAGGCGCTGATCGGGGTGCTGGTCGGCCGCAATCGGGGCAAGATGCTGGTCCGCGTCGGCGACGACCCGGCCGTCCGCCACGACCGCCGCTGAATGGACGCCGGACGTCTCGCGATCGCGGCGGTGGCGGCCGCGCTGCTCTCGGGCTGCGGCGCGCCGGTCGAGATCGACTACTCGGGCCCGGTCGCCGACTGGCCCGTGCAGGGCGGCGACGCCGGCAACACGCACGCCTCGCCGCTCACCCAGATCGATCCCGGCAACGTGGACGCCCTCGACGTCGCCTGGGTCTACCACCACGGCGACGTGCGCGACGGCAGCGACGGCGGGGCGCGCACCACCTTCGAAGCGACGCCGATCGTCGTCGACGACACGCTCTACTTCTGCACGGGCCTGAACCGGGTGATCGCCCTCGACCCGGAGACCGGCGCCGAGCGCTGGACCTTCGACCCGAAGCTCCGCATCGAGCGGCTCGGCGGGCCCTACTTCTACACGTGCCGCGGCGTCTCCTACTGGCGCGACGCCGCGGCGCCGAAGGACGCCGTCTGCAGCGCGCGGATCTACACCGCGACCACGGACTCGGAGCTGATCGCCCTCGACGCGCGGACGGGCGCGCCCTGCACCGACTTCGGCTCCGCGGGGCGCGTGAACCTGCGCGCGGGCATCGGCGAGGCCCCCGACTGGGAGTACTACACCACTTCCCCTCCGCTGGTCCTGCGCGATCGCGTGGTGGTGGGGTCCTTCGTGGCCGACAACGTCCGCGTCGATGCGCCGAGCGGCGTGGTGCGCGCCTTCGACGCCCGGAGCGGTCGCCTGCTCTGGGCCTGGGACCCGGTCCCGCCCGGGGTGTCGCGGCCGGAGACGTCCGGGGGCCCCGCCTACGCTCCCGGCACGCCCAACGTGTGGTCGATCCTGTCGGGCGACGCGGAGCGGGGGCTCGTCTTCGTTCCCACCGGCAACGCCGCGCCGGACCTCTACGGCGGCGAACGCAAGGGACTCGACTACTACTCGAGCTCCGTCGTGGCGCTGCGCCTCGAAGATGGAGGCGTCGCGTGGCACTTCCAGACCGTGCACCACGACGTCTGGGACTACGACGTCGGCACGGCGCCGCTGCTCTTCCAGGACGCTGCGGTGGCGAACGGCGTGCCGGCGCTGGCCCAGGCGACGAAGGTCGGCAACGTCTTCCTGCTCGACAGGGAGACCGGCGTCCCGCTCTACCCGGTGGAGGAGCGCCCCGTGCCCCAGGGCGGCGCGCTGGGGGAGGCGCTCTCGCCCACCCAGCCCTTCCCGACCCATCCGCCGCCGCTCCATCCGCAGCGGGTCGGGCCGGAGGACGCGTTCGGCTTCACGTTCTGGGACCGCGGGCGCTGTCGGGAGAAGCTGGAGTCGCTGCGCAACGACGGAATCTTCACCCCGCCCACCGAGGAAGGGACGCTCGAGTATCCCGGGCCGGCCGGGGGGATGAACTGGGGCGGGATCGCCTTCGAGCCGCACGCCGGCATCCTGGTCGCCAACGTCACCCGCGCGATCGCGGAGGTGCGCCTGATCCCGCGCGAGATCTACGAGACGCTGCCCGAGCGGAAGGTCGCCCGGTTCCCCCTCGAGTTCTACCCGATGCGCGGAACGCCCTACGGCGCCTACCGCGGGCCGGTCCTCTCGCCGCTCGGTGCTCCCTGCAATCCGCCGCCCTGGGGAACGCTGGTGGGGGTGGACCTCGCGAGCGGCGAAGTGCGGTGGGAGTCGGTGCTGGGGACGACGCGGGACATGGCGCCCTTTCCGATCTGGCTGCGCCTGGGCACGCCCAACTTCGGCGGCGGCTCGATCGTGACGGCCTCGGGCCTCGTGTTCATCGCCGCCACCACGGACAAGTTCCTGCGCGCCTTCGATCTGGCGGACGGCGAGGAGATCTGGAGCCACCGGCTGCCCTTCACGGGCAACGCCACCCCGCTCACCTACCGCATCCGGCGCGACGGCAGGCAGTTCGTGGTGATCGCGGCGGGCGGGCACGGCTTCAGTGCCTCGGGCGACGCCCTGGTGGCCTTCGCGCTGCCGCTTCCCTAGTCCCCGGGCCGGGGTGCGGGCCGCAGCTCCGCATCGAGGGCCGGGAGCACCTCGTGCTCGATCAGCGCGAGACTCTGCCAGGCGAGGTCCGGATCGAGGCCGCCCATCAGGGGATGGAGCGTGAAGCTGCCCCCCGCACCCATCTTCGCGAGCAGCTCCACGCAGGCCTTCGGCGTGATCACGCGATACAGGCCGCGCGCGCGCAGCGCGTCCGCGTCCTCGACGGAGACGTAGCCGGTGTCCGCGCCCGACGCCGCGGCCCAGCGGCCGTAGGAGTTCATCTCGTGCAGCGCGTGCGGCGCGATGCGCTCCCAGGCGGCGTCGGGATCCTCCGCGACGTGCAGGAACATGCCCCCCGCCGAGCGCGGGAGGGGTCCGGGATCGGCCGCGCCGCGCTCGCGCAGCGCCTCACGGTAGTCCTCCCAGCTCGCCGGTGTGGAGGGAGCGAAGCCGTCGGCGATCCGCGCGGCGCGTCGCGCGGCGGGCCGCGACGACCCACCGAGCCAGATCGGGGGGCGCGGACGCTGCGCGGGTCGCGGCGTCACGCGCACCGTGCGGCCGCGGTGGACGAAGGGCTGGCCGCTCCACGCGCGCTCGAGCACCTCGACCGCCTCCTCCACCGCGCGGGCGCGCTCGGCGACGGTGCGCCCGAACATCGCGAACTCCTCCGCCACGTAGCCGTTGGCCAGCACCAGGTCCAGCCTTCCGCCGCTCGCGAGATCGAGCACGGCGAGCTCCTCGGCGAGGCGCAGCGGATCGTGGAGCGCGGCCACGAGCGCCGCGAGCCGGATGCGCAGGCCGCGCGTGCAGCCGGCCACCGCGGCGCCGAACACCGTCGCGGCGGGCAGGTAGCCGTCCTCGACTCCGTGGTGCTCCGAGAGGATCACGGACTCGAAGCCGAGCCGATCGGCCCAGCGACACTGGGCGAGGGCAGCCGCGTAGAGAGCGACCGGGTCGCTTCCCAGGGCTGCCGGACAGCGCAGGTCGTAGCGGAGTCGGAACTGGATCATCGTGCCCCGGGTATCGCCTTCGGCCTCAACTGAGTATCCTATCAGATCCGCCGCGCCGGCGATCGCCCCGGGTGCGAGAGGCCGGTCTCCGCGAGCGGGTGCAGCGGACGGAGGCGAAGATGCCGCGATTCCCCTTCGGAACGCCGAACGGCTGGTTCCAGATCCTCTACTCCGACGAGCTCGCCGCCGGCGACGTGAAGCCTCTGCGCTACCTCGGCCGCGAGCTGGTGGCCTTCCGCGAGCAGGGCGGGGCCGCGCGCGTGCTCGACGCCTACTGCGCGCATCTGGGCGCCCACCTCGGCGTCGGCGGCCGCGTCGAGGGCGTGACGATCCGCTGTCCCTTCCACGGCTGGCGCTGGAACGGGGACGGGCGCTGCGTGGAGATCCCCTACGCGAAGCGCATTCCGCCCGCGGCGCGCACCCGGAGCTATCCCGTCTGCGAGGTGGACGATCGCATCTACCTCTGGCACCACGCCGAGGGCAAGCCGCCTTCGTGGCAGATCCCGAAGCTGCCCGAGTACGGCTCGCCCGACTGGACCTCGCGCTGGATCCGCTACCGGTGGACGCTGCGCACCCAGCCCCAGGAGATCATGGAGAACGCGATCGACTGGCCCCACTTCGCGCAGGTCCACTCGATGGCGGCTCCCGACGATCGCAGCGAGAGCTTCGAGGGCCCGCTCTTCACCTGGCGGATCGACACCCGCTACGAGCACTCCCCGGTGGCCGGCCCCAGCACCGACCTCCACCTGCGCGCCTACAACTGGGGGCTTGGCTACTGCGCCAACTACTACACGGGCGCCTTCGCGACGCTCAGCGTCACGGCGATCACGCCGGTCGACGACGAGGTCACCGAGCTCTTCCACGGCGTGATCGGGCGACGGGACGGGCGCGGGGAGGAGCAGGCGATCGCCGACCTGACGGCGCAGATGGACGAGCAGGCGAAGGTCGTGGAGCAGGACTTCGCGATCTGGGAGAACAAGCGCTACCGCGCCCAGCCCGCCCTGTGCGAGGGGGACGGGCCGATTCCCGCCTTCCGGCGTTGGGCGCAGCAGTTCTACGCGGGGACGTCAGTCGACCGTTGAACTCGCGGCGCTCCCGGGCGTATGATGCGACTGTGTTGATAGAATTGTCAGGGAGGCACCCCGGGGCGCGCGGCGCGACAGCCCCGGCAGGGGAGGGGAGCCGATGAGCCAGGGTCGCATCGCAGGCAAGGTCGCCGTGGTCACGGGAGGCGGCTCGGGCATTGGACGGGCCTCGGCCCTGCGCTTCGCCGCCGAGGGCGCGAAGGTGGTGGTGAACGACCTCAACGGCGACGCCGCCGGCGTGGTCGCGAAGGAGATCGAGGCCGCCGGGGGCGTGGGCGTCGCGTTCCCCGCCGACGTCTCCGATTCGGCCCAGGTGGACACCCTGATCCAGGAGGCGGTCTCCCGCTACGGGCGCCTCGACGTGCTGATGAACTGCGCGTTCTTCATGACGATCGGCACGCTGGACGCCCTCACCGACGAGGAGTGGCGCAGCAACTTCAGCGTCACCCTCGACGGGACCTTCTATGCGATCCGCGCGGCGCTGGTGCCGATGCGCGCCCAGCGCAGCGGCTCGATCATCAACGTGTCCTCGGGCGCCGGCGTGCGCTCGGAGATCACCCTGGCCCCCTACTCGGCCGCGAAGCGCGCGGTGCTCAGCCTCACCGAGACGGCGGCGATCGAGAACGCCGAGTACGGGATCCGGATCAACGCGATCTGTCCGGGGCCGATCGCCACGCCCCCGCTGCTCGCCTTCGTCGACCAGATGCCGGGCAACGAAGGGTCGCTCGACCGCTACTACAAGCAGATCCCCTTCGGCCGCCTCGGCAAGCCCGAGGAGATGGCCGCCGTGGCGCTGTTCCTCGCCTCGGACGAGGCGTCCTACGTATCGGGAGCGAACTTCGTCGCCGACTGCGGCATCGCCGCGAAGTCGGCCTCTCCGAAGTTCGAGTGAGGGCGACGCCACTCGCCGGAGGACGATGCGCATGAAGAACTCCTGGATCCACCGCGCCAAGGGTCAGTTCCCCCGGCAGGCCCACATCCGGGTTCCGAAGGGGCTGAAGGAGGAGGAGATCGGCCGCGGCGGCTTCCAGGGTCGCGTCGCCGAGGTGTACCGCGTCAACGAGCCCACCCGCTGGGTCCGGGTCGAAGGCCACTACGCCCCCGGCGACGTCGACGGCGAGCAGGTGAGGGCGCCCGACGCCGAGGACGCGCGCGCGGAGCGCGCCGTCCTGTGGCACAACGAGGATCTCGTCGTCTCGGTGAGCCAGCGGCGCGAGCCGCTGCCCTTCTACTTCCGCAACGCCGACGCCGACGAGATGTGGTTCGTGCACCGCGGGGAGGGGACGCTGGAGACCGAGTTCGGTCCCCTCGACTTCCGGCCCGGCGATTACCTCGTGGTTCCGAAGGGGATCACCCAGCGCATCGTGCCGCGCACGACGGACAACTATCTGCTCCACATCGAGTCGCGCGGCGAGATCGACTTCGCCGAGCACACGCTGCTCGGGCGCCACAACCCCTTCGATCCGGACGTGATCGAAGTGCCCGAGCCGAAGGCCCTGTCGGCGGCCGCCGGCGAGGAGTACGAGCTGCGCGTGCAGCGCGGCGGCGAGCTGACCGCCTTCTTCTTCGACACCCATCCGATCGACGTAGTGGGCTGGAAGGGCGACCTGTTCCCCTTCCGCTTCCACAACACCGACTTCCGTCCGATCAGCGCCGACCGCAACCACGTCCCCCCGACCGCCTTCGCGCTGTTCCGCGCGCCGGGCTGGATCCTGTGCAACTTCGTGCCGCATCCCTTCCAGCGCGACCGCGAGGCGCCCCGGCTCCCCTACTACCACCGCAACGTCGACTACGACGAGATCGGCTTCCTGCACGCGGGCAACGTCGACGGCATCCCGATGGAGGGGACCTCGATCATGTGGCACCCGCGCGGTGCCGTGCACGGCCCCGGCGAGACGCTCCGCACCCTGGCGGACGAGCACTGGGTCGAGGTCGGCATCAACGACATCCAGGCGGTGAACATCGACGCGGTGCAGCCGCTGAAGATGACGCCCGCCGCGCGGGCCGCCCTGCGCGCCCACGTGCAGCTCACCGAGGGAAAGGGAGACTGAGCCGTGACGATCCCGGCCATCGCCCGCTACCCCGCGCTCGGTCCCAGCCTGTGGTCCTACGGCGGGCTTCCCGCCGGCGTCTCGCCCGAGCCGGTGCCGCTCGTGGCCGAGGACGGCGGCGAGTCCCACGGCCTGCTGCACCGGCGCGGCGGCGAGCGGGTCGTGGCGATGATGATGCACCCGCGCGGCGACATGCAGCGTCACTACGCCATGCCGGGTCTGCTCGAGGCGGGCGTCGCCGCCTGGGGCCAGGCCGGCCGCTTCATCAACAACGACGTCAACTGCATCAAGGAGCGCCTGCTGCTCGACGTTGCGGCCGGCGTCCGGCACCTGCGCGATCGCGGCTTCGAGCGCGTCGTCCTGCTCGGCAACAGCGGCGGAGGCGCCCTCTACTCCTTCTACCAGTCCCAGGCGGCGACGCCGCCGCCGGGACGTCTGCGCGACACCGCCGCGGGCGATGCCTGCGACCTGAACGGCTTCGACCTGCCCGAGGCGGACGGCATCGTCCAGCTCGCCACCCACCTGGGCGAGGGGAAGCTGATGAACGTGATCATCGATCCCTCGCTGGTCGACGAGAACGATCCGCTCTCGATCGATCCCGCCCTCGACATGTACGATCCGGCGAACGGGTTCCGTCCGCTGCCCCAGCCCTCGAAGTACGACCCGTCCTTCCTCGAATGCTACCGGGCCGGACAGCTCGCCCGGGTGGCGCGCATCGACGCGATCGCGCGCGGGTTCGTGGCGGAGCAGCGCCACTACCTCGCGCGGGTGGGAGCACCCGACTTCGAGAGCCTCCCCTTCGCCGAGCAGCAGTGGTGCCTGCGCCGGGGTCTGCTGGGCCGTTACATGGCGATCCACCGGACCGAGGCCAATCCCGCCTACACGGATCCGTCGCTCCACCCGAGCGACCGCGCAATCGGCTCCTTCTTCTCGACGCGTCCCGATCTGTTCAACTATCTGGAGGCCGGCTTCGGCAAGTACCAGACGCCCCGCGCCTGGCTGTCGACCTGGTCGGGCCACAGCTCGCGCGCCTCGACGCTCGACGCGCTGCCCCGGATCGCGATTCCCACGCTGGTGATCGCCTATCTCGGCGACAACGCCGTCCTGTCCTGCGATACCGACGCGATCTACGAAGCCTCGCCCGCCCCGGACAAGGAGATCCACCGCATCAAGGGGGACCACCTCGGCTACGGGCCGGGCGGAATGCAGGACCGCAGCGGCCAGGAGACGGCCGTCCAGCGGATCTGCGAGTGGATCCGGAGCCGCTTCCAATGACCACGAGGAGATCGGGATGAAGATCGACCTGTTCGCCATGCCCACGGTTCCGGCGACGCTCGAGGAGCGTGAACGGCTGCGTCCGGTGGGGCGCAGCACCGAGCGCTACCAGATGATGCTCGAGGAGCTGCGCCATCTCGCGATCACGGCCGACCAGCTGGGAATCGACGCCTTCTCCACCACGGAGCACCACTTCCACACCGAGGGGAACGAGCTGTCGGTCAATCCAATCCTGCTCTTCGCCGACTTCGCCGCCCGGACGAAGCAGATCCGATTCATCCCGATGTCGATCGTGATGACCTCCGCCAACCCGATCCGGGCCGCGGAGGATCTGGCGATCCTCGACCAGCTCACCCAGGGCCGCGTCGGCGTCGCCTTCGCGCGCGGCTACCAGAAGCGCTGGATGCAGGTGTTGGGGCAGGGCGGCACCGTCGCCACGGGCGATCGCTCGGCCGCCGACCTCGCCAACCGGGAGCGCTACGACGAGGCGGTCGAAATCCTCGTCCAGGCCTGGACGAAGGACTGCTTCGACTACGACGGCAAGTACTTCCAGGTCCCCTATCCCCACGATACGGGCATCGAGGGCTGGGCCGCCGTGGACTACACGCGTACCTACGGCGCCGACGGCGAGATCGACGACGAGGGCGTGATCCGCAAGATCGGCGTCTGTCCGCGGCCCTACCAGGAGCCCCACCCGCCGATCTCGATCCCGGTCACCGGTGGAATGCCGTCGCTCGTCAACTGCGCCGAGCACGGCTGGCTGCCCTGGATCTGGGAGGGGGACCCGGCGAAGTTCCTGGAGATGTGTCGCGAGTACCGGCGCATCGCCGGCGAGAAGGGCTTCGAGTTCGGCCTCGGCGAGAACTGCGGCTGCGTGCGGGCGATCTGCATCGGAGACACCTACGAAGAGGCCTTCCAGCTGGCCGCCGACACCACCGGCTACTCCTACCAGCACTACTTCGGGAACTTCGGCTTCCTCGAGCTGTTCCGGAATCCCGAGGACGATCCGAACCAGCGGCCGCTCAAGTTTCCGAGCAACGAGGTGGCGGTGAAGCGGATGATCGAGAAGGGCTACCAGCTCTGCGGTACCGTCGACGACATCAAACGAGCGATGGAGCCGCTGGTCCGCTGTCACGCGGACGGCGACCTCGAGTGGCTGTCCTGGAACTTCTTCTGTCAGGGGAGCACGCCCCGTCACGTGCAGGACCGGCAGCTCGAGCTCTTCGCCACCAAGGTGATGCCGGAGTTCCGCTAGATGCCCTTCGCCGAGGTTCGAGGCAACCGCCTCTACTACGAGGATTCCGGGGGGAGCGGGCCGGCCGTTCTGTTCAGCCACGGGTTCCTGCTCGATCACGGAATGTTCGACGCCCAGGTGCGCGCCCTGAGTGGCGACTTCCGCTGCATCACCTGGGATGCGCGCGGTCACGGGATGAGCGAATGCCGCGGCCCCTTCGACTACTGGGATTCCGCCGCGGACTGCGTGGCGCTGCTCGACCGGGTGGGCCTCGACCGGGCCACCTTCGTCGGCATGTCCCAGGGCGGCTTCACCGCGCTGCGGGCGGCGCTCGCCCACCCCGACCGGGTGCGCGCCCTGGTGCTGATCGACACCGCGGCGGCGTCCTTCGACGCAGCGACCCTCGAGGCCTATCGGGCCACCCAGCGCACCTGGGTCGAGGACGGGCCCCTCGGCGAGACCGCCACGGGCATGGCCGAGCTGGTGTTCGGCGCGGCCTACGACGCGTCGACCTGGATTGCGAAGTGGCAGAGCCGGGCGCCCTCGCAGTGGAACGAGCCCTGGAATACGGTGCTGGGTCGCGACGAGATCTTTGCGCGCGTGAAGGAGATCGCGTGCCCGTCCCTGGTGATCCACGGCGATCGCGACGTGGCCTTCGACCTCTCGGTCGCCGAGGGACTGCGTGACGAGCTGCCCGCCTGCCAGGGGCTGGTCGTGGTTCCGGGCGCGGCCCACGCCCCCAATCTCACCCATCCCGAGCCGGTGAATCGGGCGCTGCGCGACTTCCTCGAGAAGCACGCGCGATGAGGAGTGCGCGATGTCGAAGCTGAGCTATGGCCTGTTCGACGCCGACAACCACTACTACGAGGGCCGGGACGCCTTCACCCGCTACATCGAGCCCGGCTACCGGGACCTCGCCGTCCAGGCGCGCAAGGACGAGAACGGCAAGGACCGCATCTACATCGGAGACCGTCGTTTCAACTTCCTCGACGACACCGACTTCAACTTCGACACGGCGATGCGCCCGGGGTCGCTGCGCGAGTTCCTGCGCACGCTGACCAAGGAGATCCCCGAGGACTCGGGGGTGGTCGAGCCGATCCGGCCCGAGGCCCGCGACCGCAGCGCGCGGGTCGCGTTCATGGACGCACGCGGCATCGAGTCGTGCATCCTCTTCCCCACCCTGGGCGTGTGCCTCGAGCCGATGCTCAAGGACGACGTGGGGGCGCTCTACGCCAACTACCGCGCCTTCAACCGATGGCTCGACGACGAGTGGGGGCTCGCCCGCGACGGGCGCATCTACACCCCGGCGATGATCTCGCTGCGCGACGTGGACGCGGCCGTGAAGGAGCTGGAGTGGGTGCTGGAGCGGGGCGCCCGCATGGTCGCGATGCTTCCCGGGCCCGTCGGCGGCCAGGCGCCGGGCCACCCCGTGTTCGACGCCTTCTGGTCGCGCGCGAACGAGGCCGGGGTCACCGTCGCCTTTCACGTGGGAGAGTCGGGCTACAACGAGCTGTTCAGTGTCCACTGGGGCGAGCAGCCCCGGCCCTCTTCGCACAGCCAGTCCGCGTTCCAGTGGACGAACTTCTACGGCGATCGGCCGATCATGGACACGATCTCGTCGCTCATCTACCACAACTTCTTCGGGCGCTACCCGAAGGTGAAGGTCTTCTCGGT
Organism: uncultured Spirochaetales bacterium; assembly: GCA_964653555.1. Lineage (GTDB taxonomy): Bacteria > Myxococcota_A > UBA9160 > UBA9160 > SMWR01 > JAHEJV01. Next base: position 18,821 of record CAZZFT010000003.1, on the reverse strand, counting down.
CGAGAACGGCAGCCTGTGGGTGCCCTACCTGATGAAGGCGATGGACAAGATGAAGGGCATGGGACGCAACGGTCCCTGGCCGGGAGGGCGCCCGCCCGGGCTCCCCAGCGAGATCTTCAAGCGCCACGTCTTCGTCAATCCCTATCACGAGGAAGACCACGTGGCGTTGGTGGATCTGCTCGGGGCGAGCCAGGTCGTGTTCGGCTCCGACTACCCGCACCCGGAGGGGCTCGAGAATCCCGAGCGCTTCCCCTCCCAGCTCGAGGGGCGGCTGCCGGAGGACCAGCTTCGCATGGTGCTGCGCGACAACGGACGCCGGCTCGTTTCGGCGGACTGAGGGGAGGGGCCCGTGGAGCGGGAGTTCGAAGGACAGTCGGTCCTGGTGACCGGGGGCGGGGGAGACTGCATCGGCGGTCCGACGGCGCTGCGCTTCGCCCAGGAGGGCGCGAACGTCGTGATCTGCGACGTGCACGCGGCCCGCAACGGGCGCTGGGCCGGGCGGATCCGCGACGAGACGGGCGCGCGCGTGCTCGACTTCCATCTCGACATCGCCGACCGTGCCGCCGTCGACCGCATGATCGCGGCGGCCGACGACGAGCTCGGCGGCGTCGACGTGCTGGTGTGCAACGCGGCCGAGAACAAGCTCGGGCACATGGTCGACTACGACCCCGCCGACTGGGACCGCACCCTCGACGTGAGCCTGAACGCCAACTTCTACCTGACCCACAAGGTGCTGCCCGGCATGGTCCAGCGCCGGCGCGGCAACATCGTCTACATCTCCTCGGTCGCCGGCTGGATCGGCAATCCGAACGAGGAGCGTGGCGAGCCCGCCTACTCGGTGGCGAAGGCGGCGCTCTTCTCGCTGATGCGAAACGTCGCCCACGAGCTCGGCCCCCACGGCATCCGCTGCAACGCGGTGGCGCCGGGGCTGATCGACTCCCGCTTCGTCCAGAAGTTCGAGTCGCAGTTCGCGGCCCTGAAGCAGGACACGCCGCTGCGGCGCTACGGAACCAGCCAGGACGTCGTCGAGGCGATCGCCTTCCTCGCCTCCGAGCGCCGCGCCGGCTTCATCACCGGCGAGGCGCTGAACGTGAGCGGTGGCTGGTACATGCGGCCCTGAGGAGGCTTGGTGAACGAGCTCGATCTCGGCCGCCACGGGCTCGTCCCGTCGCCGCGGCGTCCAGAGATCCCGGGCGGCCCCCAGACGATCGCCGAGGTGCTGGAGGCGACGCTGCGGGAGGAGCCGGATCGCGAGGCGCTGGTCGGTCGCCACGCGCGCTACCGCTATGCGGAGCTCGACGAGGCTGCGAACCGCGCGGCCCGGTGCTTTGCCGACGCCGGCGTCGCTCCCGGGGACCGGATCGCCGTCTCGCTCCCCAACGACACGGAGATCGTCGTGGCCTTCCTCGGCGCGATGCGTCTGGGGGCGATCTGGGTGGGCGTCAATCGCGCCCTGGCGCCGCCCGAGAAGGCCTACCTGCTGCGCGACTGCGGGGCGCGCCTGCTGCTCGCCGACCGCGACGCGCGGGGGCAGCTCGAGCCCCGTCGCGCCGAGCTGCCCGAGCTCGTCGCGATCTTCGGCGCGGATCCCGGAGATCCCGACAGCGACTTCGCCCGCGCGCTCCGCGCCGCGTCGCCGGCGCCGCTGCGCGGCAACCCGATCGATCCCTTCGCGCCCGCCGCGATCGCCTACACGAGCGGCACCACCGGTTTTCCCAAGGGCGCCGTGCACAGCCAGCACAACCTGCTGCTGCCCGGGGCGGTCGCCCAGCGCGCGGGAACCTACGGGCCCGAGGTGGCCCAGGGCGTGGTGCTGCCCCTCACCATCTTGAACCTGGTGGTGCTCGGGCCCCTGGTGGCGTTCCAGTGCGGGAGCGCGTGCGTGGCGATGGACCGGATCGACGCCCTGGGGATCGCCGAGTGGGTACGCAGCGAGCGGATCGGACACTTCGCGGCCGTCCCCACCGTGCTGCACGACCTGCTCACGCACCCGGACGTGAAGCCCGCCGACCTGGCGACGCTGCGCCGCCCCGAGGTCGGTGGTGCCGACTGCCCCGAGGCCTTCCGCCTGCTGTATCGCGAGCGCTTCGGCACGGAGGTGCAGATCGGCTACGGGCTCACCGAGGCGCCGACCGCGGTGACGCGAACACGGGCCGGGGATCCCTACCGGGCCGAGGGCTGCGGCCGCGCCTGTCCCCAGGTGGCGATCCACATCCGCGACGAGCAGGACCGCCCGGTGGGGACGGATGAGGTCGGTGAAGTGTGCGTCGGCCCCGCCAGCGAGGGGCCCTTCGCCGGCTGGTACACGCCCTTCCTCGGCTACTGGAACCAGCCCGAGGCGTCGCGGGAGGCGCTGCGCGGGGGGCTGCTGCGGACCGGCGATCTCGGCGCCCTCGACGGGGAGGGCGATCTCCGTCTGCGCGGTCGCCGCAAGGAGCTGATCCTGCGCGGCGGCGCGAACGTCTACCCGGCCGAGATCGAGCGGGTGCTGCACGCCCACGAGCGGGTCATCGCCTGCGCCGTGATCGGCGTTCCCGACCCGCGCCTCGGCGAACGCGTGGTCGCCTACGTGCAGAGCGAGCCCGGGATCTCCGTCGACGCGGAGGCCCTGCGCGCCCACTGTGCCGAGCACCTGGCGCGTTACAAGGTCCCGTCGGAGTTCCGCTTCGTCCGCGAGTTTCCGCGCAACGCAATGGGGAAGATCCGCAAGACCGTGCTGCGCGACGGCGGAGAGCAGCCGTGAGCGCCGCCCCCGTCTCCCGCTCCCCCCGGCCCGGTCACCGCGTGCGGCTGCTGCACACCTCGGATCTGCACGTCGGGTGCGATCTGCCCACGCCCGGACCGAAGCCCCTGGACGCCCTGGAGGCGCTCGCCGTCGTGGCCCGGCGCGATCAGGTGGACGCGGTGCTGATCGCGGGCGACTTCTTCGACCATCCCAAGGTGCGCGAAGCGGTGGTGGCCCGGGCCGCGCAGGCGCTGGAGCGGATCGGGGTCCCGGTGGTGATCCTGCCCGGGAACCACGACCCCTACATGGCGAGCAGCCCCTGGGTGCGCTGCGCCCATCTCTTCCCGGCCAACGTGCGGGTGATCGCGGAGGCCGAGGGCGAGCTGGTCGCGCTCGACGGGGCGGGCCTGTCGGTCTGGGGACAGGCGCACACGCACTTCGAGGACTTCCGGCCGGCCGCGGCCGCACCCGACTGGCCGGCGGACGGTGAGCGGCCCCACTGGCGGATCGCGATGGCGCACGGCATCCACGTGACCTCCGCCTACCACCGCCGTTTCTCCTACCAGATCGAGGACCACGAGCTGACGGCGCTCGGCGCCCACTACGTCGCCCTGGGTCACCTCGACGAGCACCGTCGCGTCGGCGGCGAGGACGTCCACGCCTACTACGCCAGCTCGCCGATCCGCTCGGGATCCTTCGCCCTGGTCGATCTGCTGGCCGAGGGCACCGCGGTGCGGCAGGTCGACGCGCTGGAGTGACGCGGCGCGGCCCAGGGAGGCTACATGGCAGAGCTGGACGGACGCGTCGCGATCATCACGGGCGGGGCGAGCGGGATCGGCGAGGGCACCGCCCGGCTGTTCGTCGAGGCCGGCGCCCGGGTGCTGATCGGCGACATGCAGCAGGAGCGGGGCGAGAGCGTCGCGCGCGAGCTGGGCAGCGCGGCGCGCTTCCAGCGCACCGAGGTGAGCCGGGAGCAGGACGTGAAGGCCCTGGTGGCCCGGGCCGAGAGCGAGTGGGGAAGGCTCGACTGCATCTTCAACAATGCGGGCTTCGGGGGCGTCTTCGGTCCGATCCACGAGACGCCCGTGGAGGAGTTCGATCTCACCTTCGCCGTGCTGGTGCGGGGTGTGTTCCTGGGGATGAAGCACGCGGCGCCGCTCTTGTGTCGCCAGGGCGGGGCGATCGTCAACACGGCCAGCGTCGCTGCCCTGGCGGGAGGCTACTCCTCTCACGCCTACGCGGCGGCGAAGGCGGCGGTCGTCCAGCTCACCCGCTCCGTCGCGCTCGAGCTGGGCCCGCGCGGGGTGCGCGTGAACTCGATCTCGCCGGGCTTCATCGCGACCCCCCTCGCCCTCTCCACCGTCGGCCGCTCGGAGTCGGGAGAGGATCCGGCCGAGGTGGCGAAGCGGCAGATGGCGGCGTCCCAGCCGATCGAGCGCGCCGGCGAGCCCGAGGACATCGGGCGCCTCGCCCTGTGGCTCGCCAGCGACGCCGCCACCTACGTCACCGCCCAGAACTTCGTCGTAGACGGGGGGCTGACCGCGGGCCGTCCCTGGTCCCAGCAGCCCGAGCTGTTCAAGAAGTTCCGACCGATTCGAGTGTACCGGCCCGATCCGGCTGCGAAATGAACACATCAATCGACGAGGAGGAAGCGCACATGGGAACCCAGGAAGGACGGGTGGCCCTGGTCACCGGGGGCGGCCAGGGCATCGGGCAGGGCATCGCCTGGGCGCTCGCCGCCGAGGGTGCCGACGTGGCGGTGGCCGGACGCACGGCGTCGACGCTGGAGGAGAGCTGCAAGGAGATCGAGCGCCGCGGACGCCGCGCCGAGGCGATCGTGTGCGACGTCACCGACCCCGCCCAGATCGACGCCTGCGTCCGGCAGACCGTCGAGCGTCTCGGGCGTCTGGACGTGCTGATCAACAACGCCGCCAGCTACCCGCTCGGCCCCCTCCTCGAGCTCGAGGACGAGGCGCTCGCGCTGGGCTGGGAGACGGGGCCCCTGGCCGTGCTGCGCTTCATGAAGCGCTGCCATCCCCACCTGCGCGGCGGCGGCGTGGTGGTGAACGTGGGCTCGAGCGCGAGCTCGACGCCCGAGCCGCGCGGGCTGGGCGGCTACGCGGCGGTGAAGGCGGCGGTGCTCTCCCTCACCCGGGCGGCCGCCGTGGAGTGGGCCGGCGACGGGATCCGCGTGAACGCGATCCTGCCGGCGGCCTGGAATCCGATGCTGCGCAAGCAGGCCGAGGCCAACCCCGAGGCGTTCCGCCAGTCGCAGAAGCGCCTGCCCCTGGGCCGCCTGGGAGAGCCCGAGGCCGACATCGGCCGCGCCGTCGTCTTCCTGTGCGGACCCGACTCGGGCTACATCACCGGCGAGACCCTCGCGGTGAACGGCGGCTTCTCCTACCTGCGCTGAGCGTCGGGCGTGGATCAGGCCCCGGTGCGAGCGGGCGCCGGGGCGCGCACGGCGAGCACCACGACGCCCGCCAGGGCGAAGACGAAGGGGAAAACCCGGAACACCGGGTCGTAGCTTCCCGTGTGGTCGAAGACCCAGCCCGCCAGGGGCGCCGCCGGCAGGCTGAGCGCCATCGTGAAGGGGCTCATCAGTCCCATCACCCGTCCGAAGGACTCCCTTCCGAAGGCGCTGCCGATCAGCACGCCGAGCAGCGGGTACAGGCCGCCGGTGCCGAAGCCGAGCGCGGCCACGGACACCCCCAACGCCGCATAGCTCCCGGCGGCGACCATTCCCGCCACCCCCGCCGCCGAGGCTGCCATCGCGATCCCGAAGGCGTGGGTCGGGCGCAGGCGGTCCGCGGCCATCCCGACGGAGATCTTGCCGACGACGCCCGCGGCGGTGAGCACCGACAGGAGGAACGCGGCGGCGGCCGCCTCGAAGCCACGGTCGATGGCGAAGGGAACCAGGTTGTAGAGCACGCCGCCGAAACCGATCGAGGAGAGACCGTAGGCCGCGACGATCGTCCAGAAGTTGCGCTGGCGCAGGAAGTGGCCCGAGCCCAGCAGGGCGGGCGGGGCGGCAGCCGGCGAGGCCGGGGCCGGGGAGGCGATCGGGTCCGGGTCTCCGTCGGGAGCGAGCCCCAGATCCTCGGGCCGGTCGCGAATCACGAGCCACACCACCGGGGCGATCGCGAGCGGGACGAGCGCGGCCATCGCGAGATAGGTCGAGCTCCAGCCGAGGTGGGCGATCCCGGCCGCGATCGCGGGCGGCAGCAGCACGCCTCCGAGCGAGGTGCCGACGGCCGCGATGCCCAGGGCGCGCCCCCGCGCGCGCACGAACCACTTCGCCACCACCGTCGACGCGGCGATCGGCCCGGCGGCGATCGTGCCGACGGCGATCAGCGACGCGTACAGGACGCACACCTGCCAGATCGCCGTCGCGGCCGAGGCGAGAGCGAAGCCCGCGGCGAGCAGGAGCGAGCCGCCCACCATCCAGGCGCGGATCGGACCGCGGTCGAGGGCGCGGCCGACGAAGGGCGACAGCAGGCCGGTCGCGATGCGCATCACCGAGGGGACGAGCACCACCTCGAAGCGCGACGCGCCGAGGGCATCGCCGAGGGGAACGATGAAGATCGAGTAGCCGTAGTTCGCGGCGCCCACGACGACGCCCTGAGCCAGGAAAGCTGCGCCCAGGACGTTCCAGCCGTAGTACCAGCGGGCCCGCGCGGCTAGATGACCTCCGCGGCCCGTAGGGCGGCGATGCGGTCGGGCGGATAGCCGAGCCGATCGCGCAGCACCTGCTCGGTGTGCTCGGCGAACTCGGGCGGCGGCTCGAGCCGTTCGGGCTGGGCGTAGTCGGAGATCTGGAACGGGCTGCCCACCGTCTTCTGGGGGCCGATCTCGGGGAGCTCCATCTCGCCCAGGAAGCCGCGGTGCGCGTGCTGCGGGATCGCCAGCGCCTGGGCGATGTCGTAGATGGGGGCCGAAGGGACGTCGGCCTCGGTGAGGATGGCGAGCCACTCCTCCTGGGGACGCGTCCGGATCGCCCGGGCCACCAGCCCCAGGAACTCCTCGCTGTGCTCGCGGCGTCCGTCGGCGGTCTGGAAGCGCGGGTCCGTCGTGAGCGCTCCGCAGCCCTCCGCGGTGGCGGCGGCGGCGGCGAGCCGCTCCTGGAAGTGGGGGTAGGGGCACAGGACCTGGATGAACTTCCCGTCGGAGGCCTCGAAGGCGCCGACGATGGCGCCGAAGCCGTAGCTCGATCCGCTCCGCATCGGGAGGTGACCCCACTGGAGATAGCCCTGGGTCTGGCTCGGCAGCAGGTACATCAGCGACTCGAGCATGCTGATGTCCACGTGGGAACCGCGGCCGGTGCGCTCGCGTCTATGCAGGGCCGCCAGGATCGCCGGCGCCGCCATGCAGGCGGAGGCCAGGTCGCCCATCTGAGCGGTCATCAGGGCAGGAGGCCGATCGGGCTCACCGGTGGAGAACATGGCGCCGCTCATCGCCTGGATCACCGCGTCGAAGGCCGGCTTGCTGGCCAGCGGGCCGGTGGACCCGAAGCCGGTGATCGTGCAGTACACGATCTCCGGACACTCCTTGTGGACGGCTTCGTAGTGCACCCCCAGCCGCTCGGTCACCCCGGGACGGAAGTTCTCGATCAGCACCTGGCCCGTGCGCAGCAGATCGAAGAGGATGGCGCGCCCTTCGGGATGCTTCAGGTCCAGCGACACGCTCTGCTTGCCGCGGTTCGCCGCGGCGAACAGCGGCACCGGACCCTTCCCGGCCATCGGCGGAGCGGGACGGCCGGTGCGCGGCTCGATCTTGATCACCTGGGCCCCGAGGTCCGCCAGGATGCGGGTGGCGAAGGGACCCGCCAGGTGGGCGGTGAGGTCGATCACCACGACGTCTTCGAGAGGGCCTTCCATGGGTGCCTCGATGGTGAGCTGCCGGAGGTCGCGGTCCGCGGCGCCCGCTCGAGCGGGCACCGCGGACCGGCGGGTGTTTCGACTCTCGACCTAGCGCTTCTCGCCAGCGCGGAAGCCCGAGACTTCGCGGCCGCCGTGCGCCTTGTCGCGCATCTCGAGCGCGCTCTTCAGGCCCTTCTTCTGGGCGAGCTCGAAGAAGCTCTTGTCGAACTCCGTGCCGTGTCCGAGCGATCCGTAGATGTGACTGATGTCATGGAGAGTGTCGGCGCCCAGCACGTTCATCACCATGTTGATCGCGGCCTTGTTCGCGGCCACGTTCTGGGGCGGGTTGGCGGCGATCTCGTCCGCCCACTCCTTCGCCGCCTTCCGCGCCTCACCCTTGCCCACGACCTTGTTGATCAGGCCGAAGCGCTCCAGATCGGCGGCGGTGAAGGCCTTGCCGAGCAGGTGCCATTCCTTGGTCTTCTTCTCGCCGATGATCAGCGGGATCAGCGGGTAGCAGCCCGCGCCGCCTGCGCGCATCTGCTCGAAGCTGAAGACGGTTCCCTCCTCGGCGATGACCAGGTCGGTCGAGATCGAGAGTATTACGCCCATCGGCCCGACGAAGCCGTGCACCGCGGCGATCACGGGCTTGGAGATCTGGCGGATCACCTCGTGCGGGACCACATGCCGGAAGCGGCGGAGCGGTCGCATCACGAAGCTTCCCGACAAGTAGTCGTTCGCCACCTCGTAGAGGTCGTGGCCGGCGCAGAAGCAGGGACCTTTCCCCGCAAGGATGATGACGCGCGTGCCATCGTCCTCCTCCGCGTCCTGGAGGGCGTTCTCCAGGTCCTCGTGCATCTGCCAGTTCATGGCGTTGCGTCGATCGGGCCGGTCGAGATTGATCCAGAGGACGGGGCCCTCCTGCTCGAGAGCGATCGTTTCGTAAGTCTTCACCCGGGGTCTCCTTTTGTTGCGGCGCATCGCATTCTAGCCCCACTGCTGACAATCTAGTCAAGAACAATGGCGCGCCGGGGGATAGAATGTGGAGGTGTCCGTCGGTCATCTTGACATTTCTATCAGAAGAGAGATAGAAGGTACGGAAAACGCCGGTAAGACGACCGGTTCCGCGTCCCCCGCCGGGGTCCGGCGGGCCCCGGCGCCCGCGAGGGGCGAGCGTCGAGCCGAGAGCGGAGTCGGGCCGGAGCCGCCGACCGCGGCCCCGGCGAGGAACGAGTGAGGAGATCGGAATGAACCCCCATGGCAGGTCCTTCCTCGCGGCGATGGTGTTCGTCGCTGCACTCGGCGTGCAGGCGCGAGCCGCAGACCTGCAGGTCGCCCTGGACGAGCGCAAGGCCCTCAACCAGGAGGCGATCGCCTCCCAGAAGCGGATCGACGAGATCAGCGACGACACCGAGTCGATGCTGACCGAGTACCGCAGCACGGTGAAGCAGCTCGACTCGCTCAACGTGTACAACGGCCAGATGCGCGAGCTGATCGCGGGCCAGGAGAAGGAGATGGCGTCGCTGCAGAATCAGGTGGACGACGTCGAGCTGGTGTCGCGCGCGGTGGCGCCGCTGATGACGGAGATGATCTCGTACCTCGAGGCGTTCGTGTCGCTGGACGTGCCGTTCCTGATGGAAGAGCGGACGCGTCGGGTGGAGGGCCTGAAGGAGATGATGGCGCGGGCGGACGTGACGAACTCGGAGAAGTACCGGCGGATCATGGAGGCCTACGAGATCGAGAGCGAGTACGGGCGCACGATCGAGGCGTACCGGGGCACGATCGACACGACGGGGGAGCCGCGCACGGTCGACTTTCTGCGCGTCGGTCGCACGGCGCTGGTCTACGAGACGCTCGAGGGGACCGAGGCGGGCGCGTGGAACCAACGGGATCGCAAGTGGGAGCCGCTCGATTCGGAATACCTGTCGGCGATCAAGCAGGGACTGCGGGTGGCGCGCAAGCAGTCGGCGCCCGAGCTGATCGAGATTCCGGTGCCGCCGGCCGAGCCGGCCGAGGGAGCGGCGCGATGAAGCGGTGGATCCTTGCACTCGGTGGGGTCCTGATCATCCTGGGTGTCGCGGCGGCGGCCGAGGAGGCGCCGCCGTCGGAGACGAAGCGCGCCGAGACGCCGCCCGTCGATCCGAACAGTCCCGAAGCGCGCGCCGCCGACGCGGCGGTCGAACGGGCGGAGCAGCCGCCCGAGGCGGCGAATCTCCAGAAGCTGCTGGATCTGCTGGACCAGAGCCGGACCGAGCTGCGCGCGAGCGCCCAGGAGCGGGAGCAGCGCTTCGTCGAAGCGCGCGACGACCAGCGTCGGATCCTGGAGGAGGCGAAGACGAACCTGTCGCGGGCCCAGGATCTGTCGGAGCGGCTCGAGAGAACCTTCCAGGCCAACGAGACCTCGCTGGCCGAGCGGGAGGCCGCTCTCACCCAGCGGCTGGGCAGCCTGGGCGAGCTGTTCGGCGTGGTGCGGCAGGTGGCGGGGACCACGCGCGGCAACTTCCAGACCTCGCTCACCAGTGCGCAGCTGCCCGGGGATCGGGACGCCTTCCTGGCGGAGCTGGGCAAGAAGAAGGAGCTGCCGTCGATCGATGCGCTGCGACGCCTGTGGTTCGAGATCCAGCGCGAGATGACCGAGCAGGGTCGCGTGGTGAAGTTCCCGGCGCCGGTGCTGACGGTGCAGGGGGGCGAGGAGACGAAGGAGGTGACCCGGGTCGGAGTGTTCTCGGCGATCGCCGACGGGGAGTACCTGCTGTTCGAGCCCGAGCTGGGCAAGCTTCGGGAGTTGAGCCGCCAGCCGGCCTCCCAGTACCTGTCGCTGCTGCGGGACTACGAGGACGCCGATTCGGGGGTATCGCGGGTGGCGATCGATCCGGGACGGGGCTCGCTGCTGGCGGTGCTGATCGACACGCGGAGCCTGACCGAGCGGGTCCCGGAGGGCGGCTACATCGGGTACGCGATCATCGTCCTGGGGGTGATCGCGGCGTTCATCGCCGTGGTGCGGATGGGCGTGCTGTGGGCGGTGGGCCGGAAGGTGGATGCCCAGCAGAAGTCGAGCCAGGCGCGGGCGGACAACCCGCTCGGGCGCGTGATGCGGGTCTACGACGAGAACCGGAGCGTCGATCCGGAGACGCTCGAGCTCAAGCTCGACGAGGCGGTGATGCGCGAGACGTCGCACCTGGAGCGCTTCATCGGCCTGGTCAAGGTGGTGTCGGTGGTGGCGCCCCTGATGGGGCTGCTGGGCACCGTGACCGGAATGATCAAGACCTTCCAGTCGATCACGCTGTTCGGGGCGGGCGACCCGCGGATGATGGCGGGCGGCATCTCCGAGGCGCTGGTCACCACGATGCTGGGCCTGCTGGTGGCGATCCCGCTGGTGCTGCTGCACACGGCGCTGTCGAGCAACACGAAGAAGATCGTGAACGTGCTCGACGAGCAGAGCGCGGGGCTGATCGCGCGGCGGGCGGAGGCCCAGCGTGTTTGAGCAGTCGGCCGTGCTGGCCGTGCGGGAGTTCCTCGAGACGGGCGGCGACGTGCTGTACCTGATCGGGGGCGTTCTGCTGCTGATGTGGACGCTGATGCTGGAGCGCTTCTGGTACTTCTGGAAGGTCCATCCCGGCGTGGCGCGCGCCGCCCGCAGCGAGTGGAGCGAGCGCTCGGACCGCTCCTCCTGGTACGCGCACCAGATCCGGCGTCTGTTGATCTCCCAGGTCAGCGTCAAGCTGGAGGAGGGGCTCCCGATGATCCGGACGCTGGTGGCTCTGTGCCCCCTGCTGGGCCTCCTGGGGACGGTGACCGGGATGATCGAGGTGTTCGACGTGATGTCGGTGGCGGGCAGCGGGAACGCGCGGGCGATGGCGTCGGGGGTGTCGAAGGCGACCGTGCCGACGATGGCGGGGATGGTGGCGGCGCTCTCCGGGCTGATGCTGTCGGTGCAGATCGAGAAATTCAGCAAGACCGAGCAGCAGCGGGTTGCCGACAGCCTGACCCTCGAGCCGCGATGAGGGCGGCGCGGTGAGGCGGCGGCACTTCGACCAGGAGGACGAGGCGGAGATCGACCTGACGCCGATGCTCGACGTGGTGTTCATCATGCTGATCTTCTTCATCGTGACGGCTTCGTTCCTGAAGGAGTCGGGTCTGGAGCTGAACCGCCCCGACGCGGCGCCGTCGGACAAGAAGGCGAGCGAGAGCATCGTGGTGTCGATCACGCGGACGGGGCAGATCTGGGTGAACCATCGACAGACGGATCCGCGGGCGGTGCGGGCGAACATCGAGCGGCTCCACGCGGAGAGCCCCGACGGGCCCGTGGTGATCAGCGCGGACGAGGACTCGGAGAACGGGCTGGTGGTCGAGGTGATGGACGCGGCGCGTCTGGCGGGGGTGAAGAACGTGTCGCTCGCGGCCCAGGTGATCGACTGAGCCGTGCGGATCCGTCATCTCGTCGCGCTGTGCCTCGCCGGCTTCGTCTGCTTCGGCCTGTTCTGGCTGATGCAGTCGTTGATCAACGTCGAGGGGAAGCTCGAGGATGCGAAGGTGGGAGCGATCATCGACTTCGTGCGGCTCAAGCGTGACACCGAGGTCGAGACGCGCAAGAGGGAGCTGCCGGACCGCAAGCCTCCCGAGCGGGAGCCGCCGCCCCCGGAGATGAACCTCGCCGAGAACCTGCGGCCCGACGTGGAGGGGGCCGGCATCGCCGCGAGCTTCGACTCCAAGGTCGAGCTCGCGGGCGCCGGCCTCGGCGGGGTCGCCGCCGCGGACACGGACGTGGTGCCGCTCGTCTGTGCGCCTCCGAAGTACCCGATGCGCGCCGCGCAGCGCGGGCTCGAGGGATGGGTGGAGGTGGAATTCACCATCACGAAGACCGGATCCGTCAAGGATCCCCGGGTCGTGGGTTACCAGCCCAGCACGATCTTCAACAAGGAGGCGCTGCGCGCCATCCAGAAGTGCAAGTACAACCCTCGCATCGAGAACGGGACTCCCGTCGAACGGCCGGGCGTGATCGTGCGCCTGGCGTTCCAGATGCAGGAGTGAGAAAGACGCGGATGACTCGACGCTCCCCGATCGCAGTGCTCGCCCTGGCCGCCTTCGTCGTCGCCACGGGGGTCCTCCCCGCCCAGGCGAAGCGGGAGGAGCAGGGCTCCGAGTACGTGATCGGCGATCGGCATCTGGCCGACGAGCTCGCCCAGGTGCGCGAACTGGTCAACCAGGAGAAGTATCCGGAAGCCCGGGACATCCTGGACTCGATCCGGCAGAAGCGGCTCAAACCCTATCCGCTGGGCCTGATCCAGCTGCTCTACGGATACATCGCCGCGGGCGAGGAGAAATACGACGAGGCGTCCGAGCACTTCACGAACGCGCTCGCGACCGAGGCGCTTCCGCCCTCGCAGATGAGTGCGATCCGCTTCAACCTGGCCCAGATCCAGATGGTGGACGAGCAGTGGAAGCCGGCGATCGAGACGCTCCATGCGTGGTTCGCCCAGGAAGACAACCCGACGGCGATGGCCTACTACATGCTGGGGATCGCCTACTACCAGTCGGACCAGCCCGATCAGGCCCTCGAGCCCGCGCGAAAGGCGGTCGAGATGTCGGACGACCCGCGCGAGCCCTGGCTCCAGCTCCTGATCTCGCTCTACATCTCGAAGGAGCGCTTCGACGACGCGCTTCCGCTCCTCCAGCAGCTTGCGCTGCGCTATCCGAAGAAGGTCTACTGGACTCAGCTCGCCGCCGTGTTGATGGAGATGGACCGGGACGAGGACAGTCTCGCTGCCCAGCAGCTCGCCGAGTCCCAGGGGTTCCTCGAGGAGGAGCGCGAGGTGGAGCGACTCGCCCAGATGTACGTGTTCATGGGCATCCCCTGGGAAGGCGCGCAGCTGATGCGCGAGTCGATCGAGAGCGGAGTCGTCCATCCGGACGCGGAGGCCTGGGGACTGCTCGCCAACAGCCTCCTGTCGGCGCGCGAGGCCGACATGGCGCTGGAGCCCCTGGAGCGCGCCGCCGAGCTCACCGACAACGGCAACGGCTTCGTGAAGCTGAGCCAGGTGTACATGCAGGCCGAGCGCTGGCAGGACGCGAGCGAAGCGCTCAGCCACGCCTTCGAGAAGGGCGGTCTCGAGAACCCGGCCTACGCCCACCTGCTGGTGGGGATCACGGCCTTCCAGCAGAAGAGCCTCGAGCTGGCGCGCAGCTCCTTCGCCCAGGCCCTCGGAGACGAGCGGACCCACGAGATGGCCCAGACCTGGATCCAGTTCGTCGACCGCGAAGCGGCGGCCCAGGCGGCACAGCAGGGCTAGCAGGTCGCGCGCGCCCTTCCGCGCGTGCGCGAGGCCGACGGCTGACGCACGCTCGCCGGGGTGACGAGCGGCGAGAACGACGGGCCCTTCTTCCCCGATCCGGTCGAGATCCCGATCGGCGACTCGATCGATCTGCACTGGTTCCCGGCGCGCGACGCCGGCGAGATCGTCGACGCCTATCTCGAGGCGGCCGCCGAGCGCGGCTTTCGCGAGGTGCGCATCGTGCACGGACGAGGCCGTGGCGTTCAGCGCCACCGCGTTCGCCAGCACCTGGCGCGCAGCGCGCTCGTCGAGCGCTACGCCGACGCCCCCGGCGACCGCGGCGGCTGGGGCGCCACCCTGGTGTGGCTGCGCGCGACGCCGGCGGAAGGCGAGCGCTAGTCGGCGGGAGCCCTCCTAGCCCGGTAGCGCCCGGGTGAGGAGCGCGCCCGGGTCGACGCCCCGGGGCAGGGTACCGAAGAGCAGGCCACCGTCGCCGAGACGCGCGGCGCAGAAGGCATCCGCCACCGGCGCCGGCGCGTGGCGCACCAGCAGCGACGCCTGGAGCGCGAGGGCGAGCTGCTCGACGAGGCGCCGCGCGCGCGCCTCGGCGTCGGTCGGGTCGGCGAGGGCGGCGTCGAGGCGGGCGATCGCGGCGTCGAGCCGGCGGTCGGCGCCGCGCGCCAGCGCGATCTCGGCCCGCAGGGCGGGCAGGGCGTCGGGCTCGCGCACGATCGCGCGCAGCACGTCGAGGCAGATCACGTTGCCCGAGCCCTCCCAGATCGAGTTGACCGGCGCCTCCCGGTACAGGCGCGCCAGGATCGCGTCCTCGACGTAGCCGTTGCCGCCGAGGCACTCCATCGCCTCGCCGATCGTCTGCGGCGCGCGCTTGCACACCCAGTACTTGCCCACCGCCGTGGCGATGCGCGCGAAGGCGCGCTCGGCGGGATCTTCGCCGGCGTGATCGTAGGCGCGGGCCAGGCGCAGCATCAGGGCGGTGGCGGCCTCCACCTCGAGCGCCAGGTCGGCGAGCACGTTGCGCATCAGCGGCTGCTCGGTCAGCAGGCGGCCGAAGGCGCTGCGGTGGCGGGCGTGGTGGACGGCCTGGGTCAGGGCCATGCGCATCAGGCCGGTGCTGCCGCTCACGCAGTCGAGGCGCGTGTGGTGGACCATGTCGATGATCGTGCGCACGCCGCGGTCCTCGGGACCGACGCGGCGCGCCCAGGTGTCGCGGTACTCGATCTCGCTCGAGGCGTTCGAGCGATTGCCCAGCTTGTCCTTGAGGCGTTGGATCGGGAACGGATTGCGGGTGCCGTCGGGGCGCCAGCGCGGCACCAGGAAGCAGGTGGGAGGCGCGTTCTCGCGAATCTTCGCCAGCGTGAGGAAGGCGTCGCTCATCGGCGCCGAGCAGAACCACTTGTGGCCGACCAGCTCGTAGGCGTCGCCGCCGAGGGAATGGGCACGGGTGGTGTTCGCGCGCACGTCGCTGCCGCCCTGCTTCTCGGTCATCGCCATGCCGATCGTCGCGGCGCTCTTGCGCGCGGCGGGGACGCTGCGCGGGTCGTAGCGGGTGGAGAGGACGCGCGGCTCCCACTCCTCGGCCACGGACTTCTCCGCCCGCAGCGCGGGCACGCAGGCGAAGGTCATCGTGATCGGACACCCGTGGCCGGCCTCCACCTGGGAGAGGATCGAGTGCATCGCCGTGCGCGCCACGTGGGCGCCGGGCCGCGGCTCGCGCCAGGGCAGGGCGTGCACGGCGTGCTCCATCGCGAGGCCCATCAAGGCGTGCCACGCCGGATGGAATTCCACCTCGTCGATGCGGTGCCCGAAGCGGTCGAAGGCGGTGAGCTCGGGCGTGTGGCGATTCGCGTCGCGGCCGAGGGCCAGCACCTCGGCGCTCCCCATGCGATTCGCATAACGGTCGACGCGCTCAGCCGCCCAGCCGGCTCCCTCCCGCTCGAGTCCCTCGCGCAGCGGGAGGTCGCACGCGAGCAGGTTCGTGTCCTCGAGCGGCGGCGGCTGGTTCACGACCGCGTGAGTGACGCCGTCGGTCCGCCCCGACCCGCTCACCGGGCGGCTCCGCGGGCGCCGGGCGTGTTCGCGGCGGAGGCGAAGCGCTCGAGGCCGAGCTCCCGGCGCACCTCGCCCGAGAGCGCCGCCAGCCCCTCGTCGAGGGGGATGCCGGTGGCGTCGGCGATCCGGTCGACCACGCTGAAGACGGCGATCGTCGCGCAGGTGTCGACGAAGGCGGCGTCCGCGAGCACCGCGCGCAGCGCCGCGCGCTCCGCCTCCGCCGCCTGGGGATCCCCGCCCATCACCGCGTCGGTGAAGGCCAGAAGACGCGCGCCGTGCGCGACCCCGCCGTCGTCACCGATCCGACCGTTCACCGCCGAGAGATCCACGGAGACCCCTTGGAACGAGCCGCTCACCCGGAGCAGCGAGGCGTGGGCGCTCGTTCAGTAGAAGCATTCGTTGACTGCCGAGACCCGCGCCGCCACCAGCTCGATCTGCATCCGGTCGATCGCCCGGCCCAGCTTCGGGTCGCGCAGGGCGCGGAGGGGAAGGTAGTGCGTGCGCTGCACTTCCTGCAGCACACGCACGTGATCGGGCACCGCGGAGAGGGCCCTCGCGATCAGGGGGATCAGCGGGGCGTCGCGGTCGTAGAGCTCGGCCTCGGGACCCGCGGCGTCCTCGGGGGCCAGGATCGGCACCCAGGCCACGTCGCTGCGCAGGCCCCGGGGCGTGTAGCGAGAAGGGGAGCCGGGGAGCGGCGAGGGCAGCGCCGGGGGCGGCACCCCGAGGGCCCGGCAGAAGAAGTCCACGCCGGCCAGCAGCGCCACCACGCCGACCGCCTCGACGTAGGCCCCGATCGCCGGTCCGGATCCGGGGGCGGTCGTGTGCTCGAACCATGCGCGCGAGAGCCGGCCCGAGTCGGTGCGCACGCGGTGGGCGACGTCGACGACCCCGGGGGCCAGACTAACGCCGAGCGAAGCTCTGTCGTGCTCTCCGCGAACTGCCTCCGGGGAGAGCGCAGCCTTCCGATCACGGCACAGACGACACGTGCCGGCGCCCCGGCTCTCGGCCGCGATCGCGATTCGCTCCGCTCCCGTGAACCAGGATCCCGGCCGGCGCAGGTGGTCGAGCAGTGCCCGCTGGGCTTCGACGAGATCGTCGCGGACGGCGACGGGCGCCGCCGCATAGCCGAGAGCGTCGCGGGCGAGGGGCTCTTCGGGTGCGAAAGGCACCCGCGCAGTCTGAGCCTCGATCCGGGGCGGCGTCAAGCCGATCGGTCCCTTACGCTGCACAGACGGCGGGACGGGCGGGGTGAGGTCGGAATGCGAGGGGAAAGGAGACCCGGAGTCGCTCTCGGCGCGCTCCTCGGTGCGCTCGGCGCGCTCGCGGCCGCGTGCGGCTCCGGAGGAGGCGACGGCGTCGAGACGGTCACCGGAATCCCCGCGTCGTTGGAGCCGGCCTTCGGGAACCTCCCCTTCGCCAACCCGGTGAAGCTCGTGCAGCACCCCGACGACGACGACCGCTGGTACGTCGTCGAGCAGGGCGGGAAGATCTGGACCTTCCTCGCTTCGAGCCCCGTCAAGGCGATGGCGGCCGACGTGCCGAATCAGAAGAGCATCGACCTCGGCGTCGGCGAGCGCGGGCTGCTCGGGATGGCCTTCGATCCCAGCTTCGCGGGGAGCGGCGAGGTGTACCTGGCCTACACCGACGGCACGCTGGAAACCTGCGTCCTGGAGCGCTGGGTGAGCGCCGACGGCGGCGAGACCTTCGATCCCGACGAGGTGCTGCTGACGGTCCCGCACCCGGGCCAATCCAACCACAACGGCGGCGACCTCGAGTTCGGTCCCGACGGCTTCCTGTACTGGACCGTCGGCGACGGCGGCGGCAGCAACGACCCCAACGGCAATGGCCAGAACCCGATGACCCTGCTCGGCTCGATCCTGCGTCTCGACGTGAACGGCGCGCCGCCGGCGGGCAAGACCTACGCGATCCCACCGGGCAACGCCTTCCCCGCCGGCAATCCCCAGTGCGATACGGGCTCGGGCGCGATGCCGTGCCCCGAGATCTTCGCCTACGGCTTCCGCAACCCGTGGCGGATCCAGTTCGACCCGGTGACCGACGACCTGTGGACGGGCGACGTCGGGCAGGCGACCCAGGAAGAGGTCGACCTCGTCGAAGTGGGGAAGAACTACGGCTGGAACTGCTTCGAGGGCACGCTGCGCATGCGCTCCAACGGGCCCTGCGCCGTGCCCGACTCGACGTTCGCGCCGCCCGAGGCGGTGCACGGCCGCAGCGAGGCCCAGGCGATCACCGGCGGCGCCGTCTACCGCGGCGGCGCCATCCCGTCGCTCGACGGCTTCTACGTCTACGGCGACTTCGTCACCGGGCGCTTCTTCACCTTCGACACGGCGAACCTCGCCGCGCCGGTACAGAACCTCTTGATCCCCAAGGCCTCGGTGACCGACTTCGGCCAGGGCCGCGACGGCGAGGTCTACGTGGTGAGCTTCGGCTCGCCGTCGATCCAGCGTCTCGCCCCGCCGGCTCCGTGACCGCGGGCTCGGCACCCGATCCGGCGGCGCTCGACGCCGCCCTGGGCCGCTTCGGCCACGCGGCCTTCCGGTCCGGCCAGCGGGAGGCGATCGCGACGCTGCTCGAGGTCGGCCGCCTGCTGCTCGTCGCGCCCACGGGCGGCGGCAAGAGCCTCACCTATCAGCTTCCCGCCAGCGTCCTCCGCGGCACGACGCTGGTGATCTCGCCCCTGATCGCGCTGATGCACGACCAGGTCGAGGCCCTGGCCCGCTGCGGACTCCAGGCCACCTACCTGGCCTCCACCCTCGACGCCGGGGAGTCCGGGCGCCGGCTCGCAGGGCTCGCGCGCGGCGCCTTTCGTCTCGCCTACGTGGCCCCCGAGCGCCTCGCCCAGCCGGGCTTCCGCGCGCGGCGCGCGGATCTCGA